>NZ_JBQSXR010000002.1:0-332582 GCF_052378395.1 Brachybacterium sp. AOP29-B2-41
ATCGACGTCCCCCTTCTCCTCGGTCGCTAGAGTATGGCGGGGAGAGGGCCGCCACCAGGGGGAGAACTCCCCATGGCAGCGTCCCGAGGCGTCCGGCCCACCGGGTCCCACGACGCAGCAGCAATCGCCATCGACCCGGGGGAGCAGAGCAGTGAGCGCGGAGCACCTCGAGAGTCCTCATGAGCCTGGGGTGGCGTCTGTGCCTGGGGTGACGTCGCGGCGCCGCACCGTCTTCGCTGCACTGTCGATCGTGCTGGGCGCGCTCGGCGCCGCGTGGTCGGGCGTGGTCACGGCGCTCGTCTTCGAATCCGCCCGCGTGACGTACTACTTGCCGGCGCCAGATTCGACAGTGGCCACCGAACATCATGACTGGCATCTGCCCTCTCTGCTGCTCACGCCGCTCGGTGCCCTCGCCCTCCTCCTCGCGGCCATCGCCCTCGCGCTCGGGGGATGGGGGCTCGTGCGCCGACGCGGGGTGCGAGGCTGGGTGCTCGTGCTGCCCTGCCTCGCCCTGGCGCTCGCCACTGCCGTGCTGGCCCTCGCCGCCGGGATGTCCCAGGACACGTACTGAGCAGGCTCGTGCTGCGCGGGCGCGATTCCCCACCGACGGCGAGGTCCTAGGATTCGGTCGTGCCTGATGCGCTGAACTCGTCCGATCCGCGGAACCCGCCGGTCCCCCCGATCTCCTCGCGCGACGCGCCCCGCTTCGGCAGCGCCGAGCGGAAGAGGGCGCTCGCCGCCGCTTTTCAGGAGCAGGGTGAGGACTATGACCGCTTGCGCCCCGGCTATCCGGACGCCGTGCTCGACGTGTTCCTCGCCCAGGTCGCGGCGCCTCCCGGCAGTACCGCGGTGCGTGCGATCGACCTCGGTGCCGGGACGGGGAAGCTGTCCTGGGCGCTTGCCGGACGAGGGCTGGACGTCACCGCTGTGGACACCAGCCCCGCCATGCTCGAGACCGCACTGCGCCGCAGGCCGACGGGCCCGCCCCCGTTCGCTGGCCGTGCCGTCACCACCCGCGTGGCCCCTGCGGAGGACACGGGCCTGCCCGCGAGTTCCGCCGCGCTGATCACCGTCGCCCAGGCCTGGCACTGGTTCGATGCCGAAGCGGCGTCGGCCGAAGTAGTGCGGCTGATGGCGCCCGGGGGCGTGCTCGCGCTGGTGTGGAACATGCTCGATGTGACGATCCCCTGGGTCCATCGCCTCTCCCGGATCATGCACGCCGGCGACATCCACCGCGAGGACTTCCTGCCCACCGTCGGACCAGGCCTCGAGCTCACCGGGCGCAGCCTGCACCGCTGGGAGGACCCGATGCCCACGCAGGACGTCATCGATCTGGCCCGCACCCGCAGCTACGTCATCACCGCCCCCGAGGAGCGCCGGTCGAAGGTGCTCGCGAACCTCGACTGGTATCTGCACGAGCACCTGGGCCATGCCCCCGGGGACGTGGTCGGGGTCCCGTACCGCACCGACGTCTTCCTCTATCGGCCGACGGGAGAGCCGGGCACCGCTGTCTGAGTCAGACACCGCTGGCTGAGTACGGCCCCGCTGGCTGAGTCCGCCGCCGCCGCGGCTTGACCCTCTCGTGATCTCTTCGTTGTTGACCTGGGTCACATCCCCGGCTAGCGTATAGAAATCGTTTGCCGCCGTCGTCGGCTGCCGTCATCGTTGCCGGGTCGCTGTCGATCCCTGCCACTCCCGACGAGTCGATGGCCGAACGCACGTCCCGGGACACATCACCTGCCGCCCGGCGGTGACCCGCCTGTTTCAAGGAGGAGACATGGTCGACACAATCTCTCGCCGCAGCGCCCTGGGTGTCGGCGCAGCCGGCGCCGCCGCGCTCGGACTGGCCGCCTGTGGTGGTGGCGGCAGTGACACCGCGGAGGCCCCGCCGGAGAGCTCGGAAGACATCTCCGGCTCGATCGTCATGTGGATCTATCCGCTGAGCGACTCCGCGAGTGCCGAGTCCTACCAGCCCTACGTCGACTCCTTCAAGGAGAAGTACCCCAACGTCACCGTCGAGGTGGTCCAGCAGCCCTGGGCCAACCGCGAGGAGCAGCTGACCACCGCGATCAGCGGCGGCAACGCCCCGGACGTCGTCTACTTCAACCCCGACTTCGTGCCCCGCTTCGCCGTCGAGGACCTGCTCGTGAACCTCGATGATCTGCGCGACGACTGGGACAGCGCCTTCGTCCCCGCCTCGCTCGAAGCGATGACCTACGAGGGCTCCCTCTACTCTGCCCCGATCCTGATGCAGGCCTCGCAGACCTTCGCCAATCAGAAGGTCCTCGACGAGATCGGCATGGAGGGGCCCACCACCTGGGACGAGCTGCGCGCCGTGGGCGCCGCCGCGAAGGAGAAGGACTACTACCTGCTGGAGTACAGCGGCGACGCCACTTTGAACCACAACTACTACATGTACCTCTGGCAGGCCGGTGGAGAGGTGCTCAGCGAGGACATGAGCACCGCGGCCTTCAACAGCCCCGAGGGCCTCGAGGCGCTCGAGTTCGTCAAGGAGATCGTCGACAACGGCTGGGCACCCAAAGAGCCGATCAGCGTGGTGCTCCCCTTCGAGCAGACCGACCTCGCCCAGGGAAAGGTCGCGTACAGCATGGGCAGCAACATCGGCTCGGTCCGCGCGGTGCTCAAGGATCCGCTGACCATCCTGCCGCCGCTGACGTACAAGGAGCAGGTCGCGATCGGCTCCGTCGGCGCACTGTCGATCTTCAACACCACCGAGGCTCCCGAGGCCGCGGCCGCCTGGGTCCACCACCTCACCGAGCCCGACTTCATCGAGTTCGTGTGCTCGGAGTTCGTCTACTACTCCCCGCGCACCGACGTCACCGGGATCCATGACGACGATGAGCAGGTCGCGGAGTTCGAGCAGTACCTCGACGTGGTCAACGCCGGCATCATCCACCCCAAGGCCCGGGAGATCATCGACGTGATGAAGCCCGAGATCCAGGCGGTGCTGCTGCAGGGCAAGGACCCGCAGGAGGCGCTCGACACCATGGAGACCACCGTCAACGAGCTGCTCGCGCGAGGCTGACCAGACCCGATCCGCGCGCCGGGCACACCAGCACCACGTGCACGAGCAGCACGTGCCCGGCGCGCCGCAGTCCTGAGAGGAGCCGCATGTCCACGTCCGTGGCACCCGGCACCACCGATACCCCGGCCGACGACGTCGAGCCTTCTGTCGTCACGCCTCGGGTGGCGTCATGGCGGGAGCTGGCAACGTCCCGTGGGGCGCTGATCGCGTATGCGTTCATCTTCCCGTATGTGGCGTTCTTCCTGGCGTTCCGCATCATCCCGGCGCTCTACGGGATCGTGCTGAGCCTGGGTGACTTCTCGCTGTCGGGGCGGTTCAAGTTCGTGGGGCTGGAGAATTTCACGCGCCTGTTCCAGGACGATGTGTTCTGGCATTCGCTGCAGGTCACCGCGATCTATGCGGTGCTGGCGATCCCGTTGTCGGTGGTGCTGTCGCTGTTCATGGCGCAGTTGTGCAACCGCACGATGCGGGGGATGTCGTTCTACCGGGCGCTGTTCTTCCTGCCGGTGGTGACCTCGCCGGTGATCTCGGGGATCATCTTCGTGTGGCTGTTCTCCGGTGGCGGCCCGATCGATGAGACCCTCGGCCTGCTCGGGGTGGAGCTGGGCTCCTGGCTCCAGCATCAGGTGCTGGTCCTGCCCGCTCTGGCGCTGGTCGCGGCGTGGGGCAGCTTCGGCTACAACATGCTGATCCTGCTCGCGGGGATGCTCGCGATCCCGCCGGACTACTACGAAGCCGCGGAGCTCGACGGCACCTCGGCCTGGCAGCGGTTCCGATACATCACGCTGCCGCTGCTGAAGCCGGCGCTGTTCTTCGTGCTGGTGCTGGAGACCGTCAAGAGCTTCCAGGCCTTCGACATCATCTACGTGATGACCGGTGGCGGCCCTGCCCGCGGCTCCTACACCCTGACCTTCATGATCTTCGACCAGGGCTTCGGATACTTCGAGTTCGGGTATGCCAGCGCCGTGGGTGTGGTGCTGCTGGTGATCACGCTGGTGCTGTCCCTGATCCAGCGCCGCCTCGTGGGAGGGAACAACTCATGACCTCTACTTCCACCACTTCGAACACTTCCACTGCTTCGAGCGCTGCAGGTGCTGGCGGGCGTCGCGGGCCGGGGCTGCGCCGGCGGGCACCGCTGGGAGTGCGGGTCCGGAAGCATCTGATCCATATCCCGCTCGCGGTGATCGGGTTGGTGACGCTGTTCCCGTTCCTGGCGATGGTGATCATCTCCCTGCACCCGGGGATCCCGGTGCAGGTCCCCGACATCTTCTTCAACGCCGACCTGTCGCTGGAGGCGTATCGGCAGGCGCTGCGCAGCTCTCACATCCCGCGCTGGGCGGTGAACACCACCATCTACGCGGTGGTCTCGGTGGTGCTGGTGCTGTTGTTCGCCTCGATGGCCGGGTACGCCTTCGCGAAGAAGAAGTTCCTGGGCCGCGAGGTGATCTTCTGGGTGTTCATCGCGATGCTGATGATCCCGTACCAGCTCACGATCATCCCGCAGTACCTGCTGGTGGGCCAGATCGGTGGCCTGGACTCGATGTGGGGCCTGATCCTGCCCACCGTCGCCAACGCGCAGGCGATGTTCCTGATGCGTCAGTTCATCCAGGACATCCCCGATGAGCTGATCGACGCGGCGAAGATCGACGGTGCTGGAGAGCTGCGGGTCTACTGGTCGATCATCCTGCCCCAGACCAAACCGATCCTCGCGACCCTGGGGACCTTTGTGTTCCTGTGGCATTGGAACGACTTCCTCTGGCCCCTGGTCGCCCAGCAGTCCCCGGACAACTACGTCCTCACCGTCGGACTCAACAGCCTCCAGGAGCAGAACGTCTCCCTCGCGACCCTGATGGCCTCCGCCGTAGTCATGTTCATCCCCGCGCTGCTCGTATTCATCTTCCTCCAGCGGTACTTCGTGCGTGGCGTCATGATGAGCGGCATCAAGTAGGCATCACCCTCGGAAGCACGCATCACCCCTCCGGTCCCCTCTCAGCTGTCGCTTGGCGAGTGCTCGGGCGACAGTAGAGAGGGGATCGATGGCAAATGCCCGGAGCATCCCCTCTCAGCTGTCGGTGAGAGGTCCTCGAAGCGACAGCTCAGAGGGGATATCTAGCAGCAGCATGAGAGAGGTGCGGAGAGAGGGGTGGGAGAGGCGCGGAGAGGGTGGCTGGCGGAGGTAATAGGCGGGGTGGGGGAGCGTGGAGCCTGTGGCTCAGCCGCCCGCGCCGCCGGCGTCGCTCGCCCCGCCTGCGTCGGAGGGTCCGTCCCCTGCGCCTGCTGCGCCTGCCCCGCCGGTCTCATCGGCCGGGGGAGCGATGCTCATGTCGGTGATGCGCCAGCGCTCACCGTCCCAGGCGATGGTGGCGATCAGCTGGCCGGTGACCTCGGTGAGCTGATTGGCCTGCAGGTTCGGGTCGTCCACCAGGATGGACTCCTCCTGGGTGAAGTCGGCGACCACGGTCCCGGTGGCCGGGGGCTCGCCCGTGCCCTCGAAGGACGTCGAGTGGATCACGAAGGCCCCGTCCACGAGATAGCCGCCCTGCGCGGCGAGCGTCTCTGCATTGCTGAGGAAGCTCACGCACACCTGGCAGTTGGGATCGATGGAGTCCTCCCAGACGGAGACATCGCCGCTGCTCATCATGTAGTCGTAGGACTCGAGCAGGTAGGTGAGCGTGGCCTGTGCGCCCTCGGCGCTCTGCTCCGTGAGTCCGGCGGGCTCGGCGGGGCGGGGCAGCTCGGGGCGCGGCGGCTGCGCGGCGGGGTCCGCGGTCGGCCGGTCCTCCGGGCTCTCAGCGCTCTGCGAGTTCTCGGCCGTCTGCTGTTCAGCGCCCGGCCCCATCAGCTGACCGATCCCCATCACTCCGAGGGGGACGACCAGCAGGACCGCGAGCGCGATGATGATGAGGCGTTGGACTGGTCGATTCACCCGCCCCACGGTAGACGACACCTCCGGGCGGGCAGGGGGAGAGGTGGTCGCCGCCACGTGCGGCCAGTCCCCGTCCACGGGCGTCCGACCGTCGCGCACGCGCGTCCGACCCCGCCCGTCGGCCCCGGATCCCGGTTCCACCCCACCGTTCCGTCCGACTGTTCCGCCCTGCGCGGATCCGCCCTAAGTCGGATGCGGTGAGACGCCGGGAAAGCCTATGCTTCCCGGGTCGACAGGTCCGTGCCCGGCGCCGTCGGCCCTTCGGAAGGAATCCTGTGACCCTGCTGCGCCTGGTGCTGAGGGGCCTGAAGCCGTACTGGATCTGGGTGCTCCTCGTGGTGCTCTTCCAGATCGTCGGTGTGCTGGCCGCGCTCTACCTGCCCACCTTGAACGCGGACATCATCGATGATGGTGTCGCCAAGGCCGATGTTCCGGTGATCTGGCAGCTCGGCCGGCTGATGCTGGTCATCTCCTTCGGCAACATCATCGCGCTGGTGGTGGCGAACTACTTCGCCGCGCGCTCCGCGATGCGGGTCGGCAAGGATCTGCGTTCGACGGTGTTCGGGCGCGTCAGCTCCTTCTCCCCGCGCGAGCTCGCCGAGTTCGGCACCCCCTCGCTGATCACCCGCTCCACCAATGACGTCCAGCAGGTGCAGATGCTGGTCTTCTTCTCGCTGAACATGCTGGTCCAGGCCCCGGTGACCGGGGTCGGCGGCGTGATCCTGGCGCTGCGCGTGGAGCCGGGGATGGCCTGGCTGATCGCGGTGATGGTGCCGGTGATGCTGGTCGCCGTCGGCATCCTGATCTTCAAGGCCGCGCCGCTGTTCAAGCAGATGCAGGGCAAGATCGACGACATCAACGGGGTGCTGCGCGAGCAGATCACCGGCATCCGGGTGCTGCGCGCCTTCGTGCGCGAGGACCGCGAGCGGGAGCGCTACGCGGTGGTCAACGATCAGCTCACCGACCTGAACCGTCGGATCGGGCTGCTGATGATCCTGATCAATCCGATCATCATGTTCATCCTGAACGTCTCCAGCGTGATGGTGCTGCTGGTCGCCGCGCCGCGCATCGACTCGGGGCAGATGGAGATCGGCTCGATCACCGCCTTCATCGCCTACCTGATGCAGATCCTGATCGCGGTGATGATGGCGACCTTCATGACGATGATGATCCCGCGTGCGATGGTCTCCGCCGACCGCATCACCGAGGTGCTCGAGACCGAGACCAGCGTCCACCAGCGCACCGACGGGATCCGCGACCTCGAGGGCCCGGTCGAGCTGACCTTCGACCAGGTCTCCTTCACCTATCCGGGCGCCGAGCGTCCAGTGCTCGAGGACATCTCCTTCACCGCCCGCGCCGGGCAGACCGTCGCGATCATCGGCGGCACCGGCGCCGGCAAGACCACCCTGATCAACCTGGTGCCGCGCCTGATGGACGCCACCGAGGGCAGGGTGCTGCTGAACGGGCATGACGTGCGCGACCTCGACGCACGGGTGCTCTGGGACCGAGTTGGCCTGGTCCCGCAGCGGCCCTACCTCTTCTCCGGCACGGTCGCCTCGAACCTGCGGTTCGGGGATCCATCGGCCGACGAACAGGACCTCTGGCATGCGCTGACCGTCGCGCAGGGTCGTGACTTCGTGGCGTCGATGCCCACGGAGCTCGAGTCCCCGATCGCGCAGGGCGGCACCAACGTCTCCGGCGGGCAGCGGCAGCGGCTGTGCATCGCCCGGGCGCTGGTCGCGAAACCGTCCCTGTACCTGTTCGACGATTCGTTCAGCGCGCTGGACCTCACCACCGATGCGAGGCTGCGCGCCGCGCTGGTCCCGGAGACGAAGGATGCCCTGATGCTGATCGTCGCCCAGCGGGTCTCGACCATCACCGCCGCGGATCTGATCCTGGTGCTGGACAACGGCCGGATCATCGATCAGGGCACCCATGCCGAGCTGCTCGAGGGCTCGGAGACCTACCAGGAGATCGTCCGCTCGCAGGGCGTCGAGGAGGAGGTGGCCTGATGACTGCTCCGAAGAACACTCCTCAGCGTCCTGAGGACCCCGCGACCCCCGTCGGCTCCCAGGCTCCTGCGACTCCCGCCGGGGACGAGGCGTCCACCGCGGCGGAGATCGCCTCCGAGAAGGACGCCGCGCGCGGACTGCGGCCCGGCCAGAGCGCGAAGAACTTCTGGCCCTCGACCAAGCGTCTGCTGCGGGAGATGGGGCCCGAGCGCGTCTACCTGTTCCTCGCGATCGCGGTCGGCGTCGTCTCGGTCGCGTTCAGCGTCGTCGGCCCCAAGATCCTGGGCCGCGCCACCGACATCATCTTCACCGGCCTGCTCTCGAAGAATCTGCCCGCGGGGGCCGACCCGGCGGACGTGATCGCGCAGCTGCGCGCCGAGGGCGAGGAGCAGTTCGCTGACCTGCTCTCAGGCATGACCCTCACCCCCGGGGTGGGCATCGACTTCGATGCGCTGTACCAGACGCTCGGCCTCGCCGTCGGCCTCTTCGCCGTCTCCGCACTGCTGATGTGGCTGCAGGGCATCGCCCTGAACCGGATCATCTACCGCATGGTCTCGCGTCTGCGCCGCGACATCGAGGAGAAGCTGCACCGGCTGCCGCTGGCCTACTTCGACAAGATGAAGCGCGGGGAGATCCTCTCGCGCGTCACCAACGACATCGACAACATCCAGAACACCCTGATGAACACCGTCACCGGGCTCGTGAACTCGATCCTGACCGTGTTCGGCGTGCTGATCATGATGTTCACGATCTCCTGGCAGCTCTCCCTGATCGCGCTCGCGGTGATCCCGGTGGCGCTGGTGCTGACCAGCGTCGTCGGCAAGCGCGCGCAGAAGCTGTTCGCCCAGCAGTGGGACGCCACGGGCGTGGTGAACTCCGAGGTCGAGGAGGCATATACCGGGCACGGCCTGGTGACCGTCTTCGGCCGACGGGACGAGGTCGCCGCCCGGTTCGAGGAGCGCAACGAGACCCTGTTCCGCGCCACCTTCGGCGCCCAGTTCGTCTCCTCGCTGATCATGCCGCTGATGATGTTCGTGGGGAACCTCAGCTATGTCGCGATCGCGATCGTGGGCGGCCTGCGGATCATCTCCGGCCAGCTCACCCTCGGCGACGTGCAGGCCTTCATCCAGTACTCCCGCCAGTTCACCCAGCCGCTCAGCCAGGTCGCCTCGATGGCGACGATGCTGCAGTCGGGCGTGGCCAGCGCCGAGCGGGTCTTCGAGCTGCTGGACGCCGAGGAGCAGGAGCCGGAGACCACCGTGGACACCGCCGCTGCGGGCATCGGCGAGGGGCGCGTGGAGTTCGAGCATGTCGCGTTCTCCTACAGCCCCGACCGGGAGCTGATCCGCGATCTGTCGCTGGTCGCAGATCCCGGCCACACGGTCGCGATCGTGGGGCCGACGGGGGCTGGCAAGACCACCCTGGTGAACCTCGTGATGCGGTTCTACGAGGTGGGCGGCGGCCGGATCACGATCGACGGGATCGACATCCGTGATCTCACCCGCGCCCAGCTGCGCGAGCGCACCGGCATGGTCCTCCAGGACACCTGGCTGTTCAAGGGCTCCCTGAGGGAGAACATCCGCTACGGCCGCCTGGACGCGACCGACGACGAGGTGATCGAGGCGGCGCGCGCCACCCACGTCGACGACTTCGCCCGGCAGCTGCCGGACGGCTACGACACGGTCGTGGACGACGACGAGACCACCCTGTCCGCCGGTGAGAAGCAGCTGGTGACCATCGCCCGCGCCTTCCTCGCCCGGCCCAGCCTGCTGATCCTGGACGAGGCCACCTCGAGCGTGGACACCCGCACCGAGGTGCTCGTGCAGAAGGCGATGAACGCCCTGCGCGCGGGCCGCACCTCCTTCGTGATCGCCCACCGCCTCTCCACCATCCGCGACGCGGACCTCATCCTGGTGATGGAGGACGGCGACATCGTCGAGCAGGGCGACCACGAGCAGCTGCTCGCCGTCGGCGGCGCCTATGCCCGCCTGTACCGCTCGCAGTTCGAGGGCGCGGCGGTGGATATCGACGCCGAGTCGGAGCTCGCCGGGAGCGGGGCGGAGGACGCCGAGGACGAGGTAGCGACCACCACCGGCGGGATGGCACTGGGCGGCTGAGCTGGTGGGGCGGCTGAGCTGCTGGGAGGCTGAGCTGGTGGGGCGGCTGGGCCCCGCCGGTCACGCCCCTGGTGAATCGCGCGACAGCAACTTGTTTCCATGCAAACCTATGAATACTATTCATCGGTGACTGTTTCTCGCCCCCGACGGCGCACCCTGCTGCGCGCCGCGCCCCTGGCCCTGGCCACGGCTGTGCTGACCTCGGCACTGGCCTCCTGCACCCGCGCCTCCGAGCGCCTGGATGCGGAGTCCAACGCCGTGCCGGAGGTCGACCTTTCCGGCATCGCCGAGGTGCCCGAGATCGCCGCGCTGGTCCCGGCAGAGATCCGCGAGCGCGGTGAGCTCGTCAACGGCGCGGCCCTGAACTACGCCCCGGGCGAGTTCGTGGGCTCCTCGGGCGAGGCGATCGGCTACGACATGGACATCCTTGCCGGGATCGGTGCGGTGCTGGGGCTGACCACCCGCACCGAGGCTGCGGTGTTCGCGCAGATCATCCCCGCCGTCGGCTCCACCTATGACGTCGGCATGTCGAGCTTCACCGTCAACGAGGAGCGGCTCGAGGCCGTCAGCATGGTCTCCTACTTCCAGGCCGGCATCTCCTATGCCGTGAAGGCCGGGAACCCCTATGGCATCCATCCCGACGACCTCTGCGGCAAGCGGGTCGCCCTCCAGGTGGGCACCTACCAGGAGGAGCTCTCCATCGAGCGCTCCCAGGAGTGCCGGGACGGAGGCGCAGAGGCGTATGACCTGCTCGCCTATGCGTCCAATTCCGATGCGGCGACCAACGTCGCCGGCGGCAAGGGCGACATCCTGATGGCCGACTCCCCGGTGACCGCCTACGCCATCGCCCGCTCCCGCGGGACCCTCGAGGCGATCGGCGAGATCGAAGAATCCGCCCTCAACGGCATCGTCGTCGCCAAGGACCAGCCCGAGCTGGCCGACGCGCTCCGCGCCGCCGTGCAGCACCTCATCGACGCCGGCCACATGGAGCACATCCTCGCTGCATGGGGCAATGAAGCAGGCCTGATCCCGACCGCGGAAGTGAACCCCCAGCCGTGACCACCACCCAGACCCCCGCCCCGTCCCCGTCGGCCCCGCCGCCCGCGACGGAGCGCTTCACCCCGATCCGCGCCAAGGCCGCCCCCCGCCCCGGCACCTGGATCTCCGCCGTCATCGCAGCCCTGCTGGTCCTGGGCCTGATCTGGTTCCTGGTGACCAACCCGGTGCTCGAATGGGGCACCGTGGCCACGTATCTGCTGGACGTCAAGGTGATCCAGGGCGTCGGCTGGACGCTGCTGCTGACGGTGCTGTCGATGGTGCTGGGCACCGTCGTGGCGCTGACCGCAGCAGTGATGCGCCGCAGCGACAACCCGGTGCTGCGCGGTGTGAGCTGGGCATACATCTTCGTCTTCCGTGGCATCCCGGTCTACACCCAGCTCGTGTTCTGGGGCCTGTTCACGGTGATCGTGCCCAAGATCGTGATCGGCGTGCCGTTCGGACCCGAACTGCTGAGCTTCTCCACCCGTGACCTGCTCACCGCCTTCTGGGCGGCCGTGATCGGCCTGGGCCTGAACGAGGGCGCCTATCTCGCCGAGATCATCCGCTCCGGCCTGAACTCCGTGGACAAGGGCCAGACCGAGGCCTCCAAGGCCCTCGGCATGAGCAACGGCAAGATCCTGCGCCGCATCATCGTGCCGCAGGCGATGCGCGTGATCGTCCCGCCGCTCGGCAACGAGACGATCGGCATGCTCAAGACCACCTCGCTGGTGCTCGCAGTGCCCTTCACGCTCGACCTCACCTTCGCCACCAACGGCATCGCCAACAAGCTGTTCACCCCGATCCCGCTGCTGATCGTCGCCGCGCTGTGGTACCTCGCGATCACCAGCGTGCTGATGGTGGGTCAGCACTACCTCGAGAAGCACTTCGGTCGAGGCTTCGATGACCGCACCCCGACCACCGGCCGCAGCAGGCGCTCCCGTCAGGCGGCGGTCAACAGCGCCGGCACCACCCCGCAGAACCCGCTCCCGGAGGTGGAGCTGTGATGAGCCAGAACCCTGAAATCCCCGCGCCCGACGGCGCCTCTGCGCCCGGCGGCACTCTCGCGTCCGACGGCGCCTCTGCGCCCGGCGGTACTTCCGCGCCCGACGGTACTTCCGCGCCCCGCACCGTGATCCAGGTCGAGGGCGTCCACAAATCCTTCGGTGACCTGCACGTGCTGAAGGACTGCGACCTCACGGTGCGCTCCGGCGAGGTGGCCGTGCTGGTGGGGCCCTCCGGCTCCGGCAAGTCCACCCTGCTGCGCTGCATCAACCAGCTCGAGGAGCCCACCGCCGGGCGGGTCCTGATCGACGACGTGGTGCAGGGCTACGCCCCCGACCCGCTGCCCGACGGCCGCTGGCAGAAGCTCACCTCCGCCCAGATCGCCGCCCAGCGCTCCCGCATCGGCATGGTCTTCCAGCGCTTCCACCTGTTCCCGCACCTTACGGCGCTCGGCAACGTGATGGAGGCGCCGAGGCAGGTGCGCGGCCTCCCCAAGGCCGTCGCCGAGCAGAAGGCGCGGGCACTGCTGGAGCGCGTGGGCCTCGCCGACCGCGCGGACCACTACCCCTCCGAGCTCTCCGGCGGTCAGCAGCAGCGCGTCGCGATCGCCCGCGCGCTGGCAATGGACCCCGAGCTGATGCTCTTCGACGAGCCCACCAGCGCCCTGGACCCGGAGCTGGTCTCCGAGGTGCTCACCGTCCTCAAGGATCTCGCGGCCGACGGGATGACCATGGTCGTGGTGACCCACGAGATGGGCTTCGCCCGCGAGGTCGCCGACCAGGTGGTGTTCATGGACGAGGGCCGCATCCTCGAGCGAGGCACCCCTGAGCAGGTCATCGACCACCCCGAGTCCGAACGGCTGCAGGGCTTCCTCGCCTCGGTGCTCTGAGCCGGTCCTTGGCCCGTCTTACCTTATGGGCCACCACTTTTCTGTCTCTGACGAGGTCTTGAACGCGCCACAGTCGTTCAACCCTCACGAGAGACCAAGTTCTGGTGGCGCTCTTCTGATGGCGGCCTGAGCGCATGGGTCGGCCCTGAACGCAGTGCAGGGTGCCCCACGCATGGGGCACCCTGCACTGCAATGGTCGGCTACCGGCTACCGGAGTCAGCCGGCGATGGTCAGCCCACCGGGATCAGGCAGCGGGGATCTCGAACTCGCCGCGGAACTCGGGGACGGTCTCGTCCTCGCCGAGGATCTTCATCTCCGGCCGAACGTAGGCGCCCTTGAGGGTGTCCCCGGTGGTCTCGACATAGATCGGGATATAGCCGGTGCCCTCACCGTCGCTGCGCGGGGTGCCCTCGAAGTACGTGAACCCGGCCGCGGTCAGCTCGTCGTCCGCGGTGCTGGCGTAGTTGACCTCTTCACCGCCGTCGTCGAGGAAGAAGTCCTGCTGGCTGATGACTCCGCCGAACTGGTCGCCGGCGGTCACCTTCACCTCGAGGTAGATCATCTCGCCGTCAGGGTTATCGCTGGCCATGTAGTACTCGGTGTCGTTGCCGCGCACCGCGGAGACGATGGTGATCACATCGCCGGTCTCCTCGTCGGTGAACTCGGTGCCGATCTCCACCACGGTGCCAGCCTCGGCGCCCGCGGCGTCATCACCGGCTGCGTCATCATCGTCCGCGGCCTCCTCGGTGTCCTCGGCGTCCTGAGTGTCGGCGGTGTCCTCGGTGTCTGCGGACTCCTCGGCGTCGGCGTCTTCCGGCTCCGCCTCCTGCTCGGTGACCGCGGCGGGCTGCTCCTCGGCGGGAGCTTCGTCCGTACCGCCGCAGGCGGTCAGGGCCAGCATGGTGGCGGCGGCCAGAGCGGCGCCGCGGGCAATGATCGTGCGGGACATGGAGTCCTCCTTCTGCGGGCCGGGGTACGGCGAAGGCCGTTCCCCTGCGTTGAGGAGCTGCACGGTCGCGCGGCCCCGGTCCTCGGCGCGGGACCGGTGTTGCGGTCCCTGGCCTGTGACGATGCGTCGAGCCTAGGAAGGTTGCACGATTCGCGCCATGGGGAGGAGTACCCGTGCAGAGCTGCCCAGTCAGAGGTCCCCATCGCCACTCGCCACCCGCCATTCCGTCCTTCCGCCTGACACCAGCGGCACCCACAGCCCGGTGCCACCACCAATCTGTCTCTCACGAGTTCTTCAACGCCCTACAGCCGTTCGCGCCTCGCCAGGGACAGAGTTCTGGTGGCGGGTGATGTGCTGGGGCTGCCTGGCTTACTGGTGGCAACTGACGTGCTGGTGGTGCCTGACGTGCTGGTGCCGCGCTCAGCGCAGCGCCAGCTGCTCGACCTTGCGTCGGCCGAAGGCACCGACCTCATCGATGGCTCGGAGGATGTCCTGCTGGGTTCTCTCCCAGTCGTGCCACACCTGCGCGTAGCTCAGCCGGAGCACCTGCAGCCCGTGTCGAATCGCCCGCAGATCTCGGCGCCGGTCCCGGCTGAAGGCATCCTCGCCGTCGTGGAACTCCCGGCCGTCGATCTCCAGGAAGAGACCGCCGACGTAGGCATCCAGCAGCCCGACCCCGTCCACGAACACCTGCTGTTCGACCTGGAAGTGCCGCCGACGCAGCCAGCGCGCCACCCTCGTCTCCGATCCCGAGTCGCTGGCGGCGGACAGAGTTCCGATCCGTGAGCGGACTGCGTCAGGGGCATCGTCGAGCAGTTGCTGCACGGCCGCAGGGGACAAGAGCCGGCGCTCCATCGCGGACTCGAGAAGTACCGCGGCGGTCTCCCCGCTGCAGCAGCGGAGCGCATGCTCGAGGGTGAGAGACACGGAGGCGACCGCATCCTGCTCTGGCCAAGATCTGACGCGGGGGAGATGAGTGATCATGCCGTCGGGGACGGCACGCTCATCGCCATAGCGGTAGACGTGAAGCAGGTGTTCCTCGGCTGGAGTGTCATCCGGTGTCCACAGCCCATGCAGCCGGGCAGCATCCACGCAGGTGAGACGAAACCCGGCGATGAGCGCGCGGATCACGTCAGGGGAGGCGGAGGGCCGCGCGATCCAGCCTCGGGCCACGCGCTGCAGCTCGCCTCGCTCGAGAGCGGCTCGCATCGTCCACGGAGTGAGGCCGAAGACGACAAGTTCGCTGCGCCGAGCAATGCCGAGCTGCCTCGCGGTGAGGTGCAAGGTTCCTCGACGCCGACGGTTCGGGCGGAAGGGAGGCCCTGCGCTCGCCGGCAGGATCAGTCGACTCGGTCCGTACATGTCCCGAGTCTCGGCAACGACGGGGCGCAACGGGGCGAGACCGTCATCGCTGTGGACAACGTGGAGGTGGGGAGGAACCGTCGCGGACGGAAAGGCCGCTTGCGCCGGGCAGAGCACGACAGGTTCCACCAGAAAACGGTCTGTGGTGAGGTTTGAACGGTGTAGAGCCGTTCAACCCTCACCACAGACAAAGTACTGGTGGCCCGTACCGGTGACCCACGCGGGGCCGGTATAGGAGGCGGCCCGTGCGGGAGCTGGCCGGTGCGGGAGCTGGCCTGCGCGGGAGCTGGCCCGAACGGCAGCCACCCCGGCAGCCAGCCCGAACGGCAGCCAGCCCGGCGGCCGGCTGCCCTCAGCGGGTCACCACTCCAGGATCTGCCAGCGCTTCTTCTTCGCAACCGCGTAGAGGCCGAGGTCCGGGGCGACTGCGGCGGGGGTGCCCACCAGCTCGAGCCAGGCGGCGTCGGCGTGGGAGTCTCCGTAGCCGTAGGAGGTGGACAGGTCCGCGCCGTGCAGGTCGGCGTACTTGCGCAGCCAGTTCGCGCGGGCCTCATCGACCAGCGGGGGAGTGGCCAGGTAGCCGGTCATCACCCCGGAGGTGTCTTCGTCCATGTGAGTGGCGATGACCTCGTCGAACAGATCGGCGAGCGGCTCGACCAGCACGTCCAGCGCGCCGGAGACCAGCACCGTGCGGTGCCCGGCGGCGCGGTGGCGCTCGATGGTCTCGAGTGCCTCGGGGAGGATCGAGGCCCGGATCCGGCGCCCGGCCTCGCCCTGCATCAGGGTGCGCAGATCTGCACTGCGGTACCCCTTGTAACGGCGGTTGACCAGGCGGATCAGCTCTGAGCGGTCGCGCTTGTCGGCACGCAGGTAGCCGGGGACAGCGGCCAGCAGGCCGCCGATCTCCGCCGGCCAGGTGCGGCGCGGCTTGGTGGCGCGGACCACGGCGAAGTACTGCTGGACGATGTTGGTGGAGAGCACAGTGCCGTCGAGGTCGAACACGGCCAGCGTGTTCTCGGAGCGCTTCAGCTCGGGGACGGGGCGGGAGGCCCGCTTCTTCTGGGCGGACTTCGCCCGGGAGTAGGCCTTGGTGAGGTCCGTGACCGCGGGCAGGTGCTGCTGCTGGAAGTAGTCCTTCCAGACCAGGCCCTTGATGTCGAAGTCATGGGTCTCGAGGAAGGCGGCCGGCAGCTCCTCGCGCAGCGCCCGAGTGTTGGCGTCGTCGAAGACCATCTCGGTCTTCGTGTAGTGCCGGTACAGCTCGATGTACTTGCGCAGCATGGTCAGGCCCGAGGTGGCCTTGTGCAGGCTGGCGGTCCATTCCCGGGTGCGCTTGGTGGCCGGGAGGTAGGCGACCGCGGCGGAGCCGAGCTTCGCGGAGAGCTCCTTGGCACGGAACCGCTGCTCGACCATCTCGACGGCGGGGAAGGACCATTCGGGCACCGGGATCGGACGGCCCTTGTCATCCTCGAGCGGGTACTTCACGAAGTACTCGCGCACCGCGGTGACCATCTCGTGGAAGGGCAGCGGGTTTGACGCGCCGGAGACCACCTGGAAGTAGGCGTCGTCGCCGCGGCGGGAGACGTCCTGGGTGGCGAGCGCGACGATCACGTTGACGACGTGGTCCACGGGGATGACGTCGAGGATCGAATCGGCCAGGCCCGGGAACTCCTGCAGCACGCCGCGGCCGTAGGCCATGATCAGCGGGTCGGCGACCTTGTAGCCGTCGATCCAGCCCGGATAGGGCTTCTTCATCGCGGATTCGATGATGGAGGGGCGCACGAAGGAAACGCGGTGCCCGTTGCCGGCCCACAGCTCCTCGGCGACCTGCTCGGCCATCGCCTTGGTGAAGGTGTAGATGTCGGTCCAGCCCACGGACTGGGCGCGGGTGCGGCCGAAGTCGATCAGGCGCTCGTCGACCCATTCGCGGCGCGATTCCTCGGAGGCTGCGGCGACTGCCGAGGGGCCCATCCGGCCGTGACGGCCCTTGGCGGCATTGATCTGGGAGCGCAGCGTCTCGGGGCGGCGGGACTCCGCATCGACCCGGGCGCGGGCCTGCATCGCGGCCTCGTACTCGGCGCGCCAGTCGACGTCGGCCTGGAGGGAGCCCTCCTGGCGCAGACCCTTCGCGATGCCGCCGACGTAGGCGGTGGAGACATGGATGACGTGCGGGTCCTGGCCCGAGGCCAGCAGCGCCTCGTACAGGTTCCGGGCACCGCCGACGTTGGTGCGGAAGGCGTCGTCGATCGGCGGGTCGAAGGAGACCGAGGAGGCCGAGTGGATCACGGTGTCGAAGGGCTCCGTGATCGCGGGCATATCGGTGAGGTCACCCTCGAGCACGCTCACGCGAGCGTCGAAGATCTCCTTCAGCTGTGCCTTGCCGTCGACCGGTGCTTCGTCGGTGCCCTCAGCGCTCAGCAGCTCGGCCCAGGAGGAGAAGACAGGCTTGCGCAGCAGCTGCTCGAGCCGCTTGCGCCCGGTGACGGAGCCCTTGGGGCGCACGACGGCGGTGACATGGGTGTCCGGCGTGGTCTCCAGCAGCGAGCGGAGCACTGCCTGGCCCAGGAAGCCGGTGACTCCGGTCAACAGGATCCGACGCCCTCCGCTGGTGGTGCCGCCGGAAGCGGTCTGAACGGCGGGGGCGGTGGTGTGGGTCATGGGATCCTCTGTGGACGGGTACGGCGGGGCGCGGGTTCCGGGGCCACACGGGTCGCGCGCGGGAGCCCTGCGGTGCTCCCACCAGGGAGCTTCTCCGCGCTGGTCAGGGCCTCGCTAGTGTATCGTAGCCGCCATGCATAGGGCCCTGATCACCGGCGGCACTGCAGGCATCGGGGCCGCGTTCGCCAGAGCGTTCGCGGGCCGGGGGACAGCTCTTGTGCTGGTCGCGCGGAACCCTGAGCGCCTGGAAGAGGCCGCCGCGCAGTTCCGTCGCGAGTACGGCGTCGAGGTCGAGACGATGGTCGCCGACCTCTCCGACCGCGACGCCCAGCAGCGCGTCGCCGACCGCCTCGAAGCGTCCGCCGATCCCGTGGACGTCTTCGTCAACAACGCCGGGTTCTCGGTGAGGGCTTCGCTGCTCGATGAGGACCTCTCGCAGCACGACCTCGGCTTCGAGGTGATGATCCGAGCGGTGCTCAAGCTGGGCGGCGCCGCCGGGCGGGGGATGAGCGCCCGGGGTCGGGGCTGGATCATCAACGTCGGTTCCGTCTCCGCACTGGTCACCCAGAACAACTACTCCGCCATCAAGGCGTGGGTGGGCAACTACTCGGAATCCCTCGGCGTCCAGCTCATCGGCACCGGCGTACAGGTCACGGCGCTGATGCCGGGCTGGGTGCGCACGGAGTTCCATACCCGCGCCGGGATCAAGGGCTCCTCGATCCCCGGTGTGCTCTGGCTCGAGGCCGACCGCCTGGTCGAGGACTGCCTGCGGGACGTCTCCCGCGGGAAGCCCGTCTCGATCCCCTCGAAGCGCTGGAAGGGGATCGCGGCGGTGCTGCGCATGACTCCGCGCGGTCTGGTGGCCCGGCTGAGCGCCCTGCTCAGCCATCGCCGGAAGCGGGAGAAGTGATCGCGTGACCTCTGAGGACACCCCGCAACCCACCGACCCGGCCGACGGCACACCTCCGGCCGACGGGACACCCCCAGGCGACGGCGCGGCTGCCGCCGAGGTCACGGGCCCCGGTGAAGGCTCGCTGTCCGCCGACGAGACCCGCCGCGCTGCAGCCGCTGCGGAACCCGTCTCCTCGAAGGTGCGCGGGAGGCGGACGCTGAAGTCGCTGTCCGCGCGCTCCCGGGGGGAGGGCTGGGAGAGGCCCCAGGGCGATCTGGCCAAGTACCGCTCGCAGGCACGGGCCGCACTGCGCTTCGTGGCGCAGCGCGGGTTCTTCGGCGCGGTGGTCGGCTCGAACCTCACCACCTCGAAGGTGGTCCACCGCCGGGTGAAGACCGTGCGCGGTCCGTTCGTGCTGGTCGCGAACCATTCCAGCCACATCGACGCCCCGATGCTGGCGCGCGGCCTGCCCTGGGCGCAGGCACGCTTCCTGTCCACCGGAGTCGCGGCGGACTACTTCTTCAACGTCTGGTACCGCCGGCTCTTCGTGCGGATCATCTTCAACGCCTTCCCGATCGATCGCGGCGGCTCCCGCAAGCACTCCGGCACCTCCCGCAAGCTGCTCCGCGCGGGCGTGCCGATCCTGGTGTTCCCCGAGGGGACCCGCCAGCTGGACGGGAAGATGGCCGACTTCAAGCCCGGCGCCGCCGCACTCGCGATCGGGGTCGGCGTGCCCGTCGTCCCCGCCGCAATCATCGGAGCCCACGAGGCGATGCCCAAGGGGCGCAGCTGGCCGAAGCCGGGCCGCCCCCCGGTCGCCGTGGTCTTCGGTGAGCCGATGATCTCCCACGAGGACGAATCCGCGGTGGATTTCTCCGCCCGGATCCGGGCCCGGGTCAAGGACCTGTACGACGAGCATCACGACGAGGTTCTGGGCAGCGCTGTCCGGGACGAGGAGGAATCCGCATGAGCGACCGGCTGAGCGCACGCGAGGTCAAGCGGCATAAGTGGTGGGGCTGGGGTCTGAGCGATGTCACCTTCCGCTACGACAACAAGCCCGCCTTCGCCCCGCTGGCGAAGAACAAGATCGGGGTGGACCTGGCTGCCAAGAGCACCCCCGTCACGCCTGTCCTGTCGGACTTCGAGGTGCCCGCGAGCCGGCTGCCCGCGCCCGTGCGCTCACTGCTGACCAGCGTGGTCGGCGAGGAGAGCGTGCTCGAGGACGACGAGGTCCGGGTCGTGCATTCCTTCGGCCGCTCCCTGCCGGACCTGTTCCGCGTGCGGGCCGGCGACTTCGCCCGTCTGGTCGACGCGGTCGTCTACCCCGCCTCCGAGGAGGAGGTGGCCGCGCTGCTGAAGGTCGTGCTGGAGCAGGACCTGGTGCTGATCCCCTACGGCGGCGGGTCCAGCATCTCCGGCTCCGTCACGCCGGACATCTCCGAGCAGCGCCCCGTGATCTCCCTGAACCTCGGCCGGATGCGCGAGGTGCTCGAGATCGACGACACCGCGGGCCTGGCCCGGGTGGAGGCCGGTGCCTACGGCCCGGACCTGGAGGAGCAGCTGAACGCCGAGGGGTGGACCGTCGGCCACTTCCCCGACTCCTTCGCCTATTCGACGCTCGGCGGCTGGGCCGCGACCCGCTCCTCGGGCATGCAGTCCGACAAGTACGGCGACATCGAGGACATCGTGCGCGGCCTGCGCATGGTCCACCCCGACGGCATCGCCATCACCAAGCCGATCCCGGGACGCGATTCGGGCCCCAGCGTGCACGAGATGATCCTGGGCAGCGAGGGCCGCCTCGGCGTCATCACCGAAGCCACCGTCCAGGTCCACCGCCTGGCCCCGGTGCGCCAGGTCATCGCCTATATGTACCCCGACTGGGAGCACGGCATCCGCGGCATGCACGCGATCGCCCGCTCGACCGACGTGAAGCCCACCTTCACCCGCCTCTCCGACGGACCCGAGACCGAGTTCAGCCTCTCCATGGTCAAGGAGCCCAGCTCCACCAAGGGCAAGGTCGCCGCGAAGGTGCAGGACGGCCTCTTCGCCTACCTCCGCTCCCAGGGCTGGGACACCACGGGCGAGATGTCGATCTCCTACGTCTGCTTCGAGGGCTCCAAGGCCGCGGTCGAGCAGCAGAAGTCGATCGTCAAGAAGATCGTGAAGGCCAATGGGGGCATCACCCTCGGCGCGGGACCCGGCGCGATCTACGACCAGAAGAAGTTCGACACCCCATACCTGCGCGACTTCCTGATGGACTACCAGGTCTTCGGCGACGTCTGCGACACGGGGGCGACCTGGTCGAACCTCAACGCGGTCCACGCGAAGGCCTACGAGGCGTTCTACTCGGTGCAGGAGGAGCAGGGCCTGCCGGGCTTCATGTTCTGCCACATGTCGCACAGCTACCACGCAGGGGCCTGCCTCTACTTCACCTTCGCCTTCCCCTACTCCTCCGACGAGCAGGCCCTCGAGCAGTACTACGCCGCCAAGAGCGCCGTGCAGCAGACCTTCATGGATCTGGGTTCGACGGTCTCGCACCACCACGCGGTGGGAACCGAGCATCAGCCGTGGATCACCGAGGACATCGGTGAGGTGGGGGTGCGCATGGTCAAGGGGCTGTTCGCCGACAACGACCCCGGCCGGAACCTGAACCCCGGCAAGGTCACCACCCCCTGACGGGAGCGCTGATGAACCAGCTCTGGGTGCTCCGCCACGGCGAGTCCACCGCGAACGTGGAGGGCTTGATCGTGTCGGTCCCCGGGCCGCGCGCGCTCACCGAGGTGGGGCTGACCGCGCGCGGTCGTGCCCAGGCCCGCGAGGCCGCCCGGGACGGCGCCGCGCGGGGCCTGGGACCGGAGACGCTGGTGATCTCGAGCGACTTCGCACGCGCTCTCCAGACGGCTGAGGAGTTCGCCGCCGGTCTCGGCGCCGCCGCGCCGCGGATCGATCAGCGCCTGCGTGAGCGCAGCTTCGGCGATCACGACGAGGGTCCAGCCGACGCCTATGAGCAGGTGTGGGGCATCGATCGCGATCGCGGCACCCATCAGGACGGGGTCGAGCAGGTCGCGGCGGTCGCTGCGCGCGTGCTCGCGGTGCTGCGCGAGGCTGACGAGCTCACCCCCGACGCGCCGGTGGTGCTGGTCGCCCACGGCGACGTGCTGCAGATCGCGCTCACGCTCGCAGCCGGGGCAGATCCCCATGACCACCGCGAGCAGTCGCATCTCGGCAATGCCGAGCTGCGACTGCTCGGGCCCGCGAGAGGCATGCCTGCCAGTGACGTGCCCGCCAGGGAGAAGAGCCGATCATGACCGTGCAGTTCCCCGGCGGAGCGGCGCTCACGGTGCGCGGCGACGTGCGCTCGGCACGCACTGCCCTCGACCAGTTCTTCCTCGGGCGCGGCTGGAGCGCTCAGGAGCGCAGTCCCGGTCGCATCGACTACGAGCGGGGCAGCCGACGCCGCAGCGTGCTCCTCGGCGCTTTCGCCGGTCGGAAGTTCCACCTCACCGCACCGATCGAGCTGCGAGAGGGCCCCGGCGTCACCGAGATCCGATACGTGTGGGGCGAGTCCGCCGGCCGTGCGCTCGGCGGAGCCTCCGGGCGGGCCCGCGCCTCCCGCGTGCACCTGGAGACGCTGACCGCTCTCGAGCAGCAGCTCGGGGCCGACGGACGGCTCGTGCAGGTGCGCAAGTTCTGACCGGCCCGTCGGTCGGCGCCGGGCTGAGGGTGGGCCGGGGCGAGGGTGCGTCGGACTGACAGTGCGCCGCGCCGGTGGCGCGCCGGGCCGATGGTGCTGAGTCCCGAAGGAGGCATCGGCCCGGCATGTCCGGGGCACAGTGCCCCTGTGACGGCCTCGGGGCAGGTCTGGCTGCCCCGAGAAGTGCAGGCCCCTTCGCCATTGAAGGAGCCTGTGTTCGACCATAGCCGTCCCGGATGAGAAACAGATCACATCCCGGTCACGGTTCCCGAGGCCAGCGGGCCGACCAGGCCTCCGCAGGCGCAGAGACACGGTTCCTCCGCAGCGGGTCCCGGGCGGTGCGGGCGCGCCTCTACGATGGTTCCAGCGTCTTCCGAGACGGCCCGCGAACCCTCAGCGACAGGATGAAGAACCCCATGGCACTGCGCATCGCCGTCTTCGGTGAGAACCGGCACGAGAAGGTCGACCCCACGGTGCAGGAGATCTATCCCGACGGGATGCACACCGTGATCGCGGAGGCTCTGCGCTCCCTGCTCGCGGCCGACGGGATCGAGGCCGAGGTGCGGATCGCCCTGCTCGATGACATCGAGGAGTCCCTCTCCGAGGAGGCGCTCGCCGAGACCGACGTGCTCACCTGGTGGGGCCACATGGCGCACGAGGATGTGCCTGACGAGATCTCCGAGCGGGTGGTGCGCCGCGTCCACGAGGGCATGGGCCTGATCCCGTTGCACTCCGCTCACTACTCCAAGCCGTTCAAGGCGCTGATGGGCACCACCTGCAACCTGCTGTGGCGCAACGAGGGGGAGGAGGAACGGGTGTGGACCGTCAACGGCTCCCACCCGATCGCCCGCGGCGTCCCCCATCCGATCGTCATCCCCGCGCAGGAGATGTACGGCGAGATGTTCGACATCCCCGCCCCCGACGAGCTGGTCTTCGTCTCCTCCTTCGCCGGGGGAGAGGTGTTCCGCTCCGGTGCCGCCTTCCGCCGCGGCAAGGGGAAGGTCTTCTACTTCAGCCCCGGCGACCAGGAGTATCCGGTCTACCACCAGGCAGAGATCCAGCGCGTGCTCGCCAACGCCGTGGTCTGGGCCCGCCCCGAGGAGCGCGAGGCGGCACCGGTGAAGATCGCGAACGCCCCGCGCGACTGGTTCCGCGGCGGTGAGGTCCCGCGTGTCATCTGAGCACTCCGCCCGCACGCTGACCGACACCTCCGGCGCCCCGGCGCCCGCCGTCGAGCGCACCGGCTTCCCACTCCTGCCTGCGGACCGTCCCGCCCGCGTGGTGGTCGTCGGCGCCGGCGGGATGGGCAGCTGGTGGGCGCGGGAGATCGTCGCCAGCGGGGTCGCCGAGCTGGTGGGCGTCGCCGATCTGGTCGAGGGCGCGCCGCAGCGGGTGATCGAGCAGTCCGGGGTCGCCGACCCCGCGAGCGTCGCCACCGGGGCCGACGGCGTCGACCTCGCCCTCGAGGTCGGTGCCGACCTGCTGGTGAACCCGACCGTGCCGCTCGCGCACCACCCGGTGACCGTGAAGGCGCTGCACGCCGGGATCCCGGTCCTCGGCGAGAAGCCCGTCACCGAGACCCTCTCCGAGGCGCTGAGCCTGGTCGCGCACACCGAGCTGACCGGGGTGCCGTTCATGGTCTCCCAGTCCCGGCGGTTCTTCCGCCAGGTGCGGCAGCTGCGCAGCTTCGTCGCTGCTCATGGGCCGACGGTGATGACCAGCGCGTTCTTCTCGCTGTTCGTCGAGCACGACGGGTTCCGACGCACCCAGCACCATCCGCTGCTGCGGGACATGGGCATCCACGCCTTCGACACGGCCCGCTACATCACCGGTGCCGATCCGGTGGCGGTCACGGCGCGCGGTGCCCGGCCCGACTGGAGCGTCTACTCGCACGACGCGACGGTGAGCGCGACCTTCGAGATGACCGATGGATCCCTCTTCGCCTATCACGGCACCTGGAACGCCCGGGGCCTGCCGACCTGGTGGAACAGCGAGTGGCGGATCGCCGCCCAGCACGGCTCCGCCACCTGGGACGGCACCGGAGCTCCGGTGCTGGGCACCGAGGACGAGGAGACCACCGCCCGCCTGCAGGCGGAGGTCGCAGCGGAGGACGCCCCGGAGCCGGACCAGATCGCAGCGTCGCTCGTGGAGTTCGTCAGCGCCCTGCGCGAGGGTCGCACCCCGATGTGCGAGGTGCGCGAGAACCTGCTGAGCTTCGCGATGGTCGAGGCCGCGGTGGCCTCCGTGGAGAGCGGACAGCGAGTCGAGATCGACGTGCTGCTCGAACAGGCGCGCGTCGAGGCGATCACGGCGGAGACGGATCCCGCGGCCCGGGAGCTGATGCAGTCCTGGACCTCCGTGCGCGAGGTGCTCAGCGCATGAACATCACCTTCGCGCGTCTGGACCCCGTCGGCGCAGATCATGACGCCCTCGTCGATTTCATGACGCGGAACGAGTTCCCGTTCCATGTGCGCACCCGCCCGCGGGCCGCCGATATCGAGGGCCTGATCAGCAAAGGCGCCTACCGGGATGAGGACAACGACTCGTTCTGGATCGATCACGGAGAGCTGGGACGCATCGGCTTCCTGCGCCTGGAGGATCTGAGCGACGAAGACCCGCTGTTCGACCTCCGCCTGGACACCCCGTTCCGCGGACGCGGCCTCGGCCTCCAGATCCTGCGCGCCGTGGCCGACCACGTCTTCCGCACCATGCCGAGCGTGAATCGCTTCGAGGGGCAGACCCGCGAGGACAACATCGCGATGCGCAAGACCTTCCACCGCGGCGGCTGGGTCAAGGAGGCGCACTACCGGGAGGGCTGGCCGGTGGATGGCGGGACGCCGCTCGCCTCGGTCGCCTACAGCATCCTGCGACGCGACTGGGAGACCGGGGAGACGACCACGTTCGTCTGGGACGACCTGGTCCTCTGAACGGCCGTGACGGGCGGCTGCCCGGTCAGTGCCTCGTCGGCCGCCCTGTGCCCGACTGCCCCGTGCCCGACTGCCCCGTGCCCGACTGCCCCGTGCCCGACTGATCGGCATCCGGATGATCGGTGCGCGACTGATCGGCACCCGACTGACCGACGCCCGCCGTGACCCGCACCCCGGCACGGTCCAGGTGGGGCAGCGCCTGGTGCAGCTGCCGCTCGATCGCGTCCGCGAGCAGCCGTGAGCGGCCGACGCTGAGGGTCGGGTCGACCTCCACGGTGACCTCCGCCTCGAGGCGATGCCCGATCCAGCGGGCCCGGGCGTCGCGCACATTGAGCACGCCGGGGACCGCGGCGGCTGCCTCGATCCGGTCCAAGGTGCCGGGCTCGACGCCGTCCATCAGGCGGTGGATCACGGTGCGCATCGAGCTGATCAGCACCAGCACCACCATCACAGAGATGACCAGGCCGATGATGGGGTCGATCCAGGCGAGCCCCAGCCAGGCTCCGATCACGCCGATCACGACTGCCAGTGAGGTGAGCGCATCAGTGCGTGCGTGCTGTCCCTCGGCGATGAGCGCGGCCGACCCGATCTTCCGGCCGGCACGGATCCGGTATCTCGCGACCAGCTCGTTCCCGGCCGCACCGATCAGGGCGGCGGCGAGCACCCACCCCAGATGGGTCATATCCCGAGAGGAGGTGAGCGCCCGTACTGACTCCCACACGATCAGGCCCGCTGACAGCGCGATCACCGCTCCGATCAGGAGCCCCACCAGGTCCTCAGCGCGCCGGAAGCCGTAGCTGTAGCGACGGGTGGGGGCGCGCAGTCCCAGGCGGAACGCGATGATCAGCGGGATCGTGGTGGCGAGATGGCCGAGGTTGTGGAGGGTGTCGGCGAGCAGGGCAACCGAGCCGCTGAGGGCGACGATGGCGATCTGCAGCAGTGCGGTCGCCCCCATGCCGGCGAGGCTCACCCAGGCCGCTCGGATGCCGATCGCGCTGGATTCCTCGGCGGTGCGGATCGCCTCGCCGTGATCGTGGCTGTGCGGGGTCAGGGCGTGGCGCAGGCGCGACCAGATCCCGGCACCGTCGTGGTGGCCGTGTTCATCGCCGTGCCCGTGGCCGTGGCCATCATCGTGGTCGTGGTCGTGGTCGTGGTCGTGGTCGTGGTCGTGGTCGTGGTCGTGGTCGTGGTCGTGCCTGTGCTCGTGCCCGTGCTCGTGGCCATCATCGTGCGGGTGCGGGTGCGGGTGCGGGTGCGGGTGCGGGTGCGGGTGCGGGTGCGGGTGGTCATGCTGCGGCGCGGGATGAGGGCCGTGCGAGTGATCAGGTGCGGGGAGTGGGGACACGACATCAATCTATCTGCGTAGACATGCGGATAGCAAGATCTGCGTACGATGGCGGAATGCATCCCGCGCCCGTCCATCTGGTCCCTGACGACGAGCATGCCCAGGTCGCCGCCGACACCTTCCGGATGCTCGCCGACCCCACCCGGGTGAAGATCCTCTGGGCGCTCTTCCAGCAGGAGCGCAGTGTGAACGCGCTCGCGGAGGCGATCGGTGCGGCGCCCGCCGCGGTGAGTCAGCATCTGTCCAAGCTGCGACTGGCCGGCCTGGTGCAGAGCCGCAAGGAGGGCACCTTCGCCTTCTATCGCGCCTCGGACTCTCATGTGCGCCGGCTGCTCACGGAGACGCTCTCGCACGCCGAGCACGTCACCGGAGCGGCGGCAGGGGATGACCCTCACGGATACTGAGGGGCTGCTGAGCAGTGACCTCCGGCGGAGTGGCGGGCCACCGCCGCCCGGTGATCCGCGCGCGGCGAGCATGAGTGCGCGGCGGACACGAAGAAGCCCCTCACCGCACCTTTCGGTGCCGCGAGGGGCTCTTTTCACAGTGCGCCCGGAGGTGTCTGGGTTCAGCGCATCGTTGACGCCCGCTGCCCATCGGCCCCCGAGGCCGTTCACCGCAGGGATTCGATGATCCTGTCGAAGTCCTCCTCGCCGTGGCCGGCGTCGATCTGGTCGCGCACGAGTCGCTGCACCAGCGCTGTCGGGGCAGGGGCGATGCCCTGTTCGAGGCTGGCTCGCTCGATCGTGCCCAGCAGCGTCGTGGTCCATTCCAGGCTCTGAAGAGGCCGGCTGTAGTCGCGCTCGTCGAGATGTTCGGTGGAATGCCCCAGGAGCTCGGTCATGGCCGCCAGGAACGGCGCGGCGCGCCGGGCGTAGGTGCCCGCCGGGATCGAGGCCGATTGCAGCATGGCGACGCCGTGCAGGAAGCCGGCGAACATGGAGTACATCCCCGAGAGCATGGCCAGGTCCCACAGGGAGGCGAGCCCTGCGTCAGCGCCCTCAAAGGTGCTGGTGGCCCAGGACTCCAGAATGCTCCGATGTGCCTCGAAGGCGTCAGAGGAGCCGCTGTAGAGGATGACGGAGTCCGGGGAGCCGATCATGGAGGGAGCAGCCATGATGGCGCCGTCCAGATACCTCGCACCGTGTGCGGCCGCCCAGGTGGCGGTTCGCGGGCCTCCTCCGGCGTCGTGGTGGTCAGGTTGATCAGCGTGCGGCCGGTCAGGGCGGCTGCTGCGGTGTCGAGGACGTGGTGGACGGAGGCATGGTCGTACAGGCACACAACGGTCAGGTCCGTGGTGGTCAGTGCCTCTTCGACGGTGGCGGCCTCCACGGCGCCTCGTCGGGTGAGTGCCCCGGCGCGACTCGGGGTGCGGTTCCAGACGGTGAGCGGGTGTCCGGTATCGAGTGCGGTAGTGGCCAGCGCGTGGCCCATCGCGCCGAGGTCGAGCAGGGTGAGAGAAGGAGTCGACATGACTCCCATGCTCCGGAGCGCCCTGGACTTCGGGAAGTACCCACTATTTACTGGGGTACTCACTCATCGGTACGTGTCGTGGAGAGGGTGCTCATGCCTGCAGCGTCATCGAGGAGGCCACGTCGTGGACCGTACATCTGCGGCATCGATGCGGCGATGGACGTGGTCAGCGGCAAACGGAAGGGCCTGATCCTGTGGGAGCTGGACGCCCACGAGGTGCGAAGGTTCGCTCAACTGCGTCGCGGACTGGCCGGGGTGAGCGAGAAGATGCTGACCCAGCATCTGCGGGAGATGGAGGAGGACGGGCTGCTCCACCGCGAGGTGTACGCGGAGGTCCCACCCCGCGTCGAGTACTCGCTGACCGATGACGGTCGTGACCTCAACGCCGCGCTCGGCGCGCTGGGGGAGTGGGGGCTGGGCCGGATCGACAGGGAGTCGCTGCAGACCCACGCGCCAGCGGCGACCGACTCCTGACAGCGACTCCTGACAGCGCCGAGTGCACGAGCCTCACGAAGAAGCCCCTCACCACACCTTTCGGTGCCATGAGGGGCTTCGTTCTGCGGTGCGCCCGGAGGGATTCGAACCCCCAACCTTCTGATCCGTAGTCAGATGCTCTATCCGTTAAGCTACGGGCGCTTGTCGGACCAAACCGACCTGACAAACTCTAGCGCGCCCTGCAGATCGGCGCCAATCCGGAGGCCATGACCCTGCTCACACGGCCTCCGGACCGCTCACCGGCGAGAGCTCACCAGCTCGGATTCTGCGGAGGCTGCTGCCCCTTACCGGGCTGCTGGCCCCACTGCTGACCGCCCTGCTGACCACCCTGCCGCGGAGCCGGCGGAGGGGATGCTTGGCCCCACTGCTGACCGCCCTGCTGACCGCCGGGCTGCGGCGGTGCGGGCGGAGGGGATGCTTGGCCCCACTGCTGGCCGCCCTGCTGACCGCCCTGCTGACCGCCGGGCTGCGGCGGTGCGGGCGGCGGGGATGCTTGGCCCCACTGCTGGCCGTCAGGCTGACCGCCCTGCTGGCCACCCGGCTGCTGCCCCCACTGCTGACCGCCTTGCGGCGCCGCAGGGGGCATGGTGCCGGCCGCTGCGCCCGAGGGGGCTGCTCCGTAGCCGACGGGCATGCCGGAGCCGCCGGAGCCGCCGCCCTTGTTCCTGCGCGCACGGATCACGAAGAAGGCGATCGCCGCCAGCAGCAGCAGGAGGAAGAACCCGAGCACGAGCACCACGATCACGACGATCACCCAGGGGAACCCGCTGGCGTCGGCGCGGATGTCGATCCCCGCCGCCAGCTCGTTCAGATCGGTGAAGGTCACGGAGTTGCCGTCGACCTGGCCACCCTGAGACTCAAGGATCTTGCCGGGGAAGGTGAAGGTCATCCGGAAGTCGATCTCGAAGCCCTCCATCTCGGGGGAGTTCAGGTCCTGCCCCACGCTCTCGCTGCCATCGATCACCAGGTGGTACTCGCCGTCGGCCTCAGTGAGGGAGAAGCCGCCCCCGAAGTTCTCACTGGTCATGGTGCCCGTGATGCGGCACCCGAGCTGACCGTTCTCCTCGTAGGGCTCGGCGCTGGGCGCCGTCTCCCCGGCCACGGTGTATCTGTCCTCGAAAGTCGTGCAGAACTCGTCGGCGGAGCTGTAGAGGCCCTCGGCGAACTCCTCATCCATCGCGAAGTCGTAGTTGACGTTGATCGTGTCGACGTCCTGGATGTCGAAGTCTGCGTGGAACTTCCCGCACCCGGCGAGCACCATGAGGAATGGCAGGAGGAGGACGGCGACGATCTTGCGCCGTATCGAGATGCTGCTGGACATGGGGCCCCCATCGGGTGGTTCGCTGGAACCGCGCACGGCGTCGGTGGCTGTGCACGTTGCGCTCAGGGTACCCGGGCAGGGGCGTCTGCGCGGTGGGGAGAACTCCCCATCGCGCTGGTCATCCGGTGACTACTTCCAGAACATCAGCATGCCGCCGCCCACCATCAGCACGCCGAAGCCCACCGCGAGGTTCCAGTCGCCGATCGGCAGGGGGAGCTGACCTGAGGAGATGTAATAGGTGACCAGGTAGAGCAGGCCCAGGATCAAGAACACCACAGCGGTGGGAGCGAGCCAGGCGGGGTTCTGCGTCGCCACGGCGACCCGGCGGCCGGTGGTGCGGGAGCTCTCCGCAGCAGCGGCCTTCTTCACCGAGGTGGCACGGGTGGAGTCCTTGGCCTTCTCGGTGACCTCGCCGCCCTTGGCCTTGACCGGATCCTTGCCCCCGGAGCGCTTCGCTCCCTTCGAGACCGGATCCTTCGCAGAGCGACGTGAGGGTGCCGCGTCCTTCGCGTCCTTCGCATCGTTCGAATTTTTTTCCGTGGACGTCTTGGAGTCCTTCGACGTCGTCGAGCCCAGAGCGGGCGAGCCGCTCGACGAAGCGCCCTTCGCCGTGGTGTCCTTGGTCGCAGAGCCCATCGCGCTCGTCTCGGTCGCGTCGTCGGCGCTGGTTGCCGCGAGATCCTCCGCGGTGATCGCGGGTGACGTCGACGCGGCCTCGGCCTTCGCGTTCGATGTCGTCCGAGCGGACGACTTCTTCCTGCTCCTGGCCATGTGACGGTGCTCCCTCGAGGCGGCGATGATCGCGGGCGTGCCGCGCCGGTCCACAGGTGCGGACCTTGGCCTAGGGTAATGCTCGTCGAGCGAGGGTGCGAAGTGAGGAGGGGCGATGGATGCAGAGGGTGTGAACCCGGCTTCTGAGCAACCCTCCGAGCAACCCTCTGAGCGACCCTCCGGGCAGCCCCCTGAGCAGCCGTCCGAGCGACCCTCCGCGCGCCCCGTGGGCGGCTCTCGTGGCCGCGTCGGCGTGGCAGTGGTGATGGTGCTGTGCGGGGTGCTGTTCGCCACCACCGCCCGACTCTCCGGCGGCGGGTCCATCCGTGACGAGAGCAGCGACGTGGTCGGGGTGCTCCAGGAGCGTGGCCGCGATATCGAGCAGCTCACGCAGGAGACATCCGAGAAGCGGGCCGAGGTCGAACAGCTGCGCGGCCGCAGCGCCGGCGCGGAGACCGTCGAGCGCACAGCGCAGATGGCTGATGCCGTCGGCCTCAGCGAAGTCAGCGGCCCGGGGCTCCAGATCACCCTCACGGACGCCCCGAGCGGCGCGCTGGGCGCGATCCCCGGCACCGAACCCAACGACCTCGTGGTCCATCAGCAGGATCTCGAGTCCTACATCAACGCCCTCTGGGCAGGCGGGGCCGAGGCGATGATGCTGCAGGACCAGCGGGTGATCAACGGCAGCGCCTTCCGCTGCGCCGGCAACACGCTCCTGCTCGAGGGCCGGGTGTATTCGCCGCCCTTCGTGATCACCGTGATCGGCCCGGTGGACGAGATGACCACCGCGCTCGAGCAGGCCCCCGGCGTCCAGGTGTACCGCGAGTGGGTGGAGCATGTGGGCCTGGGAGAGAAGGTCGAGGACCTCGAGACCACCACCCTGCCCGCCTTCCAGGGCTCCCTCACCGTCGACGCGCAGGTGATCCGATGACCCCCTCCCACCGACGACGCCGCGGCGGAGGTCTCGGGGGCATCGTCGGCGTTGTCGGTGAGTTGCTGCTCACGGTCGGTGTGCTGCTGCTGCTGTTCCTGGTCTGGCAGCTGTGGTGGACGGACGTGGTCGCCGATCGCGAGCAGGCCGGCATCATCGACGGTCTCGAGCAGGAGTGGGGCGAGGTCGACTCCGAGCAGATCGCGCCCCGGCAGGACGGCCCCCCACCGGTGCCCGAGACGCCCGCCGACACCATGGTCTGGGGCAAGATGCACGTGCCCGCCTTCGACCGTCCGGCCTTCCCGCTCGCCGAGGGCGTGAGCCTCGAGCAGGTGCTGAACGTCAAGGGCGCCGGGCACTATCCGGAGACCGCCCTACCGGGCGAGGTGGGCAACTTCTCGGTGGCCGGCCACCGCAACACCTACGGCCGAGTCTTCGAGGACATCGCCCGGCTCGAGCCCGGGAACGCCATCGTCGTCGAGACGGCCGACGCCTTCTACGTGTACGAGGTGACCGAGTCGCTGATCGTGCAGCCACAGGACACCGAGGTGATCGCGCCAGCCCCCGGACAGCCCGGGGTCGAGCCCACACAGCAGATGCTCACGCTGACCGCCTGCCACCCGATGTACTCCGCACGGGAGCGGTACATCGTCCACGCCGAGTTCGCGTACTGGACCGACCGGGCCGACGGGATCCCCGAGGCCCTCGCGACGGGGGCTGGGGGATCCGACGGCGGAGCATCCGACGGCGCCGCCTCGAGCGGCGGGGCTCCCGGCGGCATTCCTGCGGGGAACGTGCTGGCGGGGAGAATCCCTGCGGGCACCGAGGAGGAGAGCTGATGTACGGCTGGCTGTTCCGTCACCTGCCCGGACCGCTGTGGGCGAGGATCCTGCTCACCGTGGTGCTGCTGGCGGCGCTCATCGTGGCGCTGTTCGGCTGGGTGTTCCCGGCGATCGCGCCGTACATGCCCTTCAACGACGGCCTGGTCGGCGCGCTGCAGCGCGGGAACGGCACGGCCCCGCACGCGTCCTGAGCCATGCCTCGGGTGTTCGCACGGGCGCCGCGTGCTCACGCTGGTCCCCCTGGTCCCCGAAGGTCGCGCAGGTGCCTGAGGCTGGGGTTCGTGCTGGTGCTGGCGCAGGGGGTTCGCTGGCCGGGACGAGACCGGCTCAGCCCGCGGTCATGAGGGGCTCGAGGCCCGCGGAGCGCTCGACGGCGTCGATGCCGTCGCAGAGCTCGAGGAAGCGGGCGAGCATCAGATGCCCGTTCTCGGTGAGCACCGACTCCGGGTGGAACTGCACCCCGTGCAGGGGCAGCTCCCGATGCGCCAGGCCCATCACCATGCCGTCGGCCGTGCGGGCCGTGACCTCGAGCTCGGCGGGGATCGTCTCCGGCACCACGGTGAGGGAGTGGTAGCGGGTCGCGATCATCGGGGAGGGGACCCCGGCGAAGACGCTCGTGCCCTGGTGGGTGAGCTCGCTGGTGCGCCCGTGCATGAGCTGCGGGGCGTGGTCCACGGTGGCGCCGAAGAACTGCCCGAGCGCCTGGTGTCCCAGGCACACCCCGAGCATCGGCACCATCCGTGCGGCACAGGCTCCGATCACGTCGAGCGAGCGTCCGGCGGTGCTCGGGGTGCCGGGGCCGGGGGAGATGAGCACTCCGTCGACGCCGTCCAGGTCCACTGCGCCGTCGGCGGTCAGCGGCACCTCGTCATTGCGCACCACGACCGTCTCGGCGCCCATCTGCTCGAGGTACCCGACGATGGTGTAGACGAAGCTGTCGTAGTTGTCGACCACCAGGATCCGAGTGGTGCGCTTCTCAGCCGTTCCCATTGCCGTTGCCCTTCCCGTTGCCGTTCCCGCGACCGTTGTTGCCCTGTGCGCCGTCGTCCCCGTCATCGGGATCCTCGGTGGGCTCCTCCGTGGGCGTCGTGCTCGGGGTCTCCGAGGGAGTCTCGGTGGGCTCCTCCGTGGGGGCGGTGGTCGGGTCCGGGGTCGGCTCCGGGCCGGAGGAGACCACGACCTTGATCGTCGACCCGCGGTCGGCCTGCTCGTTCGCGCCGGGCTCGGTGCGGATCACCTGTCCCTCCGGCACGGAGGCGGAGAACTCGGTGGAGGGCTCGATGCCGAAGCCGGCCTCGCCCAGGGTCTGCTGCGCGGAGGCGAGGGGCTGCCCGGTGACGTTGGGAACGGTCACCGGTCCGGGCGCCGCCGCGATCACGAGGTCCACGCTCGAGCCGTAGGGCACCAGGCCGCTGTCCGCGGCGGGGGTCTGGGAGAGCACGGTGCCCGGCTCGGCCTCCGCGTCCTCGCGCTCCGAGGGCTCGGGCACGGTGAAGCCGCGCGCCTCGAGGGTTTCCGTCGCCTTCGCGATCTGCGTGCCCTCGACATCAGGTATCTGGACATTGCCGGAGGCGAAGCGCACCTCCACGGAGGAGCCCCTCTCCACGGTGGCGCCGCTCTGCGGGGTCGTGCTGGAGACGGTGCCCTGCTCCTGCGGGACGTTCTCCTCCTCCCCCTCGGTCATCGTGAGCCCCGCCGCCTCGAGCGCCTCTTGAGCCTGATCGCGGGTCATGTTCTGGAGCCCGTCCGGCACCTGCACCGACTCGGGCCCGGCAGAGACCGTCACCGCGACCGTCGCACCGGCCTCGACCTCCTCGCCCTCGGCCGGAGTGGTCTCGATGACGAGACCGGCCTCCACGTCCTGCGACTCCACGGTGGTGAACTCGGGCTCGAGCCCGACGTCGCGCAGGATGGCGCCGGCAGATTCGTCGGTCTCGCCGACGACCCCCGGCACCGGGACCAGGTCCGGGCCGCGCTCGCCGAAGGGCTGGAAGATCGCGATCGCGGCACCGGCCAGCGCGAGCACGGCCACGATCACCAGGATGATCAGCCACCAGGGCTTCTTGTGCTTCTCCTGCTCCTCGACCTCGTCGGCCGTGCGCAGTGCGAGCGGGCCGGTGGCGGGGCTCGGCGCGGAGCCGCCGCTCCAGTTCTGGGCGCGCAGGCCGGCGGTGTCGCCGATCCCGGCGGCACCTGCGCCGGCGGCCCCCAGTCCGGCGGCGCCGATCCCTGCGCCGGCACCGGTGATCGCGGGCAGCGCCTCGGTGGCGTCGTCGAGCGGGCTGAGCACGGTGGTGGCCTCGGCATCGCTGCTGCGCGGCACCGCGCCGCCGACCAGGGTCGGGGCCCGGCCCGCGACCACGGTGGCGATGTCACGGGAGAAGGCGACCGCGCTGGGGTAGCGCTCCTCGCGGTCCTTGGCCAGGCCCGTGAGGATCACCGCGTCCAGTGCGGGCGTGATCGCCGGGTTGTAGGCCGACGGGGCCAGCGGCTCCTCGCGCACGTGCTGGTAGGCGATCGAGACCGGGGTGTCGCCGGTGAACGGCGGGCGCCCGGTGAGCATCTCGAACATCACGCAGGCGGCGGAGTAGATGTCGGAGCGGGCATCGACCAGCTGGCCGCGCGCCTGCTCGGGGGAGAGGTACTGGGCGGTGCCCATCACCGCCTGGGTCGCGGTCATCGCGCTGGTCGCATCCGCGATCGCGCGCGCGATCCCGAAGTCCATGACCTTCACCGCGCCGGCCTCGTTGATCATGATGTTGCCGGGCTTGATGTCGCGATGCACGATCCCGGCCCGGTGCGAGTACTCCAGCGCGCTCAGCAGCGCGGCCATGATTTCGCCGGCCTGGTGGGCATCCATCGGATGCTCGGGCTTGATGTGCTCGCGCAGGGTATCGCCGTGCACGTACTCCATCACGATGTACGGGATGGTGACGTCCGCCCCGGTGATGGTGGTCTGCTGCTCTTCGCCGGTGTCATAGACAGCGACGATCGAGGGATGGTTCAGGGACGCGGCGCTGTGGGCCTCCCGCCGGAACCTCTCCTGGAAGTTCGCGTCACGGGCCAGGTCCGAGCGCAGCACCTTGACGGCCACCGTGCGGTGCAGGCGGGTGTCCTCTGCGATGAACACCTCGGCCATGCCCCCGGTTCCGAGGATCTTGCCCAGGCGGTACCTGCCGCCCAGGACCACGTTTTCTTCGCTCACTCCACACCCGTCCTCGTGCCGTGGTCGACACCGACCGATTCGACCATCGTAGTTGTTGACGCGGTGTCACCTTCCCCGAGGTGAGCCATCTCCACGCCGGCCATCGCCGCCCAGGTCCCCGTCCCTGCTCCGGCCCCGGTGTCTGCGGCGGTGAAGGGGAGCATGCCCAGCCCGCCCAGCACGGCAGCGATGATCGCGACGATCACCAGGAGCAGCAGCACGAGTCCGGGCAAGGACATGCCGGCGAACTTCCGGCCGGTGGTGGAGGTGCCGTGGACCGTCCGGGAGGAGGCTGCGGTGTCCACATCGTCGAAGGCGCCGACCCCGAAGGCCCGGTCCGTGCCGTGGGTCCCCGGGCCTGCGGCGTCCGCTGGCGGGGAGGAGCGCTCGGTCGCTGCCTGCGCCTGCGCCGAGCGGGGAGCGGGCGCGGGTGACGCCGCGGAGCGGGCTGATGCCGCGGACCGCCGCGGGGCGGGGCCGGCCGAGGCCGCGGACAGCGCGGAGGGGCCCGACGCGGCGGAGCGGTGACGGATGCCCCGGCGACCGGAGAGCGGCAGCGGCATCGCGGCGGTACGGGTGCCGGTGGGCGAGGTCCCGTGGCGGGGACCGTCGGCAGACGGCGAGCCCGTGGACGGCGAGTTCGCGGAGGGCGAGCCCGCAGCGGGCGAGCTCGCAGAGCTGTCGCGGCCGGTGCTGCTGCGGGGACGGACGCGGTTCTCCCCGGTCCAGTCATGGTCCTCGACCCGGGTCACCGGGATCGCGCCGGTGGAGAAGCGCGGCTCGACGCCGCGCTGGATCGCCTCGAGGATCCGCGCCACCGCCGCCGCCGAGCGGGGACGGTTCGCGGGGGCCTTGGCCAGCATCATCATCACCAGGCGGCGCAGATCTGCGGAGATCGCCGCGGGCAGCTCCGGCGGCTGCTGCTTGACCTGTGCCATCGCGATCTCGACCTGGCTGGATCCGGTGAAGGGACGATGTCCCACGAGCATCTCGTAGCCCACGATGCCCAGCGCATAGATGTCCGAGAGCGAGGTGGCCTGCTTGCCCATCGCCTGCTCGGGGGAGAGGTACTGGGCGGTGCCCATCACCAGCCCGGTCTTCGTCAGCCGCGCCTGGTCCTTGCTGCGGGCGATGCCGAAGTCGGTGATCTTCATGGACCAGTCGTTCTTCTCGTCGACCAGCACGTTCTCGGGCTTCACATCGCGGTGCACGACGCCCTTGGAGTGGGCGGCGTCCAGTGCCCGGGCGAGCTCGATGAGCAGGGTGAGGACCCGCTTCTCCGGCAGCCCGCCGGGATTCTCCTCGATGAGGTCCGACAGCGGTCTGCCGGGGCACAGCTCCATCACGATGTAGGCGCGGCCGTCGAGCTCGCCGTAGTCGTAGAGCGCGGCGATGCCGTCATGCGAGAGCGCGGCGGTGTGGCGGGCCTCGGCACGGAACCGCTTGAGGAAGCCCTCGTCCCCCGCGTACTCCTCGCGCAGGACCTTGATCGCGACCTCGCGGTCGAGCTCCTGGTCGCGTCCCTTCCAGACCTGTCCCATCCCGCCGGTGGCGATCAGCGATGTCAGTTCGTAGCGCCCTTCGAGCACGAGCCCTGGGTTGGTCCTCATGGCTGGATCACCGCTTCCATCACGTTCTTGGCGATCGGCGCCGCTGTGCGCGAGCCGTATCCGCCCTCCTCGACCAGGACCACCACTGCGATCTTCTGGTCGCCCTGCTGGCCATATCCCACGTACCAGGAATGGGGGGCACGATCCTCGCCCCATTCCGCGGTGCCGGTCTTCCCGCCCACCTCGACGCCGTCGATCGCGGCGGCCGAGCCGGTGCCGTCCTCGACCACCCCCACCATCATCTGCCGCATCTGCGCGGCATTGGCGGCGGTCAGCGGCTGGCCCAGCTCCTTCGGGCTGAGCTCGGCGACGGTGGAGAGGTCGCCCGTGCGCACCGCCTGCACCAGCTGCGGCTCCATCACCACGCCGTCGTTCGCGAAGGCCCCGGCGACCATCGCCATCTGCAGCGGCGTCACCCGGGTCTCGTACTGCCCGATCGAGGTGGTGGCCAGCTGCGCCGCGTCGAGCTCTTCCCCGATCGTCGACGGGGTGACCGACAGCGGGATCTCGAGCCGCTGCCCGAAGCCGAAGTCCGCGGCGGTCTCGCGCAGCTGGTCCTCGCCGACCTCCTGCCCGAGCAGGGCGAAGGAGGTGTTGCAGGACTGGCGCAGCGCGTCGGCCAGGGTGGAGACGTCGTCCGGGCCGCACGGCTCGGTGCCCCCGGACGCGCGGTTGTTCATCACCGCCGAGGAGTTCGGCAGCTGGTAGGTGCCGGGGCCGGGGATCTCGGTCTCGGCCGTGTACTGACCGGACTCGAGCGCAGCAGAGGCCACGACCAGCTTGAACGCGGAGCCCGGCGGGTAGAGGTCGCCGCCGATGGCGCGGTTGGTCAGCGGCCGCTCAGGGTCGTCGTTCAGCTCGGTCCAGGCGCGGCTCACCGCAGCGGTGTCATGCGAGGCGAGCAGGTTGGGGTCGAAGCTGGGCGCGGAGACCATCGCGAGCACCGCGCCGGTCTCCGGATCCAGCGCCACCACCGCGCCGCGGCGCCCGTCCAGGGCGTTCCAGGCGGCTACCTGGGCTGCGCTGTCGAGGGTGAGCTCGACGCTCGCGCCCTGCCCCTGCTCGCCCGAGAGGATCGCGGAGATGCGATGGTAGAACAGCGCGTCGGCCTCTCCGGAGAGGGTGTCGTTCAGGGAGCGCTCGATGCCCGTGAAGCCGTAGACCACGGAGTAGTAGCCGGTCACCGGGGCATAGATCTCGGCGGGGTCGTAGCTGCGGAGGTAGCCGTAGGTGTCCCCGGACTCGCGGGAGCTCGCGATCGCGTTCCCGTCCACCACGATCGGGCCGCGATGCCGCCCGTACTCGTTGTACAGGGTGCGGTCGTTCTGACCGTGAGCATTCAGCCGTCCCTGGGCGACCACCTGGAAGTAGGTGGTGGAGGTGAACAGGAGGATGAACAGCACCCCGGTCACCAGCCAGACGTGGCGCAGCGGCTTGTTCATGCGCCCACCTCCTGACCCGCACGCGGCGGTGCGGGCGCGGTGGAGCCCGAGATCTGCCGGGCGGCGGGCCGACGAGCGGCATCGGACAGCCGCACCAGGATCCCGGCGATGATCCAGTTGCACACCAGCGAGCTGCCACCGGCGGCGAGGAAGGGCAGGGTCAGGCCGGTCAGCGGGATCACCCGGGTGACACCGCCGACGACCACGAACACCTGCAGGGCCATCACGAAGCCGAGACCGCCGGCCAGCAGGGTGCCGAAGCCGTCGGAGATGCCGACGGCGGCGCGGATCGCGCGCTGCACCAGCAGCAGGTAGAGCAGCAGCAGGGCGAAGGCCCCGACCATGCCGAGCTCCTCCGCGAAGGAGGCGAAGATGAAGTCGGACTCCGCATGGGGCACCACGTCGGGCCGCCCCTCGCCGAGGCCGGCGCCGGTGATCCCGCCGTTGGCGAGGCCGAACAGGCCCTGGCTGATCTGCTCGCAGGAGGCGTAGTTCGCGCTCGAGAGCGGATCCAGCCAGCAGGTGATGCGGGTGCGCACATGCCCCATCTGGGTGGCGGCGAAGACCGCGGGGGGCAGGAACATCACCGCCCCGATCACCAGCCAGCTGAGCCTGTCCGTGGCCACGTAGAGCATCACCACGAACAGGCCGAAGAACATCAGCGAGGTGCCCAGGTCGGTCTGGAACACCAGCACCGCCATCGCGAAGCCCCAAGCCACCAGGATCGGGCCGAAGTCCGACCAGCGGGGGAGCTGGATGCCCAGCACCTTCGGCCCCGCGAGCGCAAGGGTGTCGCGCCGGGAGACCAGGTAGCCGGCGAAGAAGATGGCGAAGGCGATCTTGGCGAGCTCTGCGGGCTGGAAGCTGTAGCCCGCGATGGAGATCCAGATCTTCGAGCCGTTGCGGGCAGAGCCGATCACCGGGGCCAGCGGCAGCAGCAGCAGCACCGCGCCGACCACGGCGCTGATCCAGGTGTAGCGGCGCAGGCGACGGTGATCCCTCAGCAGCACCAGCAGCGCGATGCAGAGCGCCGCACCGAGCACCGCCCACAGCATCTGCCGATCCGCGCTGCCCGAGCTGCGGATCCCGTAGATCTGGTTCGCCGCGTGGATGCTCTCGATCATCGCGATGCCCAGCAGATTCAGCAGTACCACGATCGGCAGGATCACGGGGTCGGCGTACGGTGCGCGCCACATCACCGCGATCTGCAGGGCGAGCGCGAGCACAGCGGCGCCGATCCCCACCTGGGTGAGGTTCTCGGGCAGTGCGTCATAACGGCCGAGGCCCACCAGTGCATAGGCGCCCACCCCGATGACCACTGCGGAGAGCAGCAGCAGCCCCTGGGTGAGGCGCCGCGGACGAGCGGTGTACGAGACGATCGTGGCCACTACGTCTCCTCGCCCTCATCGGGCGGCGGGATGGTGCGGTCGGAACGGGAGGGCAGGGGCTCCATGTCCTCGGCGGCGTCCTCCTCGAGGCCGCCCGCATCCGAGGCACCGCCGGCGTCGGAGGCGCCACCGCCGTCCGAGGGGGCGGGGGAGACGGCGGGCGGCGGCTGGTTCGCGATGGCGGCCTGCTCGAGCCGATCGATGATCTGATCGGCGGAGGGACGATCGGAGGCGTTGATCGTGTTCTCCACCTGCTGCCGGGTGACCTGAGGCAGAGCCTCGAGCTCGATGTCGGTGACCTCGATCGGATCGGACAGCGAGATCGGTCCCAGATCCTGCGAGATCCCCTGATAGAGCACCACGTGGGTGCCGTCGGTGCCGACATAGAACTGTCGCTGGGACCAGGCGTAGCCCGCCCAGAGCAGCCCGCCGAGCAGGGCGATCAGCAGCATCAGGGCCACCAGCGCGGGCCAGGGGCTGCGGCGCGGCGGCTCCTCCGCGGAGAAGTCCTCGTCCTCATAGGGAACCTCGGGCTCCTCCCGGGTCAGGGCGGCGGCCTTCGCGGCGGGCCCGGAGGCCGTCGTCGGGGCGTGGCGGTTGCGGGCCGCGGAGCCGACGATCTGCGGGCTGGTCGAGGGGGCCTCGACGCCGCGGGGAAGCGCGTCGAGATCCACCACGTCGGCGATGATGCAGGTGATGTTGTCGGGGCCGCCGCCCTTGAGGGCGAGCTGGATCAGCTCCTCGGCGCACTCCCCGGGATCCTCGATCTCCTTGAGGGTCGCGTCGATCGTGCCCAGCGACACCAGTCCGGACAGACCGTCGGAGCAGAGCATCCAGCGATCGCCCGCATGCGCGGGGCGCAGGGAGAGGTCCAGCTCGGGATCGGCATCCACGTCGCCGAGGACCCGCATGAGCACCGATCGCTGCGGATGCCGCTCGGCCTCGTCCTCGGTCAGCCGGCCCTCATCGAGCAGCCGCTGCACGAAGGTGTGGTCCTTGGTGATCTGGGTGGTCTCGTCCCCGCGCAGCAGGTAGGCGCGGGAGTCGCCGATGTGGGCGAGGGCGAACTTGCCCTCCGCGCGCAGCAGGGCGGTGATGGTGGTGCCCAGGCCTCGCAGCTGAGGCTCGTCCCGGGCACGGCGCAGGATCTCCTGATTGGCCGCGAGCACGCTCTCCTCGAGGGTGGCCACGATGTCCGAGGCAGGGGTCTCGGAGTCCAGCTGGGCGAGGCGGCCGATCGCGACCGACGAGGCGACGTCACCGCCGGCATGGCCGCCCATCCCGTCGGCCACCACCAGCAGATGGCTGCCGGCGTAGCCGGAGTCCTGGTTGTTGGACCGCACGAGGCCTACATCGGAGCGGGCGGCATATCGCAGGGCGATACTCATCGCGGACCTCGTCTCAGTTCGATCTCGGTGCGGCCGATCCGCACCTGGGCCCCGGGCCGGAAGGGCACGGCGCCCTCGATCCGGCGACCGGATACCAGGGTGCCGTTGGTGGAGCCCAGATCCTCCACCATCCACTCGCCCTCGCGCTGGAACACGCGGGCATGGCGGTTGGAGGCGTAGTCGTCATCCACGACCAGGGTGCATTCGGGGGCACGACCGATGAGGATCGGGGTGGATCCCAGCGTCAACGAGGTGCCGCGCAGAGGGCCGGCGGTGACGACCATGGCGGCCTGGGTGACCTCGGGGTCCGTGCGCAGCTGAGGTGGGCTGCCGGCCTCGGCGGCGGCGCCACCGATCGGCCCGGAGGCGGGGCGCTGCTCGCGACGCGGATCGCGGCTCGAGCGGGTGACCACGGTGGTGCCGAACAGGTCGTTGCGCAGCACCAGCACCACCACGATCACGAAGATCCACAGCGCGAGCACGAAGCCCAGGCGCAGGGCGACCAGTGTCAGTTCACTCATAGGGCGTTCACCAGCTGACCGGGCCGGCAGCGGGGAGCAGCACGGTCAGGCGGGTGCGGCCGATCTTCAGCAGCGAGCGGTCATGGAGGGCGACGGGCGTGCGGATCCGCTCGCCGTCGACGAAGGTGCCGTTGGTGGAGCCCAGGTCGGTGGCGATCAGGGTGGAATCCGCCTCGGCGCGCAGCTCGAGGTGATGGCGGGAGACCCCGGTGTCCTCGAGGATGATGTCCGCATCGCCGCCGCGACCGATCACGGTGACCGGGCCGGTCAGCAGGTACTGCTGCCCGTCGATCTCGATGATCGGGCTGCCGCCGGCCCCCGCCTGCGCGGCACCGGTGGCCGGGGCCACGCTGCCGCGCTCGGTGCGGGATTCGGTCTCGAACCGGCCGGTGCGCACCTCGTCGTCGCGTGCCAGTTCGATCGAGACCCCGCCGACGAACATATAGCGCTGCTTGTCGGCATGCTCGGTGAGGACCCGCTGCAGCTCGTCGAGGAGGGTGTCCTGCCAGGAGTCGAAGCGGTCGTAGTCCTGGGAGTGCAGGTAGATCGTGTAGACGTTGGGGGCGAGGGTCCGGGCGCGGTCGAGCACCTGGATCTGGTCATCGCACTCTCGCTTGAGCCCCTGTGCCAGGTCGAGCGGCTTCAGCTGGCCGCGGCCGGGCGAGAAGACGCTCGTCACGCCGCGATCGAGGCCGCGCTCGATCCGATCCAAGATCCCCACGGTGGTCCTTCGCTCTCGCAGTGGCTGACAGATGGGCGAGCGCCGATCGACGAAGTGGGTCGATGAGGCTGCTCGCCACCCGATCGTATCGCGAGAGCAGGTCCCTGCCGGGACCGCCGGGCGCGGGAGCGGCGAGGAAATCGTGCAGGGCTCGTGAAGAGGCGCGACCCTGGAGGGGAGGGACGGCGGCGCCACCCCTCCCCGGCCGGTTCAGCAGTCCGGCTCGGCTGCGCTTCAGTAGACGAGCACGCGGCGCCCCTTGATGAACCAGGAGCGCTGCCACAGCATGTCCGACGCGTCGACGGAGATCCGGCAGCAGCCGTGCGAGGCCGGGTAGGTGGGGATCGAGGTCGAGCCGTGGATCGCCCAGCCGCGGTCGTAGTAGCCGGGGCGGTAGAGGTTGCCCAGCGGACCGTTCTGCCAGCCCCTGCTGTACAGGCTGTACATCGAGAAGTCTCCTCGCGGAGTGGTCGCCGTCTTCCACCGACCCCCGGAGTAGTAGCGCTCGCCGCTGCCGGTGGAGGTGTTGAGGATGTAGGCCAGTGAGCCGCCGGTGGTGGCGATGATGATCTGCTTCTTCAGATCGACCTCGAAGCCCACGCCGGTGGTGATCCTGCGTGAGGGCCGGGTGCCGGCATCGAGCGCCCGATATGTCTTCGGACCCACGACTCCGTCCTTCCCCAGACCTGCCGCCTTCTGCAGCGCGAACACCGCCTGCTCTGTCAGGTGGCCGAAGCTGCCATCGGCTGTGCCGGCCCAGTATTTCAGGTCGTTCAGCCTCCGCTGCAGCGAGCTGACGGCAGATCCCCGACTGCCTCTGCGGAGCGTGGGCGGAGCGGCGTCCGCGGCGCCGGTGCCCAGTGCCAGCCCGGCACCCAGTGTGCCCACCCCGAGCAGCAGGGCGCGCCGGGACGGTGCAGCGATGGGCAGCAGCGCGCCGGTGGCGCGCTCCGGTCTCCGGGTGATGTCCAGGTGATTCATTCTTCCCCCTCATGCAGGTGCCGGCGGTTCGGCGAACCGTGGGTCCGGGATGCTCGTCGGTGAGCGATCGGCTACATCATGTGCACGCCAAGAACAGGTAAACAAGAGGAAAAAGCTGCAGCTCCTGAGGTTTCCCGGGAGCAATCGATAGCACTCCTGGTCGGGGCGACAAAACGGTCACGTCACGAAATGGCATCGAAGGAGGCGGGGGCTTCTGGACTGCTGACGGGGCGTGGCCCCTCGGCGGCACCGCCCGGACGTCTCGAGGCGGACAGCTCGAGGCGGATGTGCCATGTTCGGATGTGCCATATTTGAGCGCGTGGAGACCGAGACCCAGCCCGAGATCCCCGTCGACATCGACTTCGCGCATGCGGTGGGGGTGTCCGACGCCGAGCGCACCCTGCATCTCCAAGGCGATGACGCGCAGGTCTGGGACCTGGCGAGCGTCTCCAAGCCGCTGGCCGCGATCGGGGCCCTGATCGCAGTGGACCGCGGCCTCGTCGACCTCGACGAGCCCGCTGGCCCGGAGGGAGCGAGCGTGCGCCACCTGCTCGCCCACACCGCCGGCTACGCCTTCGACGGCGACGAGACCGTCGGCGCTGTCGGCGCCCGCCGCATCTACTCCAACACCGGCTTCGAGGTGCTCGCCGCGCACCTCGAGGAGGCCACCGGCTACGACTACGCCGACTGGATGGAGCAGACCGTCGTCGCAGGGCTCGACCTCACCGACCTCGAGGTCACCGGCTCGCCGGCCGCCGGCTACCGCGGCTCGATCCGCGACCTGCTGGCCGTGGGACGGGAGCTGCTCGCGCCCACGTTGATCCCCGAGGACCTCTGGCGCGAGGCGACTGCGGTCCAGTTCCCGGGGCTGGCGGGAATCCTCCCCGGCTACGGGCGGCAGAAGCCCAACGACTGGGGCTTGGGCTTCGAGATCCGCGGCCGGAAGAATCCGCACTGGACCGGCGCGCACTCCTCGCCGGAGACCTTCGGGCACTTCGGCCAGTCCGGCTCCTTCCTCTGGGTGGACCCGGCAGCCGGACTCACCGCAGCCTTCCTCGGCGCGCAGCCGTTCGGTCCCGATCACGTGCGGATCTGGCCCGGCCTCACCGATCAGATCCTCGCGCACTGGGGCGACGGGAGCGGGACCGCGCGATGAGCGCCCTGGACCTGCTCGACGATTTCGGCTTCGAGGCCGCAGCCATCGTGCTCGGCCGGGAGGGGGAGCGGGAACGGCGCGGCGACGTCCAGAGGCTGCGCCCATGGCGCTCAGTCACCAAGGCGCTCACCGGCTGCGGCGCCGCCCTGGCGCTGCAGCAGGGGTCGGTGGATCTCGAGGACCCGGCGGGCCCTCCCGGCGCGACGCTGCGCCACCTGCTCGCCCACGCCTCGGGCTACTTCTACGAGTCCGAGAGCACGCTGCAGGCCCCCGGCCTGCGCCGTCACTACTCCAACTACGGCATCGACGAGGCCGCACGACACATCGAGCGGGCGCTCGGCCGCGACTACGGCGACTGGATCCAGGAGCGCATCGCCGAACCGCTCGGGATGGGCTCCCTGCAATGGAGCGGCTCGGCCTCCGTCGGCGCCCATGGCTCCCTCACCGACCTCGCCCTCTTCGCCGCCGAGCTGCTGCAGCCCACACTGCTGGAGCCCCGCTGGTTCGCCGAGCTCACCGGCGTGCAGTTCCCCGAGCTGGTGGGGATCATGCCCGGCTTCGGCAAGCAGACCCCCAACCCGTTCGGGCTCGGCCTCGAGGTGCGCGGCGCCAAGTCCCCCCACTGGACCGGCACCGGCAACAGCGAGGCCACCGTGGGCCACTTCGGCATGCGCGGCACCGCCTTCTGGGTGGACCCCGTCGCCGGGCTCGCGCTGGTGGTCGGCACCTCCCACGACTTCTGCGACGCCCACCGAGAGGTGATGCCCCGCCTGGCCGACGCCGTGCTCACAGCGCACGGGGGCTGACGGGGCTCAGGGGGCTCGGTGGTGCCGCGTACCCCGTCGGCGCGCTCCACCCCGTCGAGCCGCTCCCCGATCGGCTGCCCCGTCCGCTCCCGTTGGCTACGTTGCGAAAAGTTCCATAATTTGGCACTTTTCTCGGCGTCGCGGAGGGGCGCCGGATGCCGCGTGACGAAAGGTCCCATATCAGCGGTACTTTTTGGGGCGTGGCGGGAGCTGGGACGTGGCGGGAGCTGGGCAGGGCGGGATCTGGGCCGGGGCGGGAGTAGGACCGGGCGGGAGCAGGACCCGGGCTGAACCGGACCGCCGGGTCAGGTGTTGTGGACCAGCGGCCCGGCCGGGTCGCGCCAGCCGGCGAGCACTTCGAGCATGCGCACCAGGCGCACCGTGGCCTCCACGTCGTGCACCCGCAGGATCCGGGCGCCGTGGTGGATGGTCCACGCCGCGGCTGCGAGCGAGCCCTCCAGGCGGTGCTCCTTGGTCAGGCCCAGCGACTCGCCCACGAAGTCCTTGCGTGACAGCGCCGCCAGCATCGGCAGGCCGAGCGAGGAGTACTGCTCGAAGCCGCGCAACAGCTCGAGGGTCTGCAGGGTGTTCTTGTTCAGGTCCGGCCCGGGATCGAGCACCACTCGCGAGCGGGGGATCCCGGCCTCGAGCGCGCGCTGGAGACGTGCGGCGAGGAAGTCTCGCACCTCGGTGACCACGTCGTCGTAATGCGGCCGGGGGAGGGGCTGACGGGGCTGTGCCACGGAATGGGTGATCACCAGGGAGGCTCCGGTCTCGGCGACCGTGGCGGCCATCCGTGGATCCGAGAGCCCGGTGGTGTCGTTGATGAGGTCTGCCCCGGCCTCGATCGCGGCCCGAGCCACCTCGGCGTCGAAGGTGTCCACCGACAGCAGCACGTGCTCGGGCAGCTCATCGCGCAGCGCGGCGATCACCGGGACCACCCGCTCGATCTCCTCCGGCGCCGGCACCGGGTCCCCGGGGGCGAACTTCACCCCGCCCACGTCGATCAGGTCCGCGCCGGCGCCGGCGGCCTCGAGCCCGGCGGCCACCGCGGCCTCCAGAGCCCAGGTGCGGCCCTCGTCGAAGAAGGAATCACGGGTGCGGTTCACGATGCCCATCACCAGCACCCGGCGGGCGGTGTCCGGCAGCGGCCGAGGTGCGGTGGGTGCGGTGGGAAGGGAGGTGGTGGAGCGCGGTGCGGCGAGAGGCCGTGGAGCACTCGGCGTCCGCTCGGGTGCGGGCGATACAGTGGATCCGGCCACGGGAGCGCGGCGTGTCGCGCTCTCGTCCAGTGCGTTGTTCATGGTCCGTTCCTCCGCGGTTCAGGCCGGGTCCCCGCGTCTTTGAGCGGTGCCCGACCTGCACTACGTTATGGGTGGACACGGAAGTGCACAATCCGGCTGCGTCGTCCTTCGCACGCCGGGACTTTGACCTGATGGAGGACTCACGAGATGAAGATCGTCGTCGCCGGTGGAGATGGATTCTGCGGCTGGCCCACTGCCCTGTACCTCTCGCAGAAGGGCCACGACGTCACCATTGTGGACAACCTGGTGCGCCGCGAGATCGATGTGGAGCTGGGCTCGAACTCCGTGACTCCGATCCTCCCGCTCCAGGAGCGGGTCGAGGTCTGGAAGGAGGTGTCCGGGAAGGACATCGCCGCCCGGATCGTGGACCTCACCGACTATGACGCCACCGCCGCCGTCATCCGGGACGTCCAGCCCGAGGCGTTCGTGCACTTCGCCGAGCACCGCTCCGCGCCCTACTCGATGATCGATCGCGCCCATGCGATCGAGAACCACCGCAACAACATCGAGGGCACCCTGAACGTGCTCTGGGCGATCAAGGACTTCGCCCCCGACTGCCACCTCGTCAAGCTCGGCACCATGGGCGAGTACGGCCAGCCGAACATCGACATCGAAGAGGGCTGGCTCGAGGTCGAGCACAAGGGCCGCAAGGACCGCCTGCCCTATCCCAAGCAGCCCGGCTCGTTCTACCACCTCACCAAGGTGCATGACAGCGACAACATCATGTTCGCCTGCAAGATCTGGGGCATCCGCGCCACCGATCTGAACCAGGGCGTGGTCTACGGCCTGGAGACCGCCGAGACGCGCCTGGACCCGCGCCTGGTCAACCGCTTCGACTACGACGCCGTGTTCGGCACCGCGCTGAACCGCTTCATCGTCCAGGCGGCCATCGGCCATGATCTCACCGTCTACGGCAACGGCTCCCAGACCCGCGGTTACCTGGACATCCAGGACACCGTGCGCTGCATCGAGCTGGCCTGCGAGAACCCGGCGGACGTCGGCGAGTTCCGCGTCTACAACCAGTTCACCGAGCAGTTCTCCGTCAAGGAGCTGGCCGAGAAGGTGCAGAAGGTCGCGGCGGACCTCGGCAACGAGGTGACCGTCTCCAGCATGGAGAACCCGCGCGTGGAGAAGTACGACCACTACTACAACGCCGTCAACACCAGCCTGCTCTCGCTGGGTCTGGAGCCGCACCTGCTGACCGACGAGCACCTCACCGAGGTCCTCAAGGTCGCGATGAACAACACCGACCGGGTCAAGCGCGAGCTGGTCATGCCCACCGTCACCTGGAAGTGACCCGCAGCCCGTGAAGATCGCGATCGTCACGGAGACCTTCCTGCCGTCGGTCGACGGCGTGGTGACCAGGCTCCGCCACGCCGTCGAGCGGATGACCGAGCTCGGCCACGAGGTCATGGTCATCGCGCCCGACCTCGGTGTCACCGAGCATCATGGGGCGCGGGTGGTGGGGGTCAAGCCCGTGACCCTGCCGTTCTACAAGCACCGCCGGTTCACTCTGCCGAACCCCACCGTGGACGGCATCATCCGCGGCTTCCACCCGGATGTGGTCCACGCCGCCCAGCCGTTGCTGCTGGCCTCCTCGGGGGCCTTCGCCGCGCATCGGCAGCGGATCCCGCTGGTCGCGAGCTATCACACGCATATCCCGCGCTACCTGGACCTCTACCGGGCCTACCGCTGGGGCAAGCGCCCCGTGTGGTGGCAGATCCGGCGCAACCACGCGCTCGCGGACATCAACATCGCCACCTCGGAGACGATGCGCGCCGAGCTCGCGACCCAGGGCATCCAGAATCTTCACGTGGTGCGCCGCGGCGTGGACACGCAAGCGTTCCATCCCCGCTTCGCCTCCGCGGAGATGCGGGAGCGCCTCACCCAGGGGCACCCGGAGAAGAAGCTCCTGGTGTTCGTGGGCCGCCTCGCTGCGGAGAAGGAGATCCACACGCTGCGACCGATGATGGAACGACGCGAGGACGTGGCGCTCGCGATCGTCGGGGACGGCCCGTACCGGCGCGAGCTCGAGCAGCTCTTCGCCGGCACCTCGACGCTGTTCCCCGGATTCATGGAGGGCGAGGAGCTCGCGGGCGCCTTCGCGAGCGCCGACGGATTCATCTTCCCCTCGGTCACCGAGACGCTGGGCCTGGTGATCCTCGAGGGGATGGCCTCCGGGCTCCCCGTGGTCGCCGCCCGCTCGGGGCCGACGATGGAACAGGTCACCGACGGGGTGGACGGGCTGCTGTTCGACTCCGGGGACGAGGCGAGCCTGGACGCGGCGCTGGTCCGGCTCGGCGACGGGGTGCTGCGCGGGCGCATCCGCGAGGCTGCCCGCGCCGAGGCGGAGAAGTTCTCCTGGGAGAACGCCTCCGATGACCTGCTGCGCTACTACGAGATGGCGATCGAGAAGCACCGCACCGGGATCACCGGCTGATATTCGGTCACTCCCTGGCCCTCGGCGCCCGGGGGATCGCGTCGATCAGCTCACGCGTGTACGCGGAGCAGGGCGCGGCGAAGACCTCCGCGGCCGGGCCCTGGTCCACGACCCGGCCCCGTTGCAGGACCGTCATCGAATCGGAGATCTGTCGCACCAGGCTCAGGTCGTGGGAGATGAACAGCATCGTCAGCGCCGGATCCTCGGCGCGCAGCGCGAAGAGCAGATCGATGATCTGCGCCTGCACGGTGACGTCGAGCGCGGAGGTGGGCTCGTCCAGCACCAGCGTGGACGGGGAGAGGATCAGCGCCCGAGCGATCGCGACGCGCTGACGCTGGCCGCCGGAGAGCCGGCCGATATGCCGCGCCGCGGTCTCCTCGGCGATCCCGACCTGTCGCAGCAGCGCCTGGGCGCGGGAACGCGCCTCCGCCTTCGCGGTCCCGCCGATGCGCAGGGGTTCTGCGACCAGGTCGACTACGCGACGGCGCGGATCGAGCGCGGCCAGCGGGTTCTGGTACACCAGCTGGAGCGCGGACGGATCGGGGTTGACGGCGGCGGGAATGCGCGGCCGCGGCGTTCCCGAGACCTCCACCGTGCCGGTGTCGAAAGCAGTCAGCCCGGCGATGATCCGGGCGAGGGTGGTCTTCCCGGATCCCGACTCTCCGACCAGCGCATGGATCTCGCCGCGCCGCACCGTGACGTCGACCTCCTCGAGCACCCGGTGGACGCCGTCGAAGGACTTCGCCAGCGCGGTGACCTGCACCGCGGGCTCGCTCTCGAGGCTCTCCCGCCGGGTCTGCAGCGTGGCTCGCGCCGCCGCGTACTTCTGCGGCGTCATCGCGGGGACGTCGCGGAACAGCTGCAGCGTGTAGGGGGCTGACGGGCTCGCGACCACCTGCGCGGAGGAGCCCTGTTCGACGACGCGGCCGTGCTGCAGCACGACCACCCGATCGCTGCGCTCCGCGGCGAGGGACAGGTCATGGGTGATCAGCAGCACCGACAGGGACAGCTCGTCGCGCAGCTCTTCGAGGAGGTCCAGCACCCGCTTCTGCACCGTGACGTCGAGGGCTGAGGTGGGCTCGTCGGCGATCAGCACGCTGGGGTTCCCGGCGAGGGCACCGGCGATCAGGACGCGCTGGAGCTGGCCGCCGGAGAGCTCATGCGGATATGCCGCGAGCTTCCGCTCCGCATCGGCGATGTGCACGGTCTCCAGCAGCTCCCGGGCGATTCGTCGCGCCTCCCGCGGGGGAACATCGCGGGCCTGGCGCACCGACTCGGCGACATGCCCTCCGACGGTCTGCAGCGGGTCCAACGAGCCCAGCGGATCCTGCGGCACATACCCCAGAATGCTGCCCCGCACCGCCTGCCAGCCGCGCTCGCCGAGGCGGGAGACGTCCTGGCCGAGCAGGTGGACGCCGCCGGTCAGCCAGCGTGCATTGTCCGCGAGCAGACCGCTGATCGCGGAGGCGATCGTGGTCTTGCCCGACCCTGATTCACCGACCAGCGCGGTGGTGCTGCCGGTGGGGACGTCGAAGGACGCCTCGATGACCGTGGGGACGATGCGGCCACCGCTCGAGTAGCCGATGCTCAGGGAATCCACCGAGATCGCGGGCGGTGCAGTGACCGCGGGCGGCGCAGCGTTCGTGGGACGCGCAGTGGCCGTGGTCGCCACGGCGGCGGGGAGCGTGAGATCGAGATCGAGGTGATGGGTGGTCATGCGGTGGTCCTCCGGATCCTTCCCAGGACACCCTGCAGATGGGATGCCGCGAGCACGGTGATGACGATGACCGCTCCCGGAGCGAGGAGCAGCCAAGGGGCGGAGAGCAGGTACTGACGGCCCTCGGCCACCAGCAGCCCCCACTCCGGGTGCGGGGGCACGGCGCCGAAGCCCAGGAAGCTCAACGAGGAGATCCAGACGATCGAGCCGCCGAACTGCAGCGGGATCAGCGAGGCGACCGGGCCCACCGCGTTGGGCAGGATGTGATGGACCAGGGTGCGCGAGCGCGAGGAGCCCTGATGCTGCGCCGCCTCGACATAGGAGGAGGTGCGCACGGTGAGGACCTCCGCGCGGGTCACCCGGGCGAAGCTCGCGATCGAGGAGATGCCCACGGCGATCGCGGCATTGATTGCTCCGAAGCCCAGGGCCACGATGATCACCATCGACAGCAGCAGGCCCGGCACGGACAGCAGCACATCGATCAGTCGGCTGACCACCGCATCGACCCAGCCGCCCAGGTAGCCCGAGATGATGCCGAGGGCGAGACCGCCCGCAAGACCCACCGCGACGGCGACGGCAGAGGCGCTGAGCGAGGTCCGCGCCCCGTGGACGATCCGGGTGTAGAGGTCGCGGCCGAGGTAGTCCGTGCCCAGCCAGTGGGTGAGCGAGGGGCCATCCAGAGCCTGCGCGGTCGCAGCGCTGAGCGGGTCGCCAGGGGCGAGCAGAGCGGGTGCGAGGACCGCGATGACCAGCAGCGCCAGCAGCAGCATCGCCGCGATGTCGACGACGCCGAGAGAGGCCAGACCGGGGGAGATCCGAGCCCGGGAAGCCAGGCCACGGGAGGCGCGGGGTGGCGCAGGACGTGTCGAGGGTACCGTCGGGGAGTGGATGCTCGTCACGGGGTCACGCTCCTTCGGTCAGGACGGGCTGGGCGGGCTCGGCAGAGCGAGCAGGCCGGTCGGGCTGGGCGGGCTGGGCAGAGCGAGTGGCCCGGGCGTCGGCTCCCAGGCGGGACTCTGTGATGCTGATCCGGGGGTCGATCACCGGGTACAGCAGGTCCGTGGCGAGGTTGATCAGCGAGTACAGCGAGGAGACCAGTAGCACCACGGCGAGCACGATGGGTCCGTCCTGCGAGCGCACCGCCTGCTCGGTGACATATCCGAGCCCTGCGCGGTGGAAGACCGATTCCACGATCACGGAGCCGGCGATGAGATCCGCGATCGTCAGGGCCAGCAGGGTCAGCGCCGGGATCGACCCGTTGCGGATGACATGCCGGGCGGCGATCGACCCCTGGGACAGGCCCCGTGAGCGGAGCACCCGGACGAAGGGCCTCCCATTCGCCTCGGTCAGCCCCTGGATGAGCACCTGGGTGATCGAGGGGCTGGCGGCGATGCCGAGGGTCAGCGCGGGGAGGATCAGGCTGGACAGACTCTCCGTGTCCAGAGACGAGACCCAGCCGAGCTGGTAGGAGAAGATCTGCAGCAGCAGCAGACCGATCAGGAAGCTGGGCGTGGCCAGGGACAGCGCCGGCACCAGGCGGGCGAGGCCGCGCACCGGCTCCCAGGGGGCGAAGACCGCGAGCAGCCCCACCGAGGCCGCGATCACTGCGGCGACGACCAGCGCCGCGAGGGCGAGCAGCAGCGTCGAGCCGAGCCCCTGCATCACCATGTCGCTCACGGCGCGGCCGGTCCCCAGCGAATAGCCGAGATCGCCCTGGAACAGGCGCCCAACCGTGATGAGGAACTGCAGCAGGGCAGGCTGATCGAGGTTGTAGTACTCGATGATCGCCTTCGCCTGCCCGGGCGGGATCGGGTTCTGGGGGTTGTCGAGGCGGTTGGCGACCGGATCGCCCGGCAGGGCGAACAGCACCCAGTAGGTGAGCAGGTAGGTGATGGCCACGACCAGCATGGCCTGGAGGATCCGGGTGATGAGATAGCGGGAGCGCATGGTGGGGGTTCTCCTCACGGGGTCACGGTCGATCGAGCCACGTGGCGTAGAACAGCGGTCGCGCCTCGGCGCTCCAGGAGAAGTCCTGCACATCGCTCTGCGCGGCGAAGATCTGGGAGTCCTTGAGCAGGGGGAGGACATAGGCGTTCTCGATGACGTGGTGCTGCAGCTCCGCCAGCAGGGCGGACCGCTCGGCGGGGTCCGTCGCAGTGGCCTGCTCAGTGAGCAGCTCATCGAGGGTCGGATCGGCGCCGTCGAGGGAGAAGGCGTCGGTGCCGTCGGCCGCCCACTGAGTGCGCAGCGTCGCCCAGGTCGCCGGATAGGGCCAGCCGGAGCGGACCGTGGCGACGTCGGGGGCGGCGTAGGCCTCGGAGACCTGGGAATAGTCCGCGTCGCGCAGCGACAGCTCGACACCGAGCTCCTTGAGCTGGGCCTGGACCAGCTGGTACAGCGGCTTGGCAGTCGAGTCGTAGACATCGATGACGGTGACCAGCGACAGGCGCTCGCCGTCCCGGCGGCGATAGCCCTCGCTGTCGAGATCCGAGAATCCTGCCTCATCGAGCAGTGCAGCGGCCTTCACCGGGTCGTAGGTGAGCTGGGTGCTGAGGTCGACGAAGCCGAAGGCGTCTTCGGTGACCACGCTCCGGGCGACCGCCCAGTTCTCGGTGTACAGGTCACTGACCAGGGAGGCGCGATCGATGCCGACCTGGAGCGCCTGGCGCACGCGCGCGTCCTGCAGCGCGGGGATCGAGACCCGCAGCTGCCAGTGATTGGTCGCGCCGATGCCCTGCGCGGAGAGGATCTGGAAGGACGGATCCTCGGCGAGCTGGAGCTCGTCGGCGGGCTGGAGGTAGCGGATCAGATCGGCCTGTCCGGAGCGGAGCGTTCCCAGCCGGGCCGTGTCGTCGGTGACGGCGTGGACCTCGAGGCGCTCGAGGCGCGCCTCGCCCTGATGTGCGAGGCTCGGCGGGGCCCAGTCGTAGCCCTGCCGCCGCACGAATACGATCTTCTCGCCGTACTTCTCGCTCTCGACGGTGAACGGGCCGCTGCCGATGATCCCGGTGATCTGCTGCTGGCTCTCCAGAGGCGCATCGATCGTGGCGTCCGCGACGAGCACGGCGGCCCATCCCGAGAGCACGTCGAGGAACTCGGCGTAGGGCTCGAGCAGGGTCACCGTGACGGTGCTGCCCGCGACGCTGATCCCCTCGAGCTGCGGCCACTGGGCCGAGGGCTGGATGCCCTTGGCGTCATCGCCCGCGGCCTGCCATTGCAGGTTCCGGGCCACGCTCGCGGCGTCCAGCGACGTGCCGTCGGAATAGGTCACGCCCTCACGGACGGCGAAGGTGTAGGTGAGGCCGTCCGCGGAGATCTCCCAGCTCTCAGCGATGTAGGGCTGCAGCTCGCCGGTGGCGGGATCCTTCCAGATCAGGCGATCGGCGATGTTCTCGAGGTAGGCAGAGTCCTGCCAGGTCCCGGCGCCCTGCGGCTGGGTGGAACGGCTCGCCTCGGCGTCGAGGTAGACGAGGGTCCCCCCGCTCACCGGGCTGCCGGTGGCGTTGCCGGCGGTGGCGCTGCCCGAGGCGGTGGCGTCGGCCCCACCACGGCTGGCCAAGCCCCAGGCGGAGGCCGCACCGACCACGGCGACCGCGGCGATTCCGCCGCCGATCATGCGTCGCCGACGGATCCTGCCGTCCTCGGAGCTGGCTCGGGCGAGGGCCTCCTCGAGTCGCTGGGAGGCGGGGTCGTGCTCGGCGGGACGGGTCTCGTCGTTCATCGGTGGGCTCCTGGTGCGGTCAGGTCACGGGGCGTGGCAGGGGGAGCGGGAGTCGCTGGTGCGACGTCCCCGAACTGCTCGGCGCTCTCTTCGACTCCGAGCTCGTAGGCGCCGATCAGCCGGCGCCGCTGCTTCATCGGGTTGTGGGAGGCGACGGTGCGAGCATGTCGCCAGAAGCGGTCGAAGCCGTGGCGCGTAGACACCTGCGAGGCGCCGCCGACCTCGAAGAGATCTGTGGTCAGGGTGAGCACCCGGTCGACGATCTCGCCCTGGATCCGGTAGACATCGCGCTTGGCCTGCCGGAAGTCCGCCTCCGAGGCGGCACCCCGCCGATGACCTTCGATGATCTGATCCCAGCGGTCGGCGACGGCCAGGACCAGGGTGCGGGCGGCGAAGGCCCCTGAGGAGGCGGAGCCGATGGTGTCCTGGACAAGGGGGTCCTCGCGGACCTCGGTGGCACCCAGGCGACCGAACAGGCGGCGGCGCCCCTGGACATAGGTCACGGACTCGCTCACCGCGGCCTGACCGATCCCGGCGATCACCGCGAGCAGGACCAGCTGGAACAGTCCCTGCCGCAGCTGGCCCTCGACAGTGGAGCGGTCGGTGCCGCGCACGTGCGCGGGGTCGACCAGGGCGCCGATGAAACGGGTGGTGCCGGTGCCGGTGAGCTGCTGGCCGAACCCGTCCCAGTCGTCCTCGCAGACCACGCCCGGCTGGTCGGTGGAGACCGTCACCAGCACCACGTCACCGTCCTCGGTGGTGGCGAGCAGGTCGATCCAGTCCGCGTAGATGCTGCCGGTCGTGTAGTACTTGGTGCCGCTGAGCACCAGCCGGTCACCCTCGCGAGTGAGGGTGGTGGCGATGTCGAGCGTCTCGGACTTCTCTGACTGGGCGTTGCCGATGAAGTCCCCGGCCACAGCGCGGGCGAACCAGAGATCCCGCTCCGCGGGCTCCGCGAACAGCGCTACTTCCTCCAGCAGCACGAAGTGCCCGCGGAAGAGGTGCGCCAGGTGGGAGTCGGCGGCGGCGAGGTCGGTGAGGTGCTCGAAGGTCTCGCGCAGCGACCACCCGAACCCACCGTGCGCCGCCGGAACCCGGACTCGCCCGAAACCGAGCTGGAGCAGCCGTGCCAGCAGTGCACGGGGCAGGACATGATCGGTCTCGCGCTGCCGCACCTGCCGGGCCGCTTCGGTGAGCAGGGCATCCCAGGCCGCTGCATTCCAGGCCGTCGCATCCCAGTCCGTGGCGTCCCAGTCCGTCACGTCTCGAGAGGCGGAGCCCCGGGCAGCGGCGTCGTTCCCCGAGGCATCGAAGGAACCGTCGACCGGTCTCGCAGCGGAGGCTGCCTCGTGAAGGGTCTCAGTCATCGGTGGGGCACCTTTTCAAGTGGGGTCGACGTCCAGGTCGTTCGCGCGCCGCGGGTGAACGCAGGGAACGCGGGGAGAGGTCGGGGGCGGAATGCGGGGGCCCTCCGAGGAGGACGCAGCCGAGCATAAGTAGCGCTTGGCCCACTCCCAAGGTTTGTGACGCGGCGCGACGGAGATCGCGAAGATGACGTCGCGAGAACGAGATCGCAAGCAGGGCGCCGCGCGAGCAGGACTGCGAACACGGCGCCGCGAGACCGGTGTCGGCATACGGGAAGGATCGACGCCATTGCCTCTTCACCCGCATGATCGAGGGATGACGAGCACTGCCCCCATGCCTCAGCCCCGCCCCGTTCCGCTCGAGAACCCACGGGTGCGGCTCGAGCCGCTCGGCGAGCAGCACGTGGACGGGCTGCGCGACGTGGTGGCCGACGGGGAGATCTGGAAGATCCCCTACGCGCCCCATGTCCCGGCTCCGGAGCGGGTCGCGGAGGCCGTTGCCGCGCAGTGCGCCTCCGATACCGCCGGGACGACGGCCTCCTGGGCCGTGATCGACCGGGCGAGCGAGCGGGTGGTCGGCCACACGTCTTTCCTGAACATCTCCCTGCGGGACCGACGCCTCGAGATCGGCACCACCTATCTGGCAGCCTCGATCCACCGCACCGGGATCAACGCCGCAGTAAAGCTGACCCTGCTCACCCATGCTTTCGAGGAGCTCGGCTGCCTCGGCGTCGAGTTCCGGGTCCACCACTTGAACATCGCCTCACGCCGCGCCGTCGAACGACTCGGCGCGCAGCAGGATGGGATCCTGCGCGCGCACCGGATCATGCCTGACGGCACCCTGCGCCATACCGTCGTCTACTCGATCCTGGCCGACGAGTGGAGCGGTGTGAAGGCGTCCCTGGAGCACCGTCTGCGCCGCTGAGCGCTCTGGCCCCTCCTGCGGGGCATGGGCGAGGCCCGGCCCCGCGTGCGGCGGAACCGGGCCTCGGTGAGTCGGCGTGCGGACCGACGGCGGGATCAGCGGTAGGTGACGAACCCGGTGGGGTTGCCCCATAGACCGCGCTCGACGACCTGCTGCTTCGAGCCGGAAGCGTCGATGATCTGGCCGTCGCCGGCGTAGATTGCGACGTGGCCGGGCCACACGACGAGGTCGCCGGGCTGCGCCTCCGACGGGGAGATGCTGCGGCCCTGGGCGGCGATCTGGCTGCTGGTGCGCGGCACCTCGATGCCGGCGGCCTCGTACGCGTGGTTCACCAGGCCCGAGCAGTCCATGCCGCCGAGCGAGCTGCCACCCCAGGAGTAGGGGGTGCCGACGGCGGAGCGGGCAGCGTCGACGATCGCGCTGCCGGTCCCGGAGGTGATGGAGGTCGGGACCGTGGTCGCACCGGCGGTCGGCGCGCCCGCGGAGGAGCCCCCGAAGGAGGGGGCGCCGCCGAGCGCGCCGTGCGTCTCGGGGCCCACCACGCCGTCGACCTGGAGGCCGTTCGCGGCCTGGAAGTCCTGGACCGCGGCGACGGTCATGGAGCCGAAGTAGCCGGTCTCGGGCAGCTCTGCGCCTTGAGCGTTCAGCGCGGACTGCAGCGCCTCGACGGCCTCGCCGGAATCGCCCTGGCGCAGCTTCTGGGACGAGCTGCCGGAGTCGGAGCCAGAAGCGGCGGGAGCCGAATGGGCGGCGCTGGGGTCTTCATCGCCGCCGGCGAGTGCGGTGTCGTTCGCCATCGCGGAGGTGCCGCCGGCGAAGGCGGCGCCGACCAGGACGGTGCCGAGCACGGCGCTGCCGCCGAGAGCGCGCGCCGCGCGGTGGGTGCCGGTGAGCGGGGTGACAGCGCGGCCGACTGCGCGGTGCGTGTTCAGATGTGCCATGGGGTCTGGTCCTTCTCGCGTACTGCTGGTGGTCTGGTGCATTCCGCGACGCGGCTCTCGGGGAGCGGTGAGATCCTGTGGGAGCGGGCCCACAGCCGGAGAGCCCGGGGAATGCGAGATCAACACTAGGAGCGGCTCCCGCGCACGTGAAGAGACGTGAACCGGCCGAAGAGAAGCATTTGTCGGCCCTTGGCCTGCGGGGCGGCCCAGATGGCCTCGACATGGTGTGACTTGACCTCTGCGGATGACCTGCGGCACACGTGCGGCGCAGGTGCGAAGGGAGCGAAGAACGCTGGGAGAGCGGGCCCCGATGTGGTGGGATGGCTCGATGAGCACAGCCCAGGACAGCCCCGTGCAGATCAGCCCTGTCGACCGCACCGACCGTGAGGCGCTGCTCGCCTGGAACGCCGTGCTGGGGGAGGGGTTCAACGCTGGGCGCGAAGCGGCCTGGTGGGCGAGCGAGGAGACGATCCTTGCCCGCTTCGCGGACCCGAAGCCCGGGCGCCTGTCCGTGCTGCTGGTGGCGCAGAACGAGGGGGAGCTGGTCGGGGCAGCCGGGGCCGACGTCGACCCCGGGGACCCTGCCGAGGTCGAGATCTCCGTGCTCCCGGCACATCGTCGCCAGGGCATCGGCACGGCGCTCGCCGCTGCCGTGCGCGGCGCGCTGACCGGTCACGCCGCGGTGGTCCAGGCCGAGACCTACAGCGCGGAGGGCGTCGCCTTCGCCCGCGCGCAGGGGCTGCGCGTCGCGAATCAGGAGCACCGCCTGCTGCTCGCTCTGCCGCTGGACCCCGCGCTGCTGCAGGCCGAGGCGCGCCCCGCGCCCGGGATCGAGGTGCGCACCTGGCAGGGCGCCTGCCCCGAGGAGTTCCTCGAGGACTGGGCGCGCCTCACCACCCAGATGGAGGCCGACGTGCCGATGGGCGACCTCACCCGCCCGGCCTCCCGCGCCGATGTCAACGAGATCCGCCGCAACGAGCAGCGCATGCACGCTCAGGGCTGGGCGCTCGTGCGCGGTCTCGCCCACGACGGCGGAGTCGCAGTCGGATACACCGAGCTCTTCGTGAACCGTCATGACCCCGAGATCCTCACCCAGGACGACACCCTGGTGGACCGCGCGCACCGCGGCCGGGGCATCGGTCGCGCCCTGAAGCTCGCCAACCTCGAGAATCTCGTTGCCGTTCCCGAGGCGAAGTCCTCACGCTGGATCCAGACCTACACGGCGCTCGACAACGCCCCGATGCTCTCCCTGAACCGGGCGCTCGGCTTCCGGGAGGCGGACGTGCTGAGCATCCTGGAGGGCGAGCTCGGCTGAGCGGGACTGCTCGGTGTGACCTATTCCGCACGGATCTCTTCCCGCTTCCTCTTCGGGCCGCGACTATGACGGCTTATGACGAGAATCTGGCGTCGGTGCCGCGTCGGCGTTCATGATCGGCGGCATGACCAGTACCGCCACCACCCCTGATCTGCGCCCGGGCCTTGCGCCTGACGCCGACGCGCCCCCTGCGCGGGGACGGCCGAACGGCGTGCGCCTGGACGCCATCGCCCGCACCTTCGACTCCCCGCAGGAGCGTCATGAGGTGCTGCGCGAGGTCGACGTGGAGCTCGGCTCGGGAGAGATCGTCGCGGTCGTCGGCCCCTCGGGCTGCGGGAAGTCCACCCTGCTGCGCCTGATCGCGGGCCTGGACCGACCCACCGCCGGCGTGATCCGGATCGGGGGCACCGCCCTGACCGGCACCGATCCGCGCACCGCGGTCGCCTTCCAGGAACCCCGGTTGCTGCCCTGGCGCACCCTCGAGAAGAACGTGGCCCTGGGCCTGCCCCGCGGCACCGGGAAGCGCGAGGGCCGCGAGCGGGTGCGCGAGCTGCTGGCGCTGGTGGGCCTCGAGCACGCCGCCGACCAGCGACCCCGCGAGGTCTCCGGCGGCATGGCCCAGCGCGCCTCGCTCGCCCGGGCCCTGGCCCGCAGCCCCGAGGTGCTCCTGCTCGATGAGCCCTTCGGCGCGCTCGACGCCCTGACCCGCCTGCGCATGCAGGACCTGCTGCTGGAGATCCACGCCGCCGAGCCCACCACGATCTTCGTGGTCACCCACGACGTCGAAGAGGCGCTGTACCTCGCCGACCGGGTGCTGCTGCTGCGCTCCCTGCGTGAGGACCCCACCTCCGGCTCGATCGCCCGCGTCGTCGAGGTGCCCGGGGCTCGGCCCCGCGACCGCGCCGACCACGCGCTCGCCGAGCTCCGCGTGGAGCTGCTCGAGGGTCTCGGCGTGCACGCCCATCCCAGAACACCCACCCCCGGGCCTGCCACAGCGTCCGCCCCCGCACTCACGACGGAGAACCTCTCATGACCCACCGCATCAGCCGCCGCACCGCCACCGCCCTCGGACTCTCCGCCGTGGCCGGGATCGGCCTGGCCGCCTGCGTGCCCGGGGAGGGCTCCGAGGACACAGCGGGTTCCGGCGGCTCCGGCGGCGAGGGCGGCGCGGGGGAGTGGAGCACCGACTCGCTCACCATCGACTGGGCCACCTACAACCCCCTCAGCCTCGTGATCCGCGACCAGCAGCTGATCGAGACCGTGCTCGGCGAGTCGGTGAGCGTGGAGTGGGTGCAGTCGGCCGGCTCCAACAAGGCCAACGAGTTCCTGCGCTCGGGCTCCGCGGATATCGCGTCCACCGCCGGCTCGGCCGCGCTGCTGGCCCGCGCCAATGGCTCCCCGATCAAGGTCATCGACATCTACTCCCAGCCCGAGTGGGCCGCGCTCGTGGTCGGCGAGGACAGCGACATCACCGTCCCTGCCGATCTCGCCGGCCGGGCCGTCGCCGCCACCCCCGGCACCGACCCGTACTTCTTCCTGGTCCAGACCCTTACCGAGGCGGGACTGAGCATCCAGGACGTGGAGCTGCAGCCGCTCCAGCACGCCGACGGCCGCTCCGCCCTCGAGGGCGGCAGCGTCGAGGCCTGGTCGGGCCTGGACCCGATCATGGCCGCCGCCGAGGTGGAGTCCGGTGCCCAGCTGGTCTACCGCAACGTCGACTTCAACACCTACGGGTTCCTCAACGCCACCGAGGACTTCATCGAGAACCACGCCGACGTCGCCCAGGTGGTCGTCGACGCCTATGAGCAGGCCCGCACCTGGGCGCTCGCGAACCTCGAGGCCACCGCGCAGCTGCTGGCCGATGCGGCCGGCATCGACCTCGCGGTCGCCACCACCGTGATCACCGAGCGCTCGAACCTCGACGTCTCCGGCGTGCCCGGTGAGGACCAGCTCGCCGTCCTCGAGGCGATCTCCCCGATGCTCTCCGACTCCGGGGACGTCCGGGGCGGGGCCGACGCGGTCGAGAAGGCCCGCGGCTCGATCCTCCACGCTGACTTCGCGACGGCCGCAGTGGAGAAGCAGACGGCGGAGAAGCAGTGAGCGCGACCACCGCGACAGCCCCGCCGACCGCTGCGTCCCCGGTCGGAGCGGAACACGCATCCGCTGAAGGCCGCACCGCCTTCTGGGAGCGCACCGGAGTGCGCCTCGCCGCCGGCGCCGTGCTGCCGCTGCTGATCCTCGCCGCCTGGCAGCTCACCACCGCCGCCGGGCTGGTGCCCGCCTACCGCCTGCCCGGCCCGCTGACCGTGCTGCAGGCCGGGGTCGAGCTGATCGAGCGCGGCGAGCTGGGTCTGCACATCGCCATCTCGGTGCAGCGCGTGCTGCTGGGCTTCGCGATCGGCTCCCTCGTGGGCCTCGCCGTCGCCGCGATCGTGGGCCTGTCCCGCGCAGGCGATGCACTGCTGAACCCGACCCTCGCCGCGCTGCGCGCCGTGCCCTCACTCGCCTGGGTGCCGCTGCTGATCCTGTGGCTGCAGATCGGGGAGGAATCCAAGGTCACGCTGATCGCGATCGGTGCCTTCTTCCCGGTGTTCACGACCGTCGCCGCGGCCCTGCGCCACATCGACCCCCACCTGGTGGAGGCCGGGCGGTGCTTCGGCCTGCGCGGCTGGTCCCTGTTCCGCACCATCCAGCTGCCGGCCGTGGTGCCCTCGGTCGTCTCCGGGCTGCGCCTCGCGCTGGCCCAGGCCTGGCTGTTCCTGGTCGCCGCCGAGCTGATCGCCTCCTCGATGGGGCTGGGATTCATCCTCAACGACTCCCAGCAGACGGGCCGCGTGGATCGGATCCTGCTCGCGATCGTGCTGCTGGCGCTGCTGGGCAGCCTGACCAACGCCCTGCTGGGCCTCGCCGAGAAGAAGCTGCTGAAGAGGTGGACATGAGCATCACCGAGACCGCCGCGGATCCCCTCGCAGGGACCGCCGCCGGCGCTGCCGCCGAGACCCGGCTGGTCGAGACCCGCAGCTTCCCGCCGAACCCCGCGCTCGAGGGGACGTGGAACGTCGATGCGAGCATCTACGCGACGGCGTCGGCCGATCCGACCGCCTTCTGGGAGGCCGCCGCGCACCGGCTCGACTGGGCAGAGCCCTGGCACACCGCCCTGGAATGGGAGGCGCCGACGGTCGCACCGGCTGCCGACCCCGCCGCCGACTCCGCCGCCGGCTCTGCTGCCCGCACGACCGCCGACTCCGCCGCCGAGGAGCTCAGCGTCCCCGCCGCCCGCTGGTTCGTGGGCGGCCGGCTGAACGTCGCCGAGAACTGCGTGGACCGCCACGTGCGCGCCGGCAACGGCACCAAGGTCGCCCTGCACTTCGAGGGCGAGCCGGGGGACCGGGAGTCCGTCACCTACGAGGATCTCCAGCGCCGCGTCTCCCAGGCCGCGAACGCCCTGACGGACCTGGGCATCGAGCCCGGGGACCGGGTGGTCGTCTACCTCCCGGTGCTCGTGGAGACCGTGGTCATCGCGCTGGCCTGCGCCCGGATCGGCGCCGTGCACTCGCTCGTCTTCGGCGGGTTCAGCGCCGAGGCGGTGCGCTTCCGCCTGCAGGACACGAGGGCGAAGCTGCTGGTCACCTCCGACGGACAGTTCCGCCGCGGTCAGGCCGTCGAGGTGAAGTCCCAGGCCGACGCCGCCGCCCGCGACCTGCCCGAGCTCGAGCACGTGCTGGTCGTGCGCCGCACCGGCCAGGACATCGCCTGGACCGAAGGCCGCGACGTCTGGTGGCACGAGAGCGTCGGCACGGCGAGCGAGACGCATGAGGCCCGCAGCTTCGACGCCGAGCATCCGCTGTTCATCATCTACACCTCCGGCACCACCGGCAAGCCCAAGGGTCTGGTCCACACCAGCGGCGGCTATCTCGCCCACACCTCCTGGGCGCACTGGGCGCATTTCGATGCCAAGCCCGGCGACGTCCACTGGTGCACCGCGGATCTGGCCTGGGTCACCGCCCATACCTACGAGATCTACGGCCCGCTCTCCAACGGCCTCACCCAGGTGATCTACGAGGGGACCCCGGGCGAGCCCACCCGGGAGCGGCATCTGGAGATCATCGAGCGCTACGGCGTCACCGTCTACTACACCGCCCCCACCCTGATCCGCACCTTCATGAGCTGGTTCGGGGACACGCTGCCCACCGGGCACGACCTCTCCTCGCTGCGCCTGCTGGGCACCGTCGGCGAGGCGATCAACCCCGAGGCCTGGGTGTGGTTCCACCGCACCTTCGGCCGCGGCGAGCTGCCGATCATCGACACCTGGTGGCAGTCCGAGACCGGCGCCGCGATGCTGGTCCCGCTGCCCGGCGTGACCACGCTGAAGCCCGGCTCCGCGACCGTGCCGCTGCCCGGCATCGACATGGCCGTGGTCGATGCAGAAGGCCGTGAGCAGCCCGCGGGCGTGGCCGGCACCCTGGTGGCCCGTCGGCCCTGGCCCGGGATGGCCCGCACCGTCTGGGGCGACCCCGAGCGGTACCGCGACTCCTACTGGAAGGACTACGCGGGCCGGGGCGAGCACGGCGGCTATTACGTCGCCGGGGACTCCGCCACGGTCGATGCCGACGGGTGCTTCTGGATCCTCGGCCGCCTGGACGACGTCGTGAACGTCTCCGGGCACCGGCTGTCCACCATCGAGATCGAATCTGCGCTGGTCGCGGACCGCACCGTGCAGGAGGTCGGCGCCACCGGGGTCCAGGATCCGCTCACCGGGCAGGCGGTCGCGGTGTTCGTGATCCCGGCGGGTTCAGCGGGTGCAGTGGGTTCAGCGGGGGCTGCGGATTCGTCGGCCCTGGACGTGCCCGCCCTGCGGGCCCGCGTCGCCACCGAGATCGGCCCGATCGCCAAACCCCGCTTCGTGATCCAGGTGCCGGACCTGCCCCGCACCCGCTCCGGCAAGATCATGCGCCGCCTGCTCGCCCAGCTCGTGCACGCCGAGCGGGACCGCCGCGCGGGCCGCCCGCCGGTGCCGCTGGGGGACATCACCTCGCTGCAGAACCCGGAGGCCGTCGACGCCGTGGCCGAGGTGCTCGCCGCGCTGCCGGCGGAGGATCCCACCGTCGCCCCACTCTCCTGACCTGACCTGACCCGATGTGACCTGACCTCCCTGACCCGACCTCGACAGACTCCACCTACTCCGACCCTGGAGGAATCATGACCACCACCGTCCCCACCTCGACCTTCGAGACGCCGCTGAAGTTCGCCTACTGGGTGCCGAACGTGTCCGGCGGCCTCGTCGTCTCCACCATCGAGCAGCGCACCGACTGGCAGCTGCCGTACAACACGAAGCTCGCCCAGGTCGCCGAGCAGTCCGGCTTCGAGTACGCGCTCACGCAGACCCGCTACGCCGCCAGCTACGGCGCGGACAAGCAGCACGAGGCCTCCGCCTTCTCCATGGCGCTGCTCGGCGCGACCGAGAAGCTCAAGGTCATCGCTGCCTTCCACCCCGGCATGTGGCACCCCGGCGTGCTCGCCAAGTGGCTGATCACGGCGGATCACCTCTCCGGCGGCCGCGCCGCGGTGAACATCGTCTCCGGCTGGCTCAAGGACGAGTTCGTGAAGTTCGGCCTGCCCTGGCTCGAGCACGACGAGCGCTACGTGCGCACCGAGGAGTTCATCTCCGCGCTGCGCGGGCTGCTCACCGAGAACGGGTACTCCCAGGACGGGAAGTACTACTCGATCGATGACTTCACCCTCTCCCCGAAGCCCGTCGACGTAGCCGGTCGCCCTCATCCGGAGATCTTCTTCGGCGGCAACTCGACCGCCGCGCAGGCCACCGCGGGCCGCGTCGCGGACTGGTACTTCTCCAACGGCCGCACCCTCGAGGGCTACGAGGACAACGTCGCCGGCGTCCTCGCCTCGGCCGCCGCCGCAGGCCGCACCCCGAAGTTCGGCCTGAACGGCTTCGTCATCGCCCGCGAGTCCCGGAAGGAGGCGGAGGAGACCCTGCGCGAGATCGTGGCCAAGGCCCACCGCCCCGCCGTCGAGGGCTTCCGCCAGTCCGTCCAGGAGGCCGGCGCCTCCACCAAGGACGGCAAGGGCATGTGGGCCGATTCCTCCTTCGAGGACCTCGTCCAGTACAACGACGGCTTCAAGACCCAGCTCATCGGCACCCCCGAGGAGATCGCCGACCGCATCATCGAGTACAAGAAGATCGGCGTGAACCTGCTGCTCACCTGCTATCTCCACTTCACCGAGGAGGTGGCGATGTTCGGCCGGGACGTGCTGCCGATCCTGCGCGAGAAGGAAGCGGACCTCGCGCGCGCCCGCGGCACCGAGCTGAACACCGACCTGCTGCCCGTCGTCCCCGGCGTCTCCGCCGAGGACGCCGCGAATGCCGCCTTCGACACCCTCCCGGCCGATCACCCGGCCAAGGCAGGAGCCGCTGCATGACCACCCAGGCCCAGACCACCCAGGCTGAGACCACCCAGGCCGGGCGGACCGCGCAGCCCCCGTCGGCCGCCGCCGCGCCGAGCCCCGAGCGCAGCTTCGGGTTCCGCACCCGCGCCCTCCATGCGGGCGGCACCCCCGACGCCCAGCACGGCGCCCGCGCAGTCCCGATCTACCAGACCACCTCGTTCGTCTTCGACGATGCGGCCGACGCCGCGAACCTCTTCGCGCTGCAGAAGTACGGCAACATCTACTCCCGCATCGGCAACCCCACCGTCGCCGCCTTCGAGGAGCGCATCGCCTCCCTCGAGGGCGGGATCGGCGCGGTCGCCACCGCTTCCGGGATGAGCGCGGAGTTCATCACCTTCGCGGCGCTGGTGGGCGTCGGCGACCACGTCGTCGCCTCGGCGCAGCTCTACGGCGGCACCGTCACCCAGCTCGACGTCACCCTGCGCCGCTTCGGCGTGGAGACCACCTTCGTGCCCTCCTCCGACCCTGAGGACTACCGCGCCGCGTTCCGGCCGGAGACGAAGGTGCTCTACGTCGAGATCATCGGCAACCCCTCCGGCGAGATCGCCGACCTCGAGGGGCTGGCAGACCTGGCGCACGAGCACGGGGTGCCGCTCGTGGTCGACGCGACCCTCGCCACCCCGTACCTGGTGCGACCGCTCGAGCACGGCGCGGACATCGTCATCCACTCGGCCACGAAGTTCCTCGGCGGGCACGGCACCACCCTCGGCGGTGTGGTCGTCGAGTCCGGTCGCTTCGACTGGGGCAACGGCAAGTTCCCGACCATGACCGAGCCGGTCGACTCCTACGGCGGGATCCGCTGGTGGGACAACTTCGGCGAGTACGGCTTCCTCACCAAGCTCCGCTCCGAGCAGCTGCGAGACATCGGGCCGTCCCTGCCCGCACAGTCCGCCTTCCAGCTGCTGCAGGGTGTGGAGACGCTCCCGCAGCGTATCGATGCCCATCTCGCCGGGGCGGAGGCCGTCGCGCGGTGGCTCGCGGAGGATCCCCGGGTCGCGTACGTGACGTGGGCAGGGCTCGAATCCCATCCGCATCACGCCCGGGCGAAGAAGTACCTTCCGCTGGGCCCAGGATCCGTCTTCGCCTTCGGCGTGCGGCCGACGGGGGACTTCGCCACCGACGAGGAGGAGGCCGCGGCGGGCCGTGCGACCGGCGAGCAGGTCATCGCGAACCTGCAGCTCGCCTCCCACCTGGCGAACATCGGTGATGCGCGCACGCTCGTCATCCACCCCGCCTCGACCACCCACCGCCAGCTCTCCCCGGAGCAGCTCGCGGCGGGCGGCGTGCGGGCGGACCTCATCCGGATCTCGGTGGGTCTCGAGGACATCGAGGACATCCTGTGGGACCTGGACCAGGCGATCACGACGGCGACGGGAGTGCAGCGATGACCGACATCAGCGTGCCGGGCGTGAGCGTGCCGGGCGTGAGTGTGCAGAGCGTGGTTGCGGAGGGGGCGGGCGCGGCCTGCGCCGTCCCGGCGGCTCCCACGGCCGACGGTGCGCCCGGGCGCACCTGGCAGGGCCCGTCGGCCCCGGACCGGCTCGCGATCCTGCGCCGCGCGAAGAGCATCGCGATCGTCGGCGCCTCGGCGAATGCGGCGCGGGCCAGCTACTTCGTGGCGACCTACCTGCTCTCGAGCTCCCCGTACGAGGTGTACTTCGTGAACCCCAGGGCCACCACGATCCTCGGCCATCCGGCCTACGACTCGCTCGCGGACCTGCCCGTGGTGCCGGACCTCGTGGACGTGTTCCGCAAGGACGCCGACCTGCCGGGCGTCGCGCAGGAGGCGGTCGACGTCGGCGCGAAGGCGCTGTGGCTGCAGCTCGCCTCCTGGAACGAGGAGGCCGCCGCGATCGCCGAGGCCGGCGGGCTCGACGTGGTGATGGATCGCTGCGTGAAGATCGAGCATGCCCGCTTCCATGGCGGCCTGCACCTCGCGGGCTTCAACACGGGCGAGGTCAGTTCTCGCAAGCAGCGACTCAGCGGACGCGGCTGAGCGTACGATCACGTCCCAGGCGCGGGTCGGAGTTCCTCCGGCCCGCGTTCTGCTGTGCAGGGACGGCTCTGGAACGACTCCGGAGCGGTTCGCGACCTGCTCCTGAGCAGTTCTCGACCTGCCCAGGACGGAGCTCTCACCCCTCGACGCGGATCCCCAGATGGCTCGCGAAGACCGGCGCGAGGGTCGTGACCTGCTGGGCGTCAAGGGTTGCGCCGGCCATCCCCTCGAGGTTGCCGATCGCCCCGATCTCGAGGCCGCGCAGGTCCACATCTTTCAGCGTGGCGTGGGCGAGGGCGAGGCTGCCGACGCGGCAGTTGACGAAGGCCACCCGGGTGGCGGTGGCCCCGGAGAGATCCAGCTCCTCGATCGTGCAGTCCTCGAAGAGCACATCCTCGAGGATGCTCGAGCGCAGATTGATCCAGTCGAACTTGCTCCCGGAGATCCGGGTCGAGCGGACCCCTGCGTCATAGATGTCCAGCGCACCGATCCGGGAACCGCTCAGTTCGACGTCCCGCCAGGTGGAACGGGTGGCGTCCAGCACCGGGGCGTTCAGCCGCTCGATCCGGGTCTCGACGAGCCGGGCGTGCTGCAGGACCGTGGTGTGGGCGGTGACGCCGACCAGCTCGCACTCGGTGAACGTCGCCCCGGAGAGATCGCAGCCGGTGAGGTCGATGCCCTCGAGCGAGAGGCCCTCGTGGTGCTCATGGGCCGCGAGGTCTCCGGCTGTGGCCTGTTCGAGGCCCGGGAGGATCAGCTGGCTCAGCACGGGCTTCTTAGTGGTGGTCGACCGGCGCACGGGGCTCCTCGGGAAGGCTCTGGTGGGGCTGGACGAGCCTACGGGGTCCGACAGACAGCCTTGGCGCACGGGCGGGCGGGGACGCTTCGGCAGGATTCGAACCTGCGACCGACTCCTTATGGGGGAGCTGCTCTACCGGGCTGAGCTACGAAGCGGGGTGCCGGCGAGTCCGACGAGAACCAGCCTGGGGGAGGCCGGAGGGGATGTCGAGCCTGCTGTCATAGGCCGACGCAGACCGTCGTGCGGCGTCGCCCGGGGTCACGGTCGCGCGGCGTCGCGGTATCGACGATTCCTCCACATCAGGGGTTTATCCACATTTATTGCGGAGGGCTTGTGAATGCGCCAATGCGCGGCGTCAGGGCATTAATAGATGGAAATCCTGGCTGGCGTTCGGTCGCGATGAATGGCCGCTCCACCTGCGGCGGGGCCGCTGAGATGGTGACCGTTCCTCAACATTGCGAGTTTTCCACATTTGCCCCAGACTCTTTCCTTAGGGGGTGCTATCGGGAATGATGTGGGTATGTCTTCTGTTGTGCAGGGCTTCGACGCATCGCCTGGTGACCCCCACCAGGCGCTCGTCGCCGCCGTGCACGTCGAAGGCTCGCCGAAGCTCGCCTCCGTCCTCGGAGACCAGGGTTTCGTTCTGAGGGAGCTGGCGTTGAGGCCGCAGGCGCTGTTCACTCCCGGCGACATGAAGGTTGCCGCCTTCTCGGAGGTCGTCGGCAGGATCCACGAGCTGCGCAGCGCCCTGGATGCGATCGAGGCGAGGGCCATCGTCGCCCTGGCCGACTCACTCACCCTGCAGAAGAAAGCCGAGGCGCGCGCACATGCCGCGCAGGAGGCTGACCAGCTCCCTCCCACGAAGAAGCTCCTTCGCGAAGCCTCCAGGGAGGCAGCACGAGAAGTGTCGATGAAGATCAGCAAGTCCCCGGCCTCCGCCGCTCACTCCCTGGCGTCCCAGCGTCGCCTGGTCGCGGATATGCCCGAGATGCTCGCGGCGCTCGCTACCGCCCAGGTGACCAGCACAGTCGCCCACGGGACCGCCCGCTCCTTCGCGCCCCTCTCCCCGTCCCAGCGCGCCGAGGCCGACCGCCTGCTCGGCCAGCGGCTGCCCGACCTCGACGGTGCCGGCTCAGAGAACTGGGACGACGCTACCGCCGCCGTGATCGCCCAGGCCGACCCTTTCGGCCAGAAGCGTCGTCACCAGCGGGCAATGCAGGAACGACGTGTCACCGTCCGTCGCGCCGAGCACGGGATGGCCACGGTCTCGGCCCGCGTCTCGGGCCTCGCCGGCGCGAAGATCCGCAAACGCCTCTCCCTCGAGGCCGAGCGGCTACGAGCCACCGGCGACCGACGTGGCCATCAGGCGATCCAGGCCGACTCCTTCGTCGACACCCTGCTCGGCCAGGAAGACGGCATGGAGCCGGTCACCCTCGACATCGGCATCATGATCGCCGAGCGGGCGCTCATCCACCCCACTGCCGGAGACCTCGCACAGATCGAGGGATACGGCACCGCCCCGGCCGAGGTTCTGCGCAAGGAGCTGCGCGGCCCACTGGGGGTCGCGCTCACCAGGGAGACGGAAGAGGAGATGGGCCCTGACGGGCCCGCGCTGCGCGCTGTGATGAGACGCCTGTACACCCACCCCCGCACCGGAGAGCTGGTCGCCGTCGAATCCCGTGCCCGCGCATTCCCGGCGGCGCTGGCGAAGTTCATCCTTTGGCGGGATCGGATCTGCCGCGGGCCCTACTGCAATGCTGCGATCCGGCAGAGCGATCACGTCCGTCCTCATGCCTCAGGAGGCGCGACCAGCCTCGAGAACGGGCAGGGACTCTGCGCCCTCTGCAATGACAAGGAACAGCACACTCGCAGCGTCCATCGAGTGGGCGACCCGGCGGCCGACGGCCACGCCGTGGAATGGGTCAGCCGCACCGGCACCCGCCGCGTGAGCAGGCCCCCGGCGCTCACCACGCCCGAGCCGCACCCCGGACGGAAACGATCTCAGGCCGTCGTGACACAACGCACCCAGCCCGCGCGGCCCGCCCAGCCCGCCCAGGCCGTCCGGCTCACCCGGCCCGCCCGACCCGCCCGACCCGCACGGCTCGCCCGGTCTGCTCAGCCCGCCGGTACAGCACGACCCACCCGGCCGATCGCGCGCGCGGCGCTGTCAGGGGACCGGAGGCGACCCGTCATGAGGAGCCGATGGAGGAAGCGACGGCCGCCCGCACCGCACTCACCCGGTAACTCCCCGTGATCGACACAGAATCGCCATGAACTGCAAGAACAGGCCTGCCAGACTTTCGGCATGACCTCTTCCTCACCCCTCGCCCCTCGTCTCATCGGCCTGATCGGTGCTGCAGCAGTGCTGGCCTATGCGGTCTTCGCGGCCCTTCAGATCCAGGTGCTGAACCCGCTCGCCACAGTGCCCGGCAGCACGCTGCGAGAGATCCATGCGGCCGTCGGGCAGACCGCCGACACGATGGGGTGGGGGCTGATGATCGTGGCCCTGCTGATCGGGCCGCTGATCGCCGTGACCGTGGCGATCCTCGGCGTGCGAGGTCGGCTCAGTGCCGCAACCATCCTGATGATCATGCTCGCCCTGCTCGCGCTCGGCTCGCCCGTCTACTTCGTGGCGTCATTCCCGGCCGGGATGACCCTCGCCGACACCTTCGGGGTCGGCGGCGCGGACCATGCCCCCTGGGCCAGCATCCTGCACGCCGTCAGCCTGCTCGCGGTGGTGGCACTCGCTCTCGTCGTGATCTCCCGAGCATCCCGGGCAGCGAAGGCGCCGACGACCCGAGCGGCCTGATGCGCAGGGTGCGGCATGGGGAGAACCCCCTCAGCGGATGGGCGGCGGAGGATCAGCCCCGTGCTGCGGCCGTGGCTGCCGCGGGCAGCACCGCCGCGATCCGGTCGAGGATCTCCGGGGTGTGGGCGGTGGAGACGAACCATGCCTCGAACGCCGAGGGCGGCAGGTAGATCCCGCCCTCCAGCATTGCGTGGAAGAAGCGGGTGAACGCGGCGGTGTCCTGCGCCTTCGCATCTTCGTAGGTGCGCACGGGCTCGCTCCGGAAGAACACCGAGAACAGGGTGCCCGCACTCTGGACGACATGGGGGACCCCGGCGGTGGTGAGGGCATCGGCCACCAGCTGCTGCAGGGTGCGTGAGGCGCTGCCGAGCGTCTCGTAGGCCGCCTCGTCCAGACCTGCGAGCGTCGCCAGGCCCGCGGCGGTCGCGAGCGGATTCCCGGACAGGGTGCCCGCCTGGTAGACGGGCCCCGCCGGGGCGAGCAGCCCCATCAGGTCCTTGCGGCCGCCGAAGGCACCCACCGGCAGGCCGCCGCCGATCACCTTGCCGAAGGTCATCAGGTCCGGTGCCCAACCGACGTCACTGCCGCCGGTCCCGCTGCCGACCCCGGGGCCGTCCACGCCGTAGTGACCCTCGGCGCTCGCACGGAATCCGGTGAGCACCTCGTCGCTGATCAGCAGCGCGCCGCTCGCGTGCGCGGTCTCGGAGAGGAAGCGGTTGAAGCCCACCCCGTCCTCCGTCGGCGGCGTCACCACTCCCATGTTGGCGGGAGCGGCCTCGGTGATGATCGCGGCGATCTCCTGGCCGCGCTCGGCGAACAGTGAGGTCACGGCCGCACGGTCGCCGTAGGGGAGCACCACGGTGTCGCGCGCGGTCGCGGCGGTGACGCCCGCCGAGCCCGGCATCGCGAAGGTGGCCACGCCGCTGCCGGCCTCGGCCAGCAGCGCGTCGACATGCCCGTGATAGCAGCCGGCGAACTTCACGACCACGTCGCGGCCGGTCGCGGCGCGGGCCACCCGCAGCGCGCTCATCGTCGCCTCGGTCCCCGAGTTGACCAGGCGCAGCTGCTCGATCGGGCGGATGCGGCGCACGACCTCCTCGGCGAGGGTCACCTCGCCCGGCTGCGGGGCGCCGAAGGACAGCCCGCGGCCCGCGGCCTCGCGCACCGCCTCGACGACACGGTCGTCCGCGTGGCCGAGGATCATCGGGCCCCACGAGCCGACGAGATCCACGTACTCATTGCCGTCGGCGTCATGGAGCAGAGCGCCCTTGGCGTCGGTGAGGAACGGCGGGGTGCCGCCCACCGAGCCGAAGGCGCGCACGGGCGAGTTCACGCCGGAGGGGATCACCTGCTGGGCGCGGGTGAAGAGGTCGGCAGAGGCGGTGGTGCGGGTCATCGGGGCATCTCCTGATCAGAGGGCGGAGTGGTGGGTGACGAGGGAGGGGCGGAGGCTCAGAGAAATTCGCGCAGGTCAGAGGAATTCGCGCAGGTGGGCGGGCAGGCCCTCGCGGAACCAGCCGGCGACCTCGCTCGCGTAGTAGGTCAGCACGGTCGAGGCGCCCGCGCGGCGGAAGGCCAGCAGCGACTCCAGGATCATGCGGTCGCGGTCCACCCAGCCGTTCGCCGAGGCCGCCTCGATCATCGCGTACTCGCCGGAGACCTGATAGGCGCCGACGGGCACCGGCGAGGCCTCGGCGACATCCCGGAGCACGTCGAGATAGGGCAGGCCGGGCTTGACCATCACCATGTCCGCTCCCTCGGCGACGTCGAGCGCGAGCTCCCGCAGAGCCTCCCGGCCGTTCGCCGGATCCTGCTGGTAGGTGCGGCGGTCGCCCTGCAGGGAGGAGTCGACCGCCTCGCGGAACGGGCCGTAGAACGCCGAGGCGTACTTCGCGGTGTACGCGTAGACCGCGGTGTCCAGATGGCCGGCGCCATCCAGCGCATCGCGCACCGCGGCGATCTGGCCGTCCATCATCCCGGAGGGCCCCAGCAGGTGCGCGCCGGCCTCGGCCTGGGCGAGGGCCATCTCACGGTAGCGCGCCAGGGTGGCGTCGTTGTCGACGCGTCCCGCGGCGTCCAGCACCCCGCAGTGGCCGTGGTCGGTGAACTCGTCCAGGCACAGGTCGGCCATGATCACGGTCGCATCACCGAGCTCGGAGCGCAGGCGCGAGAGCGCCCGGTTGAGGATGCCGTCCGGGTCGGTCGCGCCGGAGCCGATGGCGTCCTTGAGCTCGGGCACCCCGAACAGCATCACGCCGCCCACCCCGCGCTCCACCGCCTCGTTCGCAGCGCGGACCAGGGAGTCCATCGTGTGCTGGACGACGCCGGGCATCGAGCTCACGGGGCGGTTCTCGCTCGCACCCTCGCGCACGAACATCGGCAGCACCAGATCGGCGGGCCGGAGGGTCTGCTCACGCACCAGGGAGCGCATCGCGGCGCTGCTGCGCAGACGACGGGGCCGATCGATCGGGCCGGGGAAGGATGAAGAGGTCATCGGGGCTCCTTAGGAAGAGCGGGAGAGGAATCAGCGGTCGACGGGTCTATGGCCGACGGGCCAGGAACTGACGAGCCTGCGGCGAGCACCTGCTGCACCGCGTCGGCGAGGGAATCATCCGTCGGCTGCTCCGCCTGCCGGGCGAGCGGCAGCCCCGCGGCGCGCACCGCGGCGGAGGTGGGGTCGCCGATCGAGATGATCGGGGTCGAGGGATGCACGCCCAGCGCGGCGGCGTGGCGGGCGATCATCGGGCTGGTCAGCACGATCGCACCGTAGCGCCCGGTCGCCAGAGCAACGGCGACCGGGGCGGGGGGCTCGAGCCGCTGCGGACGGTAGGCGGTCACCTGGTGGACCCGGTAGCCCTTCGCCCGCAGTCCTTCGGGGACGGTCGGGGAGGCGGCGGCAGAGGCGGGAAAGAGCACCGTGGCCCCCGCCGGCGCAGACGGCATCTCCGCGACCAGGGCCGCACCGGAGCCACCGGCGACCATCGTGGCCGTGATCCTGAAGGCGTCCAGCGTCGCCGCGGTGCCGGCGCCGACGGCGATCACCTCGGTGCCCGGCGGCACCACCACCGCGCCGAGCGCCTCGGCGGCGGTGCGGGAGGTGATCACCAGATGGGAGTAGGCGCCGCCGGTGAGCCGCTCCCGGGCCACGGCGAGCTCCTCGTCCGTGGCGTGCTCGAGCCGGATCAGCGGCTGATGCTCGGCCTGGATCCCGCGCTCCCGCAGCCGGGCCAGCAGCGTCGCTCCGCGCCCGGCCGGTCGGGCGACCAGCACGGGACGGGGAGCGTCGAGCGGGGACATCAGGCCTTGGCCTCCGCGAGGATCTCCCCGGCACCGCGATCGAGGAGATCGCTCGCGAGCTCGGCCCCGAGCTCTGCCGGCACCGAGCCGGCACCGGAGAGCTGATCCACCGCGAGGTCCAGCGCCACCCGGGCCTCGCCCTCGACGACATGGCTGCCGTCGGGACGGATCGCGAGCCCGCGCAGCCGCAGCACGTGGCTGCGGGGCTGACCTCCGCTGTGCTCGCCGTCGCTGGGCGCTCCGCTGCCGTGCACGCCGCCGCCGTCGCTCTCGTCGCGGTCGGCGAGCTCGAGCTCGGCGTAGGCCGCGACGGGAGCGGAGCAGCCCGCCTCGAGCGTGCGCAGCAGCGCCCGCTCGGCGGTGACCGCTGCGCGGGTGGCGGGGTCGTCGACCGCGGCCAGCCGGTCGGCGAACCAGGGAGCGGTCGCGAGCGCGGCGGTGGTCGCCTCGACGGCGAGCGCGCCCTGGGCGGGGGCTGGCAGCATCACGTCGACCGGCAGCAGCTCGCTGATCGCGGCGTCGCGGCCCACTCGGCGCAGCCCGGAGGCGGCGAGCACCACTGCGTCGAGGTCTGCGTCCTCCCCGAGCGCCCGGGCCAGTCGGGTCTCGACGTTGCCGCGGATCCCGAGCACCTCCAGATCCGGCCGGGCCCGCAGCAGCTGGGCGGCGCGGCGCGGGGAGCCCGTGCCGACCTTCGAGCCCGCCGGCAGCTCGGCGAGGGTGAGCCCGTCGCGGGCGCAGAGCGCATCGCGCGGATCCTCCCGGGCCGGGTAGCAGGCCAGGGTGATCTCCTCCAGCGGTGCGGTGGGAAGGTCCTTGCAGGAGTGGACCACCACGTCGACCTTCTCATCCAGCAGCGCCTGACGGACGGCGGTGACGAACACGCCGGTACCGCCGATCTGCGCGAGCGGGCTGATGCGGTCACGGTCTCCGCGGGTGCTCACGTGCACCAGCTCGACGGCGTGGTCGGTGCCCGCCACCAGCGCCTCGCCCACCTGCCCCGACTGGGTCAGCGCGAGGTCCGAGGCACGGGTCCCGATCCGGAGGCCGGAGCCGACGAAGGATGCGGGCCCGGCAGCCCCGTCATTCCCCGCGGCTCCGGCTGATCGGGGGCCGGGCGTCACGAGCCCGCTCCTGCTGTGGCCGCCTCTGCTCGCGCGCGCTCCACATCCCGCTCCGAGTCCACGGCACTGGTCGTCGGGCGGCACAGACGGCCGACGCAGCAGTTCACCCCGCAGACGTCCGGCGTGCCCCCGAAGTCGGTGACGATGCGGCGCGGGAACTGCGCGTCCAGTCGCTCCTGGACCAGATCGGCCAGCGCGGCGATGAATCGGGGATCCTCGCCGGAGGTCGCGACGCGGCGGAAGTCGAGCCCCTTCTCCTCGGCGGTCTCCTTCGCCTCGGTGTCCAGGTCCCAGACCACCTCGACATGGTCGGTGACGAAGCCGATCGGGACCACGATCACTGCGTCGGCCGCATCATCGGCCGCAAGCTGCTCGATCACGTCGTTGACGTCGGGCTCGAGCCAGGGGATGTGGGGCGCCCCGGAGCGGGACTGGTACACCAGCTGCCACTGCGGGAGCTCGGGGACGTCGTCGTGCAGCTGCTCCATCACCCAGCGGCAGGCGGCGAGATGCTGTTCGACGTACCAGCCGCCGGAGCCCTCGACCCGGGTCTCCTCAGGGCCGGAGGCCTCGGCCATCGAGTTCGGCACGGAGTGGGTGGAGAACAGCACCGCGATCCGATCGGCGTCGTGACCGGCCGCGGTGAGGCTCGCCAGGGCGCTGGCCACCCCGTCGACCACAGGTTCGAGGAACCCCGGATGGTTGAAGTAGACGCGCACCTTGTCGATGCTCACCTCTCCGGCCAGACCGGTCTCCTCGAGCACCATGCCGAAGTCCTCGCGGTACTGCCGACACGAGGAGTAGGACGAGTAGGCACTGGTCACCAGGCCCAGGGCGTGGCGGTGGCCGTCCTCATGCAGGGCACGGACCGCCTCGGCGTTGTAGGGCGCCCAGTTGCGATTGCCGAAGTAGATCGGCAGGTCGATCCCGCGGCCGGCGAGCTCCTGTTCGAGGGCGAGGATGATCGTCTCGTTCTGCGCGGTGATCGGGCTGCGGCCACCGAGGGCACGGTAATGGCCGGCGACCTCCTCGAGGCGTTCATCGGGGATCCCACGTCCCCGGGTGACGTTGCGCAGAAACGGGATCACGTCGTCCTGACCGTCGGGGCCGCCGAACGAGGAGAACAGGATCGCGTCGAAGGGCTTCTGCTCGCCGCGCCGGGCATGGGTGGCGGAGTCGGGCGCCGCAGGGCGCGGGCGGGCCATCGACGGGCTGGACGTCGAGGGGCTGGGCATCGGCGGGGTGGAGTCGGTCATGGTGAGTCCTCGATGGTGGGGTGGGTCAGGCGAGCAGCGCGGCGACGTCCTCGAGGGAGTCGAGGCGTCGGCCGGTGTGGAAGGGCAGCTCGTCGCGCACGTGCAGACGGGCGTCGGAGTAGCGCAGGTGGCGCATCATGTCGACCAGGTCGTGGAGGTCATCCGCCTCGAAGGAGAGCAGCCACTCGTAGTCGCCGAGCGCGAAGGCGGCGACGGTATTGGCGTTGACCTGCGGGTAGTCGCGACCCAGCAGCCCGTGCTCGCGCAGCATGCGGTTGCGCTCGTCGTCTGCCAGCAGGTACCAGTCGTAGCTGCGCACGAAGGGGTAGACGGTGATCCACTGCTTGCGCTCGAAGCCCGGGACCATGAACGAGGGTGCATGCCCCTTGGCGAACTCGGCCATGCGGTGCACGCCCACGCCTGCCCACTCGCGGTGCAGCCAGGTCCCGGCGAGGGAACGCTCGAACTCGCGCAGCGCGGTCTGCAGATCGGCCGGGTCATCCGCGGCCAGCCACAGCATCAGGTCCGCCTCGGCGCGGAAGCCCGAGACGTCGTAGAAGCCGAGGATCTCCACGCCGCCCTCGGAGGCGGACTCGATGAGCTGGGTGACCTCCTCCAGGGACGACCGGATCTGCGCGGTGGTCAGCTCGCCGTCCTCGGTCAGGCCCGAGAGCCGACGGAACACGGTGTAGCTGGTGTATCGGGTGGTCTGCGCGATGTCCTCGACGGACTGCGCTTCCTGAGCGGGGGTGTCGGTCATGAGGGGTTTCCTTCCGAGGGGGTGGTGTCTTCTGCGAGCGACTGTTCGGCGCGGACGATCGCGTCGATGCCGGTGCCGGCTCTCCAGGAGCCGACCAGTTCGAGGGAGGGCTGCTCGCTGAGCAGCCCGGAGAGGGCGTCGAGGGCGGCGCGGTGGCCGGCCTGGGGCTGCCGCATGGCACGCTCCCAGTCGATCACCTCGGAGGCCAGGAGCTGCGTGCCGGACAGCGGGGCCCCCAGGATGCGGGATGCATCGGCCAGGGCGAGGCCGACGATCTCGCCCCGAGCAGGCAGCTGCTCGCCGGGGCGGCCGTAGGACAGGCGCAGCAGATGCGGGCTCCCGGCGGCGGGCAGGGCGTCGTGCAGCGCCTGCTGCACGTGCTCCCATTTGGCGCTCGCATGGGTCAGCGCTTTCGCGCGGATCCCGTCGGTGCCCGGGGCGACCAGCGCGCCGGTGCCCGAGGGGAAGGCGTTCAGCGCCGGGGAGTCCACCACCAGGGCCACCAGGCGCACAGGGGCCGACGGGGCCTGCGGGATCGCCTCTGCGATCCCCGGTGTCGCCTCCCGCAGCAGTTCCCGGGCTGTGTCCGGTGGGCAGGCGAGGACCAGGCGGTCCGCGGTGAGCTCCTCCTGGCGAGAGGTGCGGACCGTCCAGCCGGTCTCGTCCCGGCCGAGATCGACGACCTCGACCCCGGTGCGCAGGATGCCGCCCTCGGCGAGGAACTGCGCCTGCAGCGTCTGGGGCAGGAGCGCCATGGTGGGGGACAGGGCGTGCACGCGGGTGCCGGCGCTCGCGGCGGTCCGGGCGCCGGCGCTGCGTCCTCGGGTCCGTCGCACCGCAGCGGTGAGGGAGCCGTGCTCGGCCAGGCCGCGGCTCAGCGCGGGGGAGGCGGCGGCGAACTCGAGGGTCGTGGGATCCGCGGAATGCACTCCGCCGACCACCGGGGCGACCAGTCGCTCGAGCACCTTCCGGCCGAGCCGCCTGCCCACCACCTCGGCGACGGTCGCCCCGGGACGGGCGCCGACGCGGGCAGGGAGGAACCGCTCGAGGCTCGCGCGCAGCGCCCCGGCGGTGCCGAGCACCGCCCGGGCATCGGCCGCGAGGGGCCGGCCGGGGATCCCCAGCAGGCTGCCGCCGGGGGCGCGGTGCACGCCTGCGGAGGAGACCACCCGGCTGCCCAGACCCTCACGCGGGGCGACGACCTGTTCCGCCAGCCCCAGCTCGGTGACCAGCGCATCGACAGCTCCGGCACCGGTCGAGTAGGCCTCGGCGCCGATGTTCACCGCCAGCCCCCCGGCGCCCGGCAGCGCGGCCTGCGCGATCGCGCCGCCGATGCTCCCGGTCGCCTCGAGCAGCACCACCCGGTGCCCTGCGCGCAGGTGGCGTTGAGCGGCGAGCAGGCCGGCCAGGCCGCCGCCGACGACGAGGGTGCGGGTGGTCATGCCGTGGCGGGATCCTGCGAGTGGACGTCCTGCGCGAGGGCGTCCTGCTCGTGGAGGAAGCTCACCAGATCGGTGAGGACCTGCGGGTCGGTGTCCGGAGGGACGCCGTGACCGAGGTTCACCACGTGACCGCTCGCACCGGCGCCGGCCGCGAGCACTCCGCGAGCCTCCGCGAAACGGGCCTGCTCGGAGGTGAACAGCACGGCCGGGTCGATGTTGCCCTGGAGCGGGGTGCCCGCCGGCAGCATCTCGAGAGCCTGGTCCAGCCGCAGCCGGTGGTCCACGCCCATCACGGTCGCGCCGGCCGCATGCATCTGGGGCATGAGGTGCGAGGCGCCGACACCGAAGTGGATGCGCGGCACCGGCAGGTCGGTGACGTGGGCGAGAGCTGCCGCAGAATGCGACTGCACATGGGTGAGGTACTGCTCGGAGCTCAGCGCGCCGACCCACGAGTCGAACAGCTGCACCGCGGAGGCGCCGGCCAGCACCTGGGCGCGCAGGAAGCGGCCCGAGAGCTCCGCGACCCAGGCCGCCAGGCGCGCCCAGACCTCGGGCTGGGAGCGCATCAGCGCCCGGGTGCGCAGGTGGTCGCGGCTGGGGCCGCCCTCGACCATGTAGCTGGCCACGGTGAAGGGAGCGCCGGCGAAGCCGATCAGGGGAGTGGTGCCGAGCTCCGCGACGGTCAGACGCACAGCCTCGCGGATCGGTTCGAGCGCCGCGTCGTAGTCGTCGCCGAGCACGGGCAGGGCGTCGACGTCGGCCTCGGTGCGGATCGGGTGCTCGAAGACGGGGCCCACGCCGGGCTTGATCTCGACGCCGAGCCCCGCCTGGCGGGCGGGCACCACGATGTCGGAGAAGAAGATCCCAGCATCCACCTGATGGCGGCGCACGGGCTGCACGGTGATCTCCGCAGCCATCTCCGGGCGCACGCACGAGTCGAGCATCGTGGTGCCCTCGCGCAGCGAGCGGTACTCCGGCAGCGAACGGCCGGCCTGTCGCATGAACCACACGCTGGGGGTGGCGCTCCTCACGCCCCGCAGCTCGCCGAGCAGTGAGGCGTCGGCCACCCCGCCCTCCGCAGCGGAGCGCTGCAGGGGGTGCTCCGCGGGCAGGGCCGAGGGGGTCCCGGGAGGGGTCGTGGAGGCGATCGCGGGGGCGGTGGCGAGGCCGGGGCCTGGGGCGTTCCCGGTATCTGACAGGTGTCGCGATCGATCTGACGCGCTGTCGCCAAAAAGGTGCTCTGACGTAGGGTTCTTGTTCATGGCGACACCATTGTGCACAGGTTCGATGACGGAGTTCCCAGGGATCGGAACATCGCCCCGAAGATGCCTAGACTGGCGATCATGCTCGCTGCCCTCCGCGCTTCCCACGAGCACCTCGACCTCGGGGTGCTCGATGCCCTGACCCGTGGCGCGGACGCCCTCCCGGCCGTGATCCAGGAGCTCCAGCGCGAGCGCGCCGCCGTCACCGGCGAGCCCCCGGTGGTCGCGGGCGAAGTGGTGGTCAGCACCTGCAACCGGCTCGAGGTCTACCTCGACACCGACCGCTTCCACGAGGGCGTGGACCTGGTCCTCGACGCGGTGGCCCGCACCAGCGGGATGGACCGCGAGGTGGTCTCCCTCTGCTTCGACGCGGCGATGGACACCCCCGTCCCCCAGCACCTCTACGAGGTCACCTCCGGGCTGCGCTCCCTGGTGCTCGGCGAAGCGGAGATCGGCGGACAGGTGCGGCAGTCCTACGAAGCTGCCCGCCGCGAAGGCCGTACCACCTCGATGCTCCATGACCTCTTCCAGCACGGCTTCCGCTGTGCGAAGGCCGTGGCCACCGAGGCGCCGGTGGGTGCCGCGGGCCGCAGCGGCGCAGCGGTCGCGGTGGATCGGGCCGACGTCGAGCTGGGCGGCTTCACCGGCCGCAGCGTGCTGATCGTCGGCACCGGCGCCTACGCCCGGCTGGGGCTCGCCGAGCTGGCGCGCCGCGGGGTGCAGGACGTGCGCGTGTTCTCCCCCTCGGGACGTGCTGCCGGCTTCGCCGAACGGCACGGCGTCGAGACCGTGGACGAGACGCAGCTCGAGCGCGCGATCCGCGAGGCCGATCTGGTGCTGGCCTGCTCCGGCCGCGGCACCTCCCTGTTCCCCGAGCTGTTCCTGAATGCCGGGCGCACCGTCGTGCTCGACCTCGCCCTCCACTCCGACCTGCACCCGCTGGTGGGCCACCTCAAGGGGGTCACGGTGCTCGGGCTCGCAGATCTCCGGCTCGACACCGATGCGCAGACCGACCCGGCGCTGCTCACCGCCCGCACCATCGTCGCCGAGAACGTCGAGGCCTTCCGCACCCAGCAGGAGGTGCGCCGGATCGATCCCGCGATGGCCGCGCTGCGACGCGAGGTGTTCGATGCGGCCGACGGGGAGATCGACCGGCTGCGCCGGGACGTCTCCGGCGAGACTGCGGACCAGCTCGAGCGGTCCGTGCGCCGGATCCTCTCCAAGGTCATGCACCAGCCCGCCGAACGTGCCCGCCACCTCGCGGAGACCGGCTACGCAGATGCCTACGTCGAGGCCTTCCACACCATCTTCGGGATCGACATCTCCGCCGGTCAGGACCACGCAGCGACTGTCGGTGGGACCGCTGACGGGGCCGTCGGCGGGTCCGCTGCCGCAGCCACCGGTGCGACCACCGGCGCGAGCACGGTCCTGGGCGAGCCCGCCCCCGCCGGCTGGATGCGCGCAGATCGGACGGTGCCGCCGCGCACCGCAGCACTCGAGAACGCCGCAGAGCCGATCCCGGCCATCGCCGTGAGCAGCCTCTCCGCCTCCGACATCGCCCGGGTGGCGCTGCGCGGCGGGCAGTGCCCCGCGGGATACGGCCCGGAGAGCTCGGAGGAGGTCAGCGGCGAGGGCTGATCGCTGCGGTGCCGTGAAGGCTGCGGGTCAGTGATCGCAGTGGGTGTGTGAGCGCCCTCGAACGACTGGTCACCGTCGGCGCCGGAACATCCGACGCCAGCCACGGGGCGAGGACACGGCACCGGACTCCTCTGCGGACTCCTCTGCGGGTTCCTCTGTGGGTACGTCCACGGGGGCCGCTGCGGGCGCCTGCTCAGGCGCGTCGAGCCTCTCCTCCGGCTCGAGTCGCAGGCCGTCCTCGTCGACCCAGACATCGGTCCAGCCGATGTCGGACTCATCGCGAGGGCTGTACTCGCGGCGCGGACCCAGCACCTCTCGCACGTCCTCGAGATCGATCTCCGCAGGGGCTCGGACCTCCTCGCCGCGATGAGGCACCGGACAGGTCCAGAAGTACGGGCACCCCGGGCAGCCGGCGGTCTCCTCATCGGGGGCCGCCTCGCGCTGCATCTGGACGCCGTCCATCTGCTGCAGCATGCGCAGGCGCGACTCGAACGGATTGATCTCCATGGCCTGCTCAGCGTACTGCGCCGCACGACGGCGGTGCCGCGGGACCGGGCCGTCCCGGCGTAGAATCGAGGGTCAGGCGCCACTCCCACCGCGACGTTCCCAGGAGACCCCGATGAGCACCCCGCAGCAGCGCGTCCACGACGCCACCCGCAGCCTGCTCGATCTGCTCGAGCACGGGGAGTCCCTCACCCCGGAGGCGATCGAACTGCGCGCCGAACTCGCCGAGGCCACGGCCGAGGCCGGCCATCTCGATGATGCGTACTACCAGGTCGAGGAGCTGCTCAAGGACGCCCAGCGCCACCACGGTCCCGACCATGAGGCCGTCACCCGATCACGGGCCGCGGTCGAGGCGGTCCGTGCGATCGGGATGAAGGCGCAGGCTCCGACGGACTGAGCCCGCGGGCTGCGGCACGCCTGGCGCGAGCCGCAGCGGGGGCCGCCCAGCGAGGCAGGGCCTGCGTGTGCGGCCCAGCGAGGCAGGGCCTGCGAGGGCGGCTGAGCGAGTGCGGCTCAGCGAGGGCGGCTCAGCGCGAGGCGCCCTGCTTCACCAGTCGAAGCCGTTCTCGCGCAGGCGGGCGTCGACCTCGCCCTGCATGGACTCCGCATAGGTGCCGGTGAGGTGGTCGTCGTCGATCGAGACCACCACGTTGCCGATCACCGGGGTGCAGATCCCCTCGGGGCAGACCAGGTCGTTGACCTCGAGCGGGGTCACGGAGCCAGGCAGGTCGGAGAGCAGCTGCGCATCGGGGCGCTCCTGCAGGAGCGGCTCGGCGAGCGGCGGGGCGCAGTCCGGATCCTCGAACCCCTTCTCCTGGGTGCAGAGAGGCGGGTCGAAGGGCATCCGCGGCAGGTCCCGCACCGCGATCACGCGAGTCCCGGTGGCGGCGAGGTCGGGGAGCGTGCGCTCCATGCCCGGCATCACCGTCTCGGTGCCGTCACGGTCCATGAAGGTGGTGTTCAGGGCGACCGCGTCCGGCGTCACCCGGTCCAGATAGGACTTCACCTCAGCGCTGAAGCCGTCGCAGGCCTCGATCCCGAGCTCCGCGTCCGGAGTGTACGCACAACCGCCCTTCCACAGGGCGACCAGCGTCCATCCCTCCTTCTTCGCGAGGGCGATGAGCGAGGCGCTGAACTGCTCGAGACGGGAATTGCCCACGCTGACGAAGACCGGGGCGCCCTCCTTCCCGGGGACGATCCGGCACAGCTTCGTCAGGCGGGTGGTCTCGATGCCCTGCGGGGCGAGCTCCTCGGTGCAGCGCTCCTCCCCAGCAACCCAGTCCTTGCCGAGCAGCGCCGCGGTGGGCAGCGCCTCGGCGTCGGGATCCGCATCGGGGTGGACGGTGAACTCGGGATCCAGCACCCGGGCGCCTGGGTTGTCCGCCACCGCGCGAGCCTCGGCCTCGCGCTGCTGTCCCAGCAGGTGCTGCTGGGCTGCGAGCATCGGGGCGAGGCCCACCGCCAGGCAGGTGAGTGCGACCAGCCCCGAGCGCCAGGCCTTCGCCGCAGCCCAGGGCCAGCGCCGGATCGGAGTGTCGACCACGCGGGTGAGCAGCCAGGCCAGCACCAGGGAGACGAGGATCAGCAGCACGCCCTCGAGCAGCCCCGCCCGCTCCTTCCCCGTGCGGGCCAGGAACAGGGCCAGCAGCGGCCAGTGCACCAGGTACAGGCCGTAGGAGATGTCGCCGAGCACCACCGCCGGCCGGGTAGACAGCACCGCATCCACGCTCAGCCGGTGCCCGGTGGTCCCGGAGCAGAGCACGAGCGCCGCGGCGGCCAGCGGCCAGGCGGCGATCCACCCGGGGAACGCGCCCTGCACGTCGATCAGCAGACCGCAGGAGACCAGCGCGACGATGCCCACCCAGCCCATCACCACCCGCGGCAGCACCGGGGCGGGTGTGGGCAGTCGATGCCGGGAGGCGTGCGCCGTGCGCCGCTCTCGCGCCCGTTGCTCCCACCACGGCAGCCCCAGCCCCAGCAGGGAACCGGCTGCGAACTCCCACAGCCGGGTGAAGGTGTCGAAGTAGGCGACCTGCTGCTGGGTCTGGGTGGAGTACACCGACCAGGCGAAGGACACCAGCAGGACCAGCGAGAAGACCACCGTCAGCACCCCGCGGGCGGACAGCCCCCGCCAGCGTGCGATCAGCACCGCGAACGCGATCAGCACCGGCCAGACCAGGAAGACCTGACCCTGGATGGACAGCGACCAGAAGTGCTGGAAGGCGGAGGCACCGGAGTCCTCGGCGGCGTAGTAGTCGACCCCGCGCTGGATCAGCACCCAGTTCTCCACATGCATCAGGGAGCCGATCGCATCGGTGATGCCCGGCATCCAGCGATCCGGGGGCAGCAGCAGGTACACGCCGCCGAGGGTCGCGAGCGCCACCACCGCCGTCGGCGGCAGGAGTCGCTTGAAGGTGCGACCCCAGTAGGCGGCCGGTCTCATCGGCTCCCCGCGATCCACCTTCCGCACGAAGGTGCCCACCAGGAGGAAGGACGAGATGAACAGGAAGACGTCCACCCCACCGGATACCCGGTCGAAGAAGACGTGATAGAGCACCACCAAGCCGATCGCCAGCCCGCGCAGCCCGTGCAGCTCGGGCCGGAACCGACCGGCATGGGTCCCGGCGGCGGGCACGGAGCCGGTGCCGGGCACTGAGCCGGCATCAGGCACGGAGCGGTGCCGGGCGCAGGGGTGTGCACAGGTGCGGTCGAGGACATCGGGGGGCGGGACCGTCAGCCGCGCAGGAAGGCGGCGCAGGCCTGCTGCAGCAGCAGCGGATCGGCGGTCGCGCACATCTCCCGTGCGGAGTGCATGGACAGCAGTGTGATGCCCACATCGATGGTGGTCATCCCGAGCCTGGTCGCGGTGATCGGTCCGATGGTCGAGCCGCACGGCATCGCGTTGTTCGAGACGAAATGCTGATGGGGCACCCCAGCACGCTCGCAGGCCGCAACGAAAGCTGCGATTCCGACCGCATCGGTCGCATACCGCTGCTGGGCGTTGATCTTGAGCATCGGCCCCTCGCCCAGTCGCGGCCGGGTCACCGGGTCATGACGCTCGGGGTAGTTCGGGTGGGCGGCGTGTCCGGCATCGGCCGAGAGGACCATCGAGGACGCCAGCACCTGGCGGCGGCTCGACTCGTCCCCGCCGAGCGCGGCGTGCACGCGCACCAGCACGTCCTCGAGGAAGGGACCGGCGGCGCCGGAGCGCGTGGCGGAGCCCACCTCCTCGTGGTCGTTGGCCACCAGCAGCGCGATCGGTGCCGGACCGGTCGCGGTCTCCGCACGGTCACCCCTGGCGACGGCGATCAGGGCCTCCACCTCGGCGTGCACCGAGCTGAGGTTGTCCAGCCGGCCCGAGGCGAGGAACTCCTCCTCGGCGCCGAACAGCGCCGGCGCCTGCGCGTCGACCGTGACCACGTCCATGCCCACGATGTCCCGGCGGGCCACGCCCGCATGGTGGGCGAGGATCTCCATCACGTCGGTCGGCGCGAAGCCGATGATCGGCTGCATATGACGCTGCGGGTCCAGCTGCAGGCCGTCCTTGTTCACCGCCCGGTCCAGGTGCACCGCGAGCTGCGGGACGCGCAGCAGGCGCGGGGTGTCCACCAGCACGGTGCTGCCGTCGGCCAGCGCGAGCCGACCGGCCATCCGCAGCTCACGGTCCAGCCACGAGTTCAGCAGCGGGCCGCCGTAGATCTCGACGCCCACCTGAGCGAGGGTCTCGGCACCGAGCTGCGGGTTCGGCTTGAGCTTCAGCGCGGGGGAGTCCGTGTGGGAGCCGACGATCCGGAAGGGGCTGGCGACCTCCGCACCCTCAGGGGCGGACCAGGCGATGAGCGAGCCGTCGCGCAGCACATAGCGGTCCCCGGCGACGTCCGCCGCATCCCAGGCGCGGGTCTCCACCAGCTCGGTGAAGCCGGTGGCCTCGAGGCGGCGGGCGGCCTCCCGTGCGGCGTGGAAGCTCGACGGGGCAGCGGTCACGAAGGCCCCGAGATCGAGGGCGGTGGCGCGGGCACGGGGCGAGGGAGCGGCGGCGGAGAAGGGAGTCACCCGTTCATTGAACCATCGGTGCCGCGGCAGGGGAGCAGGCGCAGCAGTTTCGCATCGCCCACCTGGAGCACCACCTCGGCGGCGCCGGTCTCGGAGATCTCGTTGAGGCCGGTGTAGGTGGCGGTGCGGTTGTGGATCTCCTGGGGGCCGAAGTCCAGCGCGTACTCGACGTTCAGGTCCTCCGCCGCGTCGCACACCTCCGGGATGGTCTGTGCATCGTCGAGCTCTGCGTTGAGCAGGTGCACCTCGGGCTCCGCCTGGAAGCCCATATAGATGTTGAGCACCTGCCGGTCCGAGATCGCGTAGGCGAGCGAGCTGCCGTTCCAGGCGTTGGTCGCGATCACGGCGTCCTCGGGGACCACCTCGGGCAGGAGCTCGAGCAGCTCTCGCTCGTCGTCGGTGAGCAGCACGCCGCTCCTCCAGTCCATCTCGAAGTAGTCCTCGTTGACCCGGGAGCCGGGGGAGAGGATGCCGAGCGCCAGCACGAGCAGCGCGGCGACGGCGACGGCGACGTGACCGGTCGGCCCGGCGAATCGCGGCAGGTGCTGCCCGGCCCAGCGCTGGAGGGACTCGATGCCCAGAGCGAGCACCGGGATCGCGGCGACCGCGATGATCGCTGTGACGCGGTTGTTGTCCGTGTACCAGTTCCCGAAGAGGAGGTAGCGGAGGTCGCCCACCGGGGTGCTGCGGGTGAGCACGGACATCGCCGTGGCGACCAGCCAGGGCGCCAGCAACCAGCGGGAGCGGGACAGCAGCAGCACTGCGACCGCGCAGCCCAGCATCACCAGGCCCAGCGGGAGGAAGGTGGGGGTGGCGTTGGGAGCCAGCGAGATCGCCTGTCCGAGCGCTTCCTGCAGCGAGGCGTTCGGCTTCCAGACCGCCGAGTCCCTCGAGGGCCGGAACTGGATCCACACCGCGGCGGAGCTGGCGAGCGCCACGACCGTGAGTGTCGCGAGCGGCCAGAGTCGATGGCCTGCAGGCAGGCGCGGGGAGAAGCGTTCGCGCGCTCGCGCGAGGGTCCCCCAGACCAGGATCGGCAGGCCCAGGACCATGCCGACGAAGACCCCCTGCGGGTGGGCGAGCGCGACGGCGCCGCAGACCACGGGCAGCAGCACCGTGAGTTGGAGGCCGGTCAGACGCTGTCCGCTGCGCGGGACGAGGCCCGCGAGGTGGCTGACCAGGATCACCACCAGCGGCATCATCGACATGGAGAGGAAGTAGGGCAGCACGATGCCCCAATACATGAGAGTCAGCGGGAAGGCACCAGTGACGCCGGCGAGGATGCCCGCGGCCATCCAGCCGACGGGTCCCGCGGTGGTGCAGGTGCGCATCAGGGTCACGAGCCCCACCGGCCACAGCACCACGGCGAGCAGCAGCATCACCACATTGGAGGCGAGGATGATGTCCTGACCGGAGACCTGCGTGACGAGGCTGACCACCTGGTGCCAGATCGCCGGGTAGTACTTCTCGTTCCCGGGCAGCGTGGTCATCCCGCCGACGACCCAGGCGGAGCCATCCCCGGCGCGCAGGATGTGGCGTACGGCGTTGAGGTGGAAGACGTTGTCGTAGGTCTGGCTGAGGGAATGTATCCCACCCATCATCGGGAGCACACGCGCCAGCAGGATGCCGCCTCCGATCACCAGACCGGCGAGGACCGCGGCCGTGCTCCCGCGCCGAGTCGCCAGGAAGCCGCCCGCGGGGAGCGGGGGCGACCCGTCCTCTGCGGGGATGGTCGTCTGCTCCGAGGCCGCAGCGCGGGCCTGACGGCGTCCCAGCGGCCACAGCGCACCGCCCACCAGCAGCCCGAGCACGAGCGGGGAGAGGACCATCCAGGGGATCCCGAGCACATGCCCGGCCTCCGCGGCGACGGTGACCATCAGCAGCGAGACCGGGATCGCTGCGGCGACCGCGGTCAGCGGCCGCAGGCGCAGCGCCAGCACCGTCGGCAGACCGGGAGCGCCGAGCACCAGCAGCGCCGCTCCCAGAGTCGCGAGGATCTTCAGGACGTCCACCGGGGTGCACCTGCTTCCTTCTCGAGCGGGTACGAGCGCCCCGGGGTCGGGCACATGCTAGTCCGCGCACCTGCCGTCGACGTCCGGGACGGCCCACGACGGCCCACGACGGTCCGTTGCCGGTCCCGATCTGGCTCGCGCCCGGCTCAGACCGCTGCGGCCTCGAGTTCACGTGTCACGGCGGGAGCAAGCGTCTGTTCGACGAAGAGCCTGGTCAGATGGTTGTCATCCATGTACACGAAGGTGTCTCCGAGCACCGGCGCGCAGCGGCCGTCAGGGCAGATCAGCGGTGAGAGATCGAGCAGGGTCACGGACGCGTCCGGGCCGCTGAGCGCTGCGAGCGGAGCGGCAGGGCTCTCCGGAGCGAGCTTGTCCTCGACATCGGCGCCGCAGGCGGCATCGGCATCGGCCGGGGTGTCGCCGCGATCGATCACCGCCTCCGCGCACTGGTACTGATCCTGCTCCCAGCGCGGGGTGTCGCGGACGGCGATCACCTCGATGCCGCGGTCCAGGATCATCTGGAGCGCCCCGTCGGTGCCCTCGGGGAGGGATTCGGACGGGGCATCGGGGGCGGCCTCGGTAACCGTGGTCATGACCGTCTCGGGGTTCACCGCATCGAGGTACTCCAGCACGTACTCGTCGTAGCCCTCGCAGTAGGTCCACCGCTCGGTCCCGGCGAGATAGGAGCAGCCGTCCATCGTCAGGTTCACGACCTGGGCACCGCGGGCCTGGGCGAGGGGCAGCACGGCGGGGATGAACTGGCGGGAGTGCGAGCTGCCCACCACCACGATGGTCTCCGTCGCCTCCGCATCCCCCGGCAGCAGCTGCTGGCAGTTCACATGGCGGAAACCGCGCTCGGGCGCCCAGGGACCGCCGCAGCGCTCCGGCAGGTCGGGCCACTGATTCCCGAGCTGCCAGCCGTAGGGCTGCACATCCGGCGGGGCCACGGTGGCGACCTCGTCGGTCGCGAGGCTCGGCCCCTCGGCCACCGGCGTCTGGGGCTGGTCGCGGTGCAGGAACATCCACCAACCGCCGGCCGCGCCGGCGACCAGCGCGAAGCTCAGGGCGATCGCGGTCAGCGCCCGCCAGGGCTTCGCCTCGAGCCAGCGGGAACGACGCACCGGTGCGTCCACCGCCCGGGTCACCAGCCAGGCCAGCAGCATGGAGCCGGTCAGCACCACCAGGCCGTCCAGGAGCCCGGCGCGCTCCTGCCCGCTGTGGTGCAGCCAGATCACCAGGATGGGCCAGTGCACGAGGTACAGCGCGTAGGAGATGTCGCCGATGAAGGCGGCAGGACGAGTGGACAGCACCGCATCCACTCCCCAGCGGCGGCCTGAATGTCCGGCGACGACCACCGCGCCCGCGGCGGCCAGCGGCCAGATCGCGATCCAGCCCGGGAAGATCGTCGAGACGTCCAGCAGCACACCGCAGGCCAGCAGTCCCGCGACGCCCAGCCAGCCGGTCAGTGCGCGCAGGGTCCGATGGCGAGGTGCCAGGCCGTCCTCCGGCCGCCGCGCCCCGGTGAGCCGGTCCAGCACCGGCAGGGCGAGGGCCAGCAGGGATCCTGCGGCGAACTCCCACAGCCGGGCCGCGGTGTCGAAGTAGGCGATCTGCTGCTGACTCTGGGTGGAGATGATGGACCAGGTCAGGGAGGCGGCCCCGATCAGCGCGATGATCGCGATCAGGGGGCGGCGCACCGGCTTTCCGGCTCGAGCACGCCGCGCCACCAGCAAAAACAGCAGCGGCCAGACTACGAAGGCCTGCCCCTGCACGCTGAGGGACCAGAAGTGCTGCAGCGGAGAGGCGGCGCCGGCGTCGCGGGCGTGGTAATCGACCTGCAGCAGCACCAGCAGGAGGTTCTGCACGTACGCCGCCGAGGCCACCGCCTCCTGCATGATCGTCTGCCACATCGAGGCGGGCAGGAAGGCGGCCGTCCCCGCGAGGACCAGCAGTATCGTCACTGCCGAGGGCGGCAGCAGCCGTTTGAAGGTGTGCAGCCAGTAGCGGGGCACGCCGAGCGGGCGGCCGTTCTCCAGCCGGCGCAAGAAGGTGCCGGTGAGGAAGAAGGCCGAGAGGAACAGGAAGACGTCCACTCCGCCCGAGACCCGGCCGAGCCAGATGTGGTAGACCGCGACCAGCCCGAGCGCCACCGCACGCAGGCCGTGCAGCTCGCGCCGGAAGGCGGGCCGGGAGTCGGAGGGAGCAGAGGGAGCGGTGGGCGAGGGCTCCGTGCCGGCTTCTGCGGCAGGGCCGACGGGGGAGGGCTGCGGGATGCGGGAGCGGCTCGCCTCGCCGCGCGGCCGCCAGGTCCCGGAGACGGAGTCGCTCGTGGACCAGGCGTCCTCCGCCTCCCGTTCGGCGTGCAGCTCGGCCGGGCCCTGCAGCCAGTCCCCGAGGGACGAGGTCGCCGAAGGCAGCGGACCCGCGATCCAGGCCGAAAGGTCCGAACGGGGGAGGGATGCGGCGTGTTCCGGTGCAGGAGGTGGCGCTGGTGCGCTGTCCGGCTCGATGCTCGGATCCTGCGTCCAGGCCTCGAGGGGCGCCGCGGCCGGCTCGTCCTCGAGATGGGCGGGCTGCTCCCAGGCGCTGGCTGCATCACGCTGCCGTGCCTGCTCATCGGCGTCGTGCGCAGGTGTGCCGCGCCCACCATGCCGAGGGTGCGGCGGATCGTTGGGCGAGCTGATCGCGATCCCCTTCCGCACGGCCGGTGGCCACCACTGCCGCGGACAGGCGGTTTCCCGATCCCGGCGCTGCGGTGGATCCTAGTGGATACGGCCGGAAGTGATCACGCCTCAGCTTTCTTGCGCCTCAGCTCCTGGGGATCTGCGAGCGCCGTGCCAGCAGCACGATCACCACCACCGACGTCGCCGCCAGCAGCAGGGTCCCGAGGACATCGACCATCCCGGCGACGGGGGTGAACCAGTCGCCGCCGGCCGCGGCCCCGCTCAGCATCTGGAATACGAAGGCGCGTATCAGCACGACGGTGAGCAGCTGCGTGACCCAGTAGGCGATGAACCCTGCCCAGAGGACCTTGCGCGTCCGTCCGGCGGTGAGCGCGAGCAGCAGACCCATCGTGAGGACGAGCAGCGCGGCCAGCAGCCCCTTCGCGACGGTGAGCAGCGAGTGGAGAGCCTGCAGGACCTCCCAGTCGAGGGCTGCCCACTGGGGGCCCAGGTTCTGCAGAGGCACGATCCCCGCGAGGAGCAGCGCCGTGATCAGCAGCACCACGGCGACCGGCACAGGGCCCACTGGGATTCGGTGGGTCTGTTCCGCCCGGTGCGGGCGCCTCAACAGCAACAGCGCGAGCATGCCGATGATGGCGGTGAGCAGCATCGTGCCGCCGCTGGTGAACAGGTTGCCGATCGCAGTGCGCAGGCCGTATCCGACGGCGGTGTCATCGCCCACCCCGAGCATCCGCAGGAACAGGGCCAGCAGCTGACCCGCCGGAAACACCAGCGCCGAGAGCACCAGCAGACCCAGCATGAGCAGTGGCTGACGCGAGAGGCGCCTTTCGTCAACGCGGGCGTTGCCGGAGGCGGCGAGGAGCCACAGCACCGAGGCGCTGAAAGCCAGGCTGACCGGGACCATGACCAGGTAGAAGCCCTGGACCACGTACTGCATGGCCTCGAACGGGCCCTGCAGAGGCAGGAGCAGCAGCTCGATCACACCGGTGAGGATCACTGCCCCGGCCAGCACTGTGACAGCGAGGGCGGGTTGGCGCAGCGGCGCCTCGGCACGCCCGCCAGTGCGGACCCCGACGGGCGGGGCACCTGGGGTGGGAGTGGACGGCACGGAAGCGGGCTGGGTCATCACAGATGTCCTGGAGTGAGAAGGCCTGGAGTGAGAAGGCGGGGTGCGGTCGATCCTAGAGCGATGGTGGCGCGGGGGCGGCCGATCGGGGACGCGGAGTCGGGAGCCGGGAGCTGTAAAGGGTCGTGGGATCATGGAGCGGTGACCTCTCCCAGTGCCGATCCGACTGCCGCGCCCATCCCTGCCGCGCTGAATCCGACCGCGTCGACCCCCGCCGCGTCGATATCCGCAGCGTCGATCCCCGCAGCGCCATTTCCCGCTGACAGCGGATTCGAGATCATCGCCCGCCACGGGGAGAAGGCGCGCGCCGGGGTGCTCACCACCCCGCACGGACAGATCCAGACCCCGGCCTTCATCCCGGTGGGCACCAAGGCCACGGTCAAAGCAGTGCTGCCGGAGTCGATGAGCGACCTGGGAGCGCAGGCACTGCTCGCGAACGCCTATCACCTCTACCTCCAGCCCGGCCACGACCTGGTCGACGAGGCCGGCGGCCTGGGCGCCTTCATGAACTGGCCCGGCCCCACCTACACCGACTCCGGCGGCTTCCAGGTGATGAGCCTCGGGGCCGGCTTCAAGAAGGTCCTCTCGAGCGAGTTCTCCGGCGGCGAGAAGGCCCGGACCTCCTCAGGGGAGGACGACGCGGTCGCCGAGGGCAAGGAGCGGCTCGCCCACGTCGACGACGACGGGGTCACCTTCCGCTCCTTCATCAATGGCGATGAGCATCGCTTCACCCCCGAGATCTCGATGCAGATCCAGCACGGGCTGGGGGCCGACATCATGTTCGCCTTCGATGAGCTGACAACGCTGATGAACTCCCGCGGCTACCAGGAGCAGGCGCTCGAGCGCACCCGGCTGTGGGCGATCCGCTGCCTCGCCGAGCACGCCCGCCTCACCGCGGAGCGCACCCACCGCCCCTACCAGCAGCTGTGGGGCGTGATCCAGGGCGCCCAGTACGAGGATCTGCGCCGCCAGGCCTCCCGCGATCTGGGAGCGATGGACGTGGAGGGTTGGTCCTTCGACGGCTTCGGCATCGGCGGGGCGCTCGAGAAGGAGAACCTGGGCACGATCGTGGGATGGGTGACCGATGAGCTTCCCGAGGCGAAGCCGCGCCACCTGCTGGGCATCAGCGAGGTCGATGACCTCTTCGTCGCGATCGCCGCGGGGGCCGACACCTTCGACTGCGTCTCCCCGTCCCGGGTGGCTCGCAACAGCGCCGTCTACACGCGCACCGGTCGGGTGAACCTCACCGGTGCGAAGTATCGCCGCCAGTTCGCCCCGATCGACGAGGGCTGCGACTGCTACACCTGCACCCACTACACCGCCGCCTACGTCCATCACCTGTTCCGGGCCAAGGAGATGCTCTCCTCGACCCTGTGCACGATCCACAACGAACGCTTCGTGGTGCGCCTGGTGGACCGGATCCGCGACTCCCTGCGCACCGGTGACTTCGACGCCCTGCGGGAGGAGACCACCGGCGCCTACTACGGCTCACCCCGGTGAGCGGCCGATGAGCGAGCAGTCGCCCTGGGCGCCGCAGCCTGACCCCGAAGTACCCGACCCCGAAGAGCCCGGCGCGCTGGCGGCCGGTGCCACGGCCACAGACGGCGCAGCGACAGACGAGGACCCGGGGGCAGACGGCGCCACCGGGACAGCTGACGCGGCGCCAGGCGAGCGCCCGGGCGCAGACGACGCCACGGGGACAGCTGGCGCGGCGCCAGGCGAGCGCCCGGAGATCGACACAGCGACAGCCCTCGGGGCTGCAGTGTTGCTGCTCGCCGTCGCGGGGATCTGTGCACTGCTCGGGGAGCACTTCCTGCTGGGCGTGCTGCGCCTGGCGGCGGGCGTCCTCGCCGGGCTGGGGGTCGGCGCGGCGCTGCTCGCCCTGGTCGGGAACCGCCTCCGACGCCGCTCGCGGGTCCTGCTCGCCGGTGGCGTGGCAGCGGCCCTGATGCTCGCCCTGACCGTCCCGGCCGTGCTTGCCACCCGGCTGGATCCGCTCTCGGAACAGGCCCTGGTCACCGCCGAGGCCGTCGCTGACGGCGACACCGTGCATTCCCTGCCGGAGCCCGGCACACCCGTGCTGGTGCGCCGAGCGGACGGTGGTGCCCAACTGCTGGACGGGACCGGATCTCGCAGCCTTGAGGCGCTCCCCGAGGACGTGCTCGCCCTCTCCGCCGACGGCACCCGACTGGTCCGCGCCACCGGGACCGGCACCGAGGTGATCCTGCTGGACCCCACGGCCTCCGCTCCGGACGGAGGCTTCCCCGCACAGACCTTCGAGGGCACCCCGCTCGCTCTGGCCGGCGACCTGCTCGTGCTGCGCCACTGCACGGAGGGCACTTGCCGGCTCAGCGGCTATGACCTCACCGACCCCGCGGCTCCGCTGTGGACCCTCCTGGACGCCGAACAGACCCGCGGTGTCGATCCGCTCGGTGTGGAGGTGGCCGCCCGGCCCGACGCACAGCCTGGTCTGCTGGACGCTGCACGCGCCACGGGAGTGCTCCCGGCGGTGCCGCTGCGCTTCGATCCCGCCCAGGGCTGGGTCCAGCTCGACCCCGCCACGGGGTTCCCCGTCGGCCGCATCCTGGTGGCTCCCGAGGAGGACTGCCGCATCTCCGCGACCGGGCCGTCGCCGCATCCGCAGGACCCGCTGCGCGAGGTGCCGCTGGTGCTCGCCGTCTGCTCCGGAGAGGACGGTGCGCTGACCGCAACCGCCCACCAGGACGGCACGGTGCTGTGGGAGTCGGCGCCGTCCCCGGCTGGTGACTGGTCGGTGCGGATCGACCAGGGGAGGGTGCTGGCCACCGGCACCGAGGCGGGCACCGAGACCGCCGGAGAGATCGTCGCCTCCGAGCAGCGAGCGGAGTGGACCGCTCCCGGGGCCGAGGGTGTGGCCCAGGCAGAGGCGTTCACCTCCCGGATCGGCATCGATGGGCGAGCGATGGTCGTCGCCAACGCGAGCGGGCAGCTGGTCGCCTATGAGACCGCCACCGGGGCGAACATCTGGACCCTGCCGCTCAGCTCCCCGGACGCGACGGTGAGCGGACGTCTCTCGGCGGGCACCGCGGTGGTGCTGGACCCGGTGGCGCGCACGTCACCGCTGGACCCGCGCGGAGCGCAGCGGCTGCGAGTGATCGACACGGAGACCGGCGAGGTCACCGCCGAGGCGATCATCGACGGGGACGTCGGCCCCGTGCGCCCCGTCGGCGGCGGCAGAGCGCTGGTCACCGTGGACGGGGAGAGCCTGCGGTTCGGGTCCTGAACCCGGACCCGGACTGTGAACCCGGACCGTTGACCCGGTCCGTGGACACGGTTCGTGAACCCGAGCCCGGGCCCTGAACCCGAGCCCAGTCCGGAGCCCGCCCGCCGCAGCGACGTGACCGCCGCCGAGCTATCGACCCTCAGGCGGAGAGCTTCTTCGCCGCGGTGCTGTGGACGAAGAAGGAACCGAGCCCGATGATCGCGATGATGAGGAGGTTGCGCAGCACATCGACCGCCGCCGCGATGCGGTAGCCGTTGCCCGTGAGCTCGCCGGTATCAGCGTCGGCCATGCCGGACGCGAGGAGGACCACTGCCACGATCACGGTGACGATCCAGTAGAGGACGACGGACGCCGGGACCGCGACGGCAACCATGATCCCGCCGGTCCGGGCCTTGCCGCGACCCATCACCGCAGCGATGATCGCCAGGACGAACAGGATGAGGCCCACGGCGTGACTGGCAATGGTCAGCACGAGGGAGGTGAGCCCCGCACCGATTCCGAGCGCGCCCATCTCGCCACCGGCATCGGTGGCGGCGACCTCATCCGCTCCGATGAAGGAGGCCAGGTTGATGCCGAGGCGGATCAGCAGCAGCAGGGCCGTCCCGATCAGCAGGATCAGGCCGAGCAGCTTCACCCGGCGCCAGTTGACCCCGTCACCGGGCCCGAACTGCGGACCGGTGCCCATGCCGCCCTGGCCTGCGCTGCCCGGGTAGCCACCCGGCACCGGGGCGGGTGAGGCCTGACCCCACTGCGGCTGCTGCTCCCACTGCGGCTGCTGTCCTTGCTGCCCCCACTGGCCCTGCTGGCCCTGCTGGCCCTGCTGGCCGAACTCCGGTCCGTATCCCTGAGTCATGCGTCTCTCCCTGCGCTGCGCCGGAGCATCGCCAGCCGGCGACCTCTCGTGGTGCGCACCAGCGTATCGGCAGGTGCGACGGCCAGAGCACCGCGGAGTGGCCGCACGTGAGACGCCCCGGACCTCTCAGAGATCCGGGGCGTCTGCCATGCGTGGAGCTGGAGCGGTCAGGCGTTCTGCTTCGCCCAGCGACGAGACATCAGGGCGCCGACGATCAGGACGGCGAAGACGATCAGCACTCGGATGATCTCGGCGACCAGATACACGAGGGACATCAGGCCCACTGTGGAGATGTCGGTCGACGTGGCGAGGACCGCGATGAGGATCACTCTGAGGATCCAGTACGCGATCACGGAGAGGATCACGGTGGCGATGATGATGATCGCGCCCGTCCGGCCACGGCCGGAGGCCTTGACGATCACCATCACGGCGAGGACCAGCAGAGCCAGTGTGACCAGGCCGTTCACCAGCAGGAGCAGGAGGCCCAGGAGGCCACCGGCACCTTCGAGGCCAGCCGAGCCCGAGGCGCCGCCGGCGAACTGGACGGCGAAGACGATCACGTTGCCGATCAGGCGCACCGCGATCACCGCGAGAGTCGCGTAGAACATCCACTGGATCAGCTTGGCGACCGTCGACGCCGGACCTGCCGAACCTGCCGGACCTGCGGCACCCGGCGCTCCTGCTGCGCCGGGATAGCCCGCACCCGGGTAGGCGCCCGGCGCACCGGTGGGCGCTCCGGTGGGCGAGGCCTGTCCCCACTGCGGCGGCGCGGGCGGGGCCTGCTCGGAAGCCCCCCACTGCGGCTGCTGCTGAGGCTGCGGTGCGGGCGGCGGATTCTGCCCGGCCTGCCCCCACTGCCCCTGCTGTCCGTGGCCCGGTCCATACCCCTGAGTCATGCGTCTCCCTCGATGCTGCATCGTCGCGACGTCACGGCGACGCCCCTCCCAGGCTATCGCCCGCCCCCGTGGGGAGGCGGTGGCCAGGTGACAGCGGGGTTGCGGAGTGGTGGCGATCTCAGGCAGGCACAGGGGCCAGGCGGAACCGGAAGCTCTCCTCTCGGGCGGAGAGCACGTACTGCGGCAGCGGCTCCGGACCGCAGGCCGCCGATCCCACGCCATGCAGCGACGCGGAGAGCGTCACCCAGGTGCGGCCGTCGGGACGCAGCGCCCCGTCGTGCGCCCGAGCATCGAGCTCGGCACTGGACCAGGGACGCACCGCCAGCCCGAGGCCGTCCGGGGCGTGCAGCTCGAGCCCCTGCGGGCCCCCGCTCAGCGTTGCGCGGACCACCCCGGCCCGGTTCCCGTTCTCCTGCGGGAACACGTACGGCACCTGCAGATCCTCGACCGAGGAGGCCCAGCGGCCGAAGGTGGTGCCGCCGCCGGTATCCGGATAGGACTCCTGCGGGCCGTAGCCCTCGTATTCCACCTGGTCGGGGGCCGAGGGCAGGGCGAAGGTCCAGCCGATGCGCGGCAGCGGCAGATCGCCCGGCCAGAACGACGAGGGCGAGACCGTCACGTCCACGTCGAGGCCGTCCGCATCGCCGCGCCAGCGCTCGGTGACGTCGGCCCCGAGCGCCGAGCCGTCCAGCCCGATCCGGCTGCGCACCCGCAGCGTCTCGCCGTCGTCCGGGTCCGCGGAGATGTCGACCAGGCGGCGCCGTGCGACATCGAGGCCGATCCGCTTCCAGCGGGCCTCGAGCGGGGCGCGGGTGCGGGCACGCTCGTTGTCCACCGGCGCGCGGTACAGATCCACCCCCGCGTGCTCGATCTCCAGCGCGCCGAGCGCCACCAGCCGCCCCAGATCATCGAAGCGGGCCGGCCCGAGAGACCAGGAGCCGTCCGCATGCCGCTGCGGGGAGACACTCGCGGCGGCCGACGGGCTGGTCGCAGTGCGCAGGCGCTCGACGTCCCCGCGCAGCCGTTCGGTGTCGACGTGATCCGCGGAGACGATCAGGTGCCCGGCCGGGACCGGACCCTGCGCCTCGCGCGTGCTGAGCCGCACCGTGGTGCTCGCCCCGTCGTGCTCCGGAAGCGGCACCTCGGTGCTCTCACCGGGCGCGATCTGCGGCAGCTCGAGCTCCTGCCAGCTCGCCTGGGCATCCAGCGACACCTCGGCGCGCAGGGGGGAGAGATCCGAGAAGGCATACCGGTTGGTGATCCGCACGTTCCCGGGGGAGACCTCGAGGCCGACGGGGGAGTAGTGGTGCTTGGCATCGAGCAGGGCCGGGGAGGGAGTGCGATCAGGCAGCACCAGCCCGTCGGCCACGAAGTTCGAATCGTGCAGGCGCTCGCCGAAGTCGCCGCCGTAGCCGTAGATCTCATTGCCTTCGGCGTCGGTGGTCGTCAGGCCGTGATCGATCCACTCCCAGATGAAGCCGCCATGCAGCGCCGGGTAGCGCTCGGTGAGCTCCATGTACTCCTTGAGCGAGCCCGCGCCGTTGCCCATCGCGTGGGCGTACTCGATCCACAGGAAGGGCTTCGTGAGTGCTGGCGGATTCGCGAAATAGCCGTCCGGGACGTCCAGTGCGAAGCTCCGCAGCATCGAGGTGAGCTTGTCCTGGTACTTGCTGGACAGCTCCCGCTGCCCGATCTGCTCGGACTCCTCGATGGAGGAATACATCAGCGAGAACACGTCCACGTACTCCGCGGCATAGTCCTGCTCGTAGATCACCGGACGGGTCGCGTCGGTCTCCCGCACCGCCGCGACCATCGCCTCGGTGACCGGGCCGCTGGCCGCTTCATTGCCGATCGACCACATGATGATCGAGGCGTGATTGCGGTCGCGGCGCACGAACCGCTCCGAGCGCTCCACGAGGGACTCCTCGAACAGCGGGTTCTGGGCCGGGCCCTCGGCTGCGCCGGTGCCGTCCTCGCCCCAGGTGGAATCGGCGTGGAAGCCGTGGGTCTCGAAGTCGCCCTCGCAGATCACGTACAGCCCCGCCTCGTCGCACACCTCGAGGAATCGCTGGTGGGGCGGGTAGTGGGAGGTGCGGACGGCGTTGAGGTTGTGCTGCTTCATGAGCGCCACGTCGAGATCCTGGTTCTCCAGCTGCTGGGCGCGGCCGACGAGCGGATCCGCCTCGTGACGGTTCACGCCGCGGAAGACGATCCGCTCACCGTTGACGCGGAAGATCTCCCCGTCCACCTCGACCCGGCGGAAGCCGACGCGCAGGGAGATGGTCTCCGTGTCGGTGCGCACGGTGGCGTCGTAGAGGTGAGGATCCTCGGCAGACCAGGGCCGCACCTTCCCGAGGCTGAGGGGATCCACGCCGGTGGAGGCGGAGTGCTTGAGTGCGGGGACCTCGATCCTCGCCACGACCTCCTGGCCGTCCGCGTCGTAGGCGGTCGCGCTCAGGGTGCCCCGGCCGGTCTCCGGATCGAAGTCCGCGACCGTGACCAGGTCATGGATCCCGCCGACGGGGCGGAGCAGCAGGTCCACGCTGCGGAAGATGCCGGAGGCCCACCACATGTCCTGGTCCTCGACGTAGGTGTTCACCGACCACTGCACCACGCGGACCTCCAGGCGATGCTCGCGGTGATCGCCCTGCTCAGCGGGGGAGGAGAGGGCGTCGGTGACATCGAACTCCTGGGTGAGGCGGGATCCGGCGGTCACGCCGATCTCCGTGCCGTCGATCCAGACCTTCGCCGCGGAGTCCACGCCCTGGAAGCGCAGCAGGATCCGCGCGCCGGCGGCCAGCTGCTCGGCCCAGTCCGCCGGGACGGAGAGGGTGCGGGAGTAGTGACCCGTGGGGTTCTCGTCCGGCACATGCGGGATCTCCCGCGGGATCGGGTAGATGACGTTGGTGTACTGCGGGGCGCCGTGGCCCTGCAGCTGCCACAGGCCCGGCACCTCGATCTCGGTGGGCTCACCGAGATCCGAGCCGTCCGCGCGGGTGCCGTAGCGGAAATCCCAGGTCCCATCGAGGTTCAGCGCCGGAGCGTCGGAGTGCAGATGGGCGCGGCCGCGCAGCCGATTCCGGCCGGCCGGCAGCTCCTCCCACCAGATGTCAGTGCAGGCGGAGTTGTCGGCGCGGACGGGGCTGGCGGAGCGGACGGCGCTGTCGGGGCTGGTGGGACCGGCTGCGGAAGGCTGCGGGGTGCTCATCGGTGAGGCGTCTCCTGGTCTCGAGGCCGGCCAGAGGGGTGGCGGACCGGGTTCGTGAACGTTCACGAGGCAGTGTATCCGGATCCTCCCGCCCCCGGGGAGCCCCGCCCCAGGTCTCACCGCCCCCGGGGGGCTCCGCACCGGATCTCACCGCCCCCGGGGAGCTCCGCACCGGATCTCCCCGCTCCCGGAGGACGCCCCCACCAGAACTCTGTCTCCTGCGAGCTTTGAACGGCCTATGGCCGTTCAAACCTCACCACAGACAAGGTTCTGGTGGGCTGAGTGGGCTGAACGGGACGGGTGGGCTGAACGGGACGGGCGGGCTGAACGGGACGGGTGGGCTGAACGGGACGGGCGGGCTGAACGGGACAGATGAGTCGGTGCGCGTCGAGTACCCAGGCAGGACGTCACCGCAGAGGGACCGCAGTGGAGCGATGCACCTTCAGCTCGGTGGACAGTCGTACTCGGCGTCTCGGTCCGGTGTGGCCGTCGATCCGCTCCAGCAGCATCCGCGCGCCGCGCTCACCCATGTCCTGCGGGGAGTTCGAGACGACGCTGACTCCGAGGGCGTCGGCGAACTCCAGATCGTCGAAGGTGAGCAGGGAGAAAGTCGCCGCCACGTCCGCACTGGCACGGAGCGCGCCGACGGCCATCCGGTTGTTCGTGGTGAACACCGCAGTGGGAGGGGAGGGCAGGGCGAGCAGCGTGCGCAGGGCCGCCTCCGCCCCGTCGGCATCCGTGGCATCGGTGATGAACAGGTCCTCATCGATGGCCACATCGGCTTCGGAGAAGGCGCGACGCACCCCGGAGATCCGCTCTCGGTGCGTGGGCAGCGCCCCCGAATCGCCGATCACTCCGATGCGACGGTGCCCCTGGGCGAGGAGGTGATCGATCCCGGCACGCGCTCCGCCGATGTTGTCGAAGAGCACCTCGTCGACCTCGAGATCCCGGGCAGGGCGGTCGAGGAAGACCATCGGGAGCTCCTGCGATGACACGCCGGACAGCTGGGGGTGAGAGCGGCGGGAGGAGATGACGAGCAGCCCGGCGACGCGCCGCTCGAGGAAGCCGTCGATGATGCGGGACTCCATCTCGGCGTCCTCGTCGCTGAAGCCCAGGAACAGCAGCAGTCCCCGTTCGGAGAGGAGCTTGGCGGCGGCCAGGGCGATCCCTGAGTAGAACGGGTTGGCGGCATCGGCGATCACCATGCCCACCACGTTCGAGGAGCTGCGGGAGCGCAGATCCCGCGCCAGCAGATTCCGGCGATAGCCCAGTGCGGCGGCGGCATCCTTCACCCGCTGCGAGGTGCGCGGGGCGACGTGGATCTCGTCGTTCAGCGCTCGCGAGGCGGTCTTGATGCTCACTCCGGCAGCCTCGGCCACCTGGCGCAGAGTGGGGAGGTCCCGGCTCGGCTGTGCGTGCGGCATGCTGCCTCTTTGTCCTGCGGTATCGGCTGGCAGGCAGGTGCCAGTCCGACATCGTTGTCAATATGTTAGCCATGCGCTCCGGATCCGCTGGCTGACTGGAGTACTGTCCGATGCAGCGACGCTCGCTCCGGAGGCTGAAACTCCTGCTCAGAGCGCGCAGTCAGGGAATGTTCAAAGGAGAACCCATGCGACGCAGAAACTTCCTCTACCTCACGGGCGGCACGCTCGCCGCCGTCGGCCTCGCCGCCTGCGGTGGATCCGACGGATCCGACAGTTCGGGCGGCGGTGACGGCGACGGAAAGTCCGTCGAGGTGTTCACCTGGTGGGCGGCCGGCTCGGAGAAGGCCGGACTCGACGCCCTCGTGGAGGTGTTCGCCGAGCAGTATCCCGACATCGAGTTCATCAACGGTGCGGTCGCCGGCGGCGCGGGCTCCGCGGCCAAGGACATGCTGCAGTCCCGCCTGCAGGCCGGCGATCCGCCGGACACCTTCCAGGCCCATGCCGGCGCCGAGCTCAACGACTACATCGACGCCGGCCAGATCGTCGACATCTCTGATGTCTACGACGAGCTGGGACTGCGCGAAGCCTTCCCGGAATCCCTCCTCGAACGCCTCACCGCCGATGGTGCGATCTACTCGGTGCCCTCGAACATCCACCGCTCGAACGTGGTGTGGGGATCCACCGCCGCGCTCACCGAGGCCGGGATCGATCCCGCCACGCCGCCGGCCTCGATGGACGAGTTCCTCGCGCAGCTGGACACCCTCGCCGCCGCTGGCGTGACCCCGCTGTCTGTCGGCGCGGCCTGGACCCAGGTGAACCTGCTCGAAGCGATCCTCATGGCCGATCTGGGTGCCGCCGCCTACAACGGCCTGTTCGACGGCTCCACCGGCTGGGACTCCGCAGAGGTCACCACCGCGCTCGAGCACTTCGAGACGATGATGAGCCACACCAACACCGACCGTGATGGTCTGGACTGGCCCGACGCCACCCAGCAGCTGATCGACGGAACCGCCGCCTACAACGTGATGGGTGACTGGGCGGTCGCCGCCTTCGACGAGGCAGGCCTCGCCCCGCAGGACGGCTATGTCTACTTCGAGCTGCCGGGAGCCGACAAGGTCTTCGGCTTCCTCGCCGACTCGTTCACGCTTCCCGAGGGCGCACCGAACCCGGAGGGCACCCGGGCCTGGCTGGACACCATCTCCTCGCCCGACGGGCAGCTGGCCTTCAACCTCGCCAAGGGCTCGATCCCGGCCCGCACCGACGTGGACACCGCCGAGTTCCCGGAGTACCAGCAGACTGCTCTGACCTCCTTCGCGGAGGACGAGATCTGCTCGTCCATCGCCCACGGCGCGGCCACCTCCGTCGGCTGGCTGAACGCCATCTCGGATGCGACCAGCCAGTTCACGGCCGGCGCCACGGATCTGGCTGCCTACCAGCAGGCCCTGGCGGATATCGCCACCGAGAACCAGGCCTGATCTCTCCCCGCACCGCCGGTCCCGCGCTCACCCGCGGTCCCGGCGGTGCTCCCCGTCTCTTCCTCTGCAGAGGTCTTCGTGTCTGGAAAGCTGCGCCGATTCGGCCCGCCCCTCCTTCTCATCTCCCCGTCGCTGCTCCTCATCGGCGTGTTCATCTACGGCCTGATGGGCCAGAACCTGTGGATGTCCATGACGGACAACCACTCCGCCGCACAGGCCAACGGCCGCAAGCCGATCAGCTTCGTGGGCCTGGAGAACTACATCGAGCTGTTCGCCACCGAGGCGTTCCGCCACTCCATGGCGAACCTGCTGCTGTTCACCGCCGCCTTCCTGATCGGCGCGATGGTGATGGGCTTCCTCTGGGCCTGGCTGCTGGAGCGACCGCTGCCCGGCGGACGCTTCTTCCAGACCGTCTACCTCTTCCCGATGGCGATCTCCTTCGTCGCCTCGGGTGTGGTGTGGCGCTGGCTGCTGAACTCGAACCAGGGGGACAAAGCCTCCGGCCTGAACCGTCTCTTCCAGATGGTGGGCCTGGACTTTCTGCAGAACCCCTGGTGGAACAACATCACCTTCGGCATCCTCGCGATCGCCCTGCCGGCCATCTGGCAGCTCTCCGGGTATGTGATGGCGCTGTTCCTGGCGGGCTTCCGCGGCGTCCCCGATGAGCTCCGGGAAGCCGCGCGGATGGACGGGGCGACCGAGCTGCAGATGTACCGGCTCGTGATCTTCCCGCAGCTGACCCCGGTCGTGATGAGCGCCCTGGTGATCATCGCGCACATGTCCCTGAAGTCCTTCGACCTGATCATGTCCATCTCCAAGCCGGCGAACTACCAGACCAAGGTGCCGGCCGTGGACATGTTCCTGTTCAAGTCCAGCTACGACTACGCCAACTCCGCCGCTGTGGGAACGATCCTGCTCGCGGTGGTGGCCGTGCTGATCGTGCCCTACCTGATCAACCAGTACCGGGAGTCCCGTCGATGACCGCCGCCGCGCACCTCTCCACCCCCTCCGGTGCTCCCGGGCCCGGTGCGACGACTGACGCCACCCCCACCGCGGGGGGACGCCGTCGGCGTCAGAAGTACACCCTCGCCCGCACCCTGCGCTATCTGCTGCTGCTGATCGGGCTCCTGTTCGTGATGATCCCGGTGTACGTCCTGTTCATCACCAGCTTCAAGGGCGTGGGCGATGCGACCCCGTCCCGCGCTTGGCTGCTGCCCGCCGGCTGGACCCTGGACAACTGGAAAGCGGCCTGGGACCAGCTCGCCCCGGCGATCGGGCGGTCGGTGGCGATGGTGGTCCCCTCCACGATCATCTCCGCGGTCCTGGGCTGCCTGAACGGCTTCGTGCTCTCCCGCTGGCGGTTCCCCGGGGCGGACATCGTCTTCACCCTGATCCTGTTCGGCATGTTCCTGCCCTACCAGGCGGTGATGATCCCGCTGCTCGAGCTGATGCTCGCCGTGCAGGTCCCCAACGGGATCCCCTCGCTGATCGTGCTCCACGTGGTGTTCGGCATCCCCATCTGCACCCTGATCTTCCGCAACTACTTCGAGACCGTGCCCGAGGAGCTCATGGAGGCCTCGCGGGTCGACGGCGCCGGCATGCTGCGCACCTTCTGGTCCGTGGCGCTGCCGATCGCCGTGCCCGGCTTCGCCGTGGTGCTGATCTGGCAGTTCACCAACGCTTGGAACGACTTCCTGTTCGCGGTCTTCTTCTCGAGCGCGGCCAACGGTCCGGTCACCCTCGCGCTGAACAACCTCGCCAACGGGGCGCTGCTGACCAACTACGGCGTCTCGATGGCCGGCGCGCTGCTGGCCTCCCTGCCCACCCTGCTGGTCTACATCCTGCTGTCGCGCTACTTCCTCGCCGGGCTGATGTCCGGCTCCGTGAAGGGCTGAGCCGCCCTCATGCGGCGAGGCCCTCAGGACGCGACTGCTGGCGACGCTAGACTCTCCCCTCGTGACCACGACTGAGCCGAACCGGTGGACCGACCGCCACAGCGACGCCGTGTCCGCGCGCAAGGAAACGTACGAGCAGCTGCGCCGGGCCAGCACCTGGCGGCTGCTCGCCGCCACCAAGGCGCCTGCGGTCCTGGCGATCCTGCAGTCCACCTTTCCCTCCGGGGATCGTCGGCTCCCGCGCAGCGAGCTGATCGCCCGCGTCGGCGCTCATCTCTCGCTCCTCCACGATGAGCAGGAAGACGAGGGGCCGGAGGGGTCGGAGCTCGAGGACGTCGCAGGCGAGACCCGCGGCGGCCGCACCGCCGCGGAGTATGTGGACGGCTGGGTGCGCGAGGGATACCTGACCCGCCGTGATGATCCGCAGCGCACGGAGACCACCTTCGAGCCGTCTCCGGCGACGATCGACGCGATCCAGTTCATCGCCTCCCTCGAGGAGCACCGGCCCACCACCACCGAGTCCCGCCTGCAGCTCGTGGTCCAGCAGTTCGAGCGCCTCGCCCAGGAGACCGAGACCGACCGGGATGTGCGCCTGGCCGACCTCCAGCGCCGCCGGGAGCGGATCGAGGCAGAGATCAGAGACCTCGCCGAGGGCGAGCTGATGCTGCCCAGCCCCGAGGTCTCGGGCGACCGCCTGCGGGACATCCTGCAGATCGCCGCGGAGCTCTCCGGTGACTTCCTCCAGTACCGGGAAGATCTGCGAGCCGTCGATCTGCGGCTGCGCGAGCAGATCCTCTCTCCGGAAGGCTCGCGCGGCGAGATCCTCGAGCAGCTGCTGGCCGGTGACGACCTGCTCGGTCAGTCCTCGGTGGGCCGCACCTTCACCGCCTTCTTCCGGATGCTCAACGACCCGGTCCAGACCCGCACCGCGCAGGATCTGGTGGACCGGCTGCTCGAGCGCGACTTCGCCCGCTCGCTGGGACGCGACGAGCGCGAGAAGCTCGCCAACGTGTTCAGCGACCTCTACGACCCCGCGCAGGAGGTGCTGGACGTCAAGACGGAGCTGTACCGCTCCCTCGCCCGCTTCGTGCGCTCCCAGGACTTCCGCCAGCACCGGGTGATGCTCGAGGCGCTCCAGGAGGCGCAGGGCATTGCGCTCGCGCAGAAGGACCAGGTCCCCACCCGCACTCCGTTCCCGCTCGAGCTGGACCTCTCGCGGGTGCTGATGAACTCGGTGTCCCAGCATCGCCTCAAGGACCCCACCGACCCCGGCGCCCCCGCAGAGGCCGAGGTGCACGACGCCACCTCGCTCAGCGTCGAGGTGCTCGCGGACCTGGTGCGCACCAACGACATCGACATCGTGGGCCTCACCGGCGACATCAACGAGGTGCGCGGCCTCTCCGGCCAGGCGTCGATCGGCGACATCCTGCGCGCGAAGCCCGCCGATCAGGGACTCGCCAGCGTGATCGGGCTGATGTTCCTGGCCACCCAGCATGCCCAGGAGCGGGAGGGCTCCACCGAGGTCGTCAACTGGCGGGAGCTCGATGGGAACGACTACGCCGCGAAGGTGCCGGCGTTCTACTTCCTGGGCGACGTCCCGGTGGAGTGACCCGGGAGCGCTTCCCAAGGAGTCTCCCTCCGCTAGCCCATCCCCTCTGAGCTGTCGCTGCGCGGAGGTCGTGGCGACAGCTCAGAGGGGATGGGCCCCTCGAGTCGGCCTCCACGCCGCGCGGGAGGCTGCGAGGAGCGGTGATCACGCCTCGTCGAGCTCCGCGAGGAGGGCGCGGGACCGCTCCCGCAGCTCCTCCAGGTCTGCGCCGAAATCCGCCATCCGGCAGCCGCGACCGTGCGGCGCCACCGCGATGCCCTCGGCCTCCCAATGGGGGAGGGCCCGAGCCAGCAGAGGATGGTCGCCGGAGGCGCTGGTCACCCGCCACCAGGGCACGCCAGAGCCCCAGGTGCGCATGATGCGACCCACCAGGCGGGGGCCGACGCCGACGATCGCGCCTACCTCGCCGTAGGCCGCGACCTGCCCGGAAGGGATCGACTCGACCACGCGCAGCACCCGCTCGACGGTGATGTCGTCCATGCGGGAACGCGCGCGCGGGGGTCCGGTGGGCATGGATGTCAGTCTGGCACGGCCCTCACGACCGACGGCGGCCCGGGACCTCGAGAAGAGGTTCCGGGCCGCCGTCGGTGGGTTGAGGCTGCGCGAGGGCAGGCTCAGTGCTCGCGGTGCTCAGCCGCGGTGCGTGCCGTCCTCCGCAGAGCCATTCTCCGCAGAGCGACCGTCGGCAGGGCCATCCCGCAGCGGGCGGTCGAGCGGATCGCCGTACTCCGGCGCCCTCGGTGGCAGCTCCCCGTTATGCTCCTCCAGCCGCTGCTGCTGCTGGAAGAACGGATCCTGCTCATCCCCGTGCTCGGGCTGGGCCGCACTGTGGTCCGACCGGCCAGCGGTGTCCTGCGGCATCGACCCGTCCTGCACGCGCGAGTCCCGTCCGGCCAGGTGATCCTGGCGGACGTCCTGCTGAGCGCCCAGCTGGTCATGCTGACCGAACTGCTGGTCATCCTGATGGCGCTGGCCGTGCTGACCGTGCTGATCGCGCTGGCCGTGCTGACCGTGCTGATCGCGCTGATCGTGCTGCCGGTCGTGCTGGCCGAACTGCTGATCGGCCGGCGGGGTCTGCTGTTCGCCGTACGTTCGCGAGTGCCCGAACTGCTGCTCCGCGGGCGGGGTCTGCTGCTCGTACGAGTGCTCGGCACCTGCGGAGTGCTCCTGGCGTCCCGTGCGGGACACGTCGGAGTGCTGCTCGAAACGGTCCTCGTTGACGGGGCGGCCGAAGCCTCCATCAGAACGCGGCTGGTCGTGGTCATGTTCTCCGGCCGCGCCAGCGCCCATGCCTGCGGCGGCTCCTGCGCCAGCACCTGCACCTGCTCCTGCACCAGCTCCTGCAGCGGGGCCGGCTCCAGCACCGGTGCTCGTATCGGACGAGGTCCGGGGATCGGTGCCTGCCCGGTTCCCATCCACCGCGTGAGTCTCAGGGGTCGATGCGGCGGCCGGAGTGCGGTCCGGTGCATCGCCGGTCAGCGGCTCCTCATGAGCCGGGCGCGCTGCGCGACGACCATGGTTCGCGCCGCGGGCGCCGGCGTCGTCAGTCGCAGTGCCGTCCTCGTGATCGGCGGCTCCCGCAATACCCGCGCCAGCCGCACCGGCGCCGACAGCACCAGCTCCGACGGCGCCCGCTGTTGCAGCACCGGAGCCATGGCGATCATCGCTATCACGGCGGTCGTGCGCTGCATGATCGGGATCTCGCGTCGTACGACCATGGTCCGCAGTCCGGTCCTCGCGGACACCCTCGCGCCCATGGTCGGGCTGTCCGTTCACGCTCTCACGGTGCGCATCGTGGTCACGGCCCGCGCCGTGCTCGCTGTGCTCGCGGTGTTCGCGATGCTCGTGGTGATCACGGCCGTCACGGCTGTCACGGCTGTCATGACCGTCATGACCGTCATGACCGTCATGCCGGTCATGGTCTTCGCGAACGTTGCGGCCGTCGTGATCGTCGCGATGCTCACGGTGAGCGTCGGTCGCCACGGCGGAGCCGTCACGGTCGCGCCGGGGGGCGTCGTCGGGGGTGTCGGGATCAAGGCGGTCAGCCTCGGCGAGGCGCTCCTGCACGGTGCTGCGCTCCTGATCGACCTCGGCGCGCTCTCGCTCCACTTCCGAACGGCGGCGTTCGGCTGCCAGCTGCTCCTGCTCGGCCTCCTTGGCCTTCCGCTCGGCCTCCAGCCGCGCGCGGTCAGCCTCGAGCTCGGTCTCGCGCACCTTCAGATCGCGCTCCTGGACCAGCTGCTCCTGCTTCGAGGCCTCGTCCCGCAGCTGCGCGGCACGCCGCCGGTCCTCCTCCTGCTGCTGCGCCTTGCGACGCTTCGAGGCCATCACTCCCACCGCGATCAGCACGATCACGAGGATGATCGCCAGCACGACGATCCCGATGATGACGGGCGTGGACAGTTCCATGGTCGGCTCCTTGCGGTCGACTCCTCCGCACGGATGCACGAAGGTCTTCCAGCGTGTAGGTCGATTGCACCAGATCTGAGCCCGCCATGGGGGCATTTCCCGCCGACTGTCATGACGGGCGGCGCGGAATCGACGAATCCCGCCCCGGTAAGGTACGTGGTCGTGAGCAGCTCCGTAACCCGCACCGATGCCGATGTCCTCCCCCAGGCCGAAGCCGGCAGCCCTTCCGCCTCCGGCACCGCCTTGGTCGACGAGTCCCGACGGGTGCTCGTGCACCTGCTCCAAGGACCCTTCCTGGACGGTCGGCGGGACGCCAACCGCTACGCCCAGCTGTTGCGTGACCGCGCCGCGATCGAATCCCGGCTGGCGGACCTCTTCCTCGAGCTGATCGTCGACGATGACGCTCAGGTCGCCTTCGTGCGCCAGAGCGAGGACGATCCTGATGCGCCGAAGCTCCTGCGCCGCCTGACCGGCATGAATCGCCTGGACTCGGTGCTGCTGCTGGTGCTGCGCCAGATGCTGCTGACCCAGTCCTCGCGCGGGCAGCGCACCGTCGTCTCCGAGGCGGAGCTGCAGCAGGCGCTGGCCGCCTACCGCCGCACCACCTCCACCGACGAGGCTGGATTCGCGAAGGAGGTCCGGGCCTCGATCGCGAAGGTTCAGCGCACCGGTCTGCTGGACGAGCAGGGGGATGACTACGAGGTCTCTCCCGTGCTGCGCCTGATGATCGGCGCCGATACCGCGCGGGAGTTCATCGCCCTGTACCGCGAGGCAGGGGTGAGCGGTCTCGAGGACCCCAGCGATGACACCGAGGACGACCCCGAGGACGAGGCTGCCGAGACGAAGGCCTGACCCTTCGGTCGGCCGGTCGGCCGGTCGGTCGGTCACTCGGCCAGTCACTCGGCCAGTCAGCCAGTCGGCCAGTCAGCCGGTCAGCCGGTCAGCCGGTCGGCCAGTCGGTCGGTCGGGCGTGTCGCGGCGGGGTGCCGCGCAGTGCCGGACCTCGAGTCGCTCGGTGCCACTGCCGAGCGGCTCGAGGGCGACCGTTCACGCCCTGTCGCCGCGCCGCGCGGGCCATGGTCCTCCCCGCTGCGCTCCTCTTCTTCCCGCCTCAGCCCGCCCGGCGTCTCCCCGCACTTCCCGGTGTCGCCCCGGCCCTCCCGCGCCTCTGCGCACCTCCCCGCGTCGCCCCGCGGGGCGCTCTTGCGCGCCCTTCTGCCGGGTCGACGATGAACAGCGGGTGTATATGAAAGGCCATTTCATAAAACCCTCTTGTTGAGCCGACTGCTTCATGGAATAACTGTCGTAGCAGGTCAGTGGGGTGCCGCCGTGCCCGGCTGCGGGAAGGCGGGCCCTCGCGACGTGCTCCCCAAGGTCGCCATGCGGGTGAAGATCCTCGCCTCGGTCCGCGGCCTCACGGGAGCGCTCCCACGCCTGCTGATTCCCCGTGGAGAGACGCGTTCGGGAGACGAACGCCGAGCAGGAGGCAGTCCAGTGAGAGGACCCGAACGATGACCGCGCCACCGGTGGCCGCAGCCACCGGAGCGCCGGAGGTGGAGCGGCCACCGGCTCCGGGGGGACCGGCGGTTGCGGCCCCGCGGAGGCGCCGTGCCCTGCGCGCTGTGCGCAACAGCTGGCAGCTCTATCTGCTGGTCGCTCCCGCCGTCGTTTTCTTCCTGATCTTCAACTACGTCCCGATGTACGGGGCGCAGATCGCCTTCCGCGATTTCATCGCCTCCGACGGGATCTGGGGGAGTCGCTGGGTGGGTCTCGAGCACTTCGAGCGCTTCTTCGACTCCTACTACTTCTGGCGCCTGCTGCGGAACACGCTGATCCTGAGCCTCTACCAGCTGGCCCTGTTCCCGCTCCCGATCATCCTGGCGCTCTCCCTCAACGAGGTGAAGAACCACCTCTTCAAGCGATTCGCGCAGACGCTCACCTACGCGCCGCATTTCGTCTCGCTGGTGGTCGTCGTCGGCATGCTGTTCGCGTTCCTCGATCCGCGCCTCGGGCTCGTCAACCACCTCATCGAGCTGGTCGGCCTCGCACCGATCCAGTTCATGCAGGATCCGGGCTGGTTCCGGCATCTCTACGTGTGGTCGGGGGTCTGGCAGTCCCTGGGCTGGAGCACGATCATCTACCTGGCGGCGCTCTCCGGTGTGAACCCTGAGCTCCATCAGGCCGCCCAGGTCGACGGCGCGAATCGTCTCCAGCGGATCCGACACGTCAACATCCCGGCGATCATGCCGACCGTCGTGATCCTGTTCATCCTCGACTTCGGCAGCTTCATGGCAGTGGGCTTCGAGAAGGCCCTGCTGATGAACAACTCGCTCAACGCCGAGGCCTCGGACATCATCCAGACCTTCGTCTACGAGACCGGGCTCCTGGAGGGGCAGTACAGCTACGCCGCGGCCGTCGGGCTCTTCGACTCCGTCATCAACATCCTCCTGCTGGTCGGCGTCAATCAGCTCGCCCGCCGTTTCTCAGAGAACAGCCTGTGGTGATCCCGTGACCTCCTCCCCTTCCCAGAGCCCGCAGGCCCTGCAGAGCCCTCAAACCGTGCAGAGCCCGCAGGCCGTGCGGAGCCCTCAGTCGTCAGGGCCCGGCCCCGCCTCGCGGCGCCCGAAGCGGCGCCCGCTCACCTCTCGCGAGGATCGCTGGTTCGACCGCCTCAACACCGTCTTCCTGCTCGCAGTGGTCGCCGTGATCGGGTATCCGCTGTGGTTCGTGCTCATCGCCTCGGTGAGCGATCCGCATGCCGTGCAGACGGGCCAGGTGTGGCTCTGGCCCGTCGACCTGAACCTGGACGGCTATGCGCGGGTGTTCTCCCAGGGGTCCATCTGGACCGGATACCGCAACACCGTCATCTACACGATCGTCGGAGTTGCCCTGCACCTGCTGATCGTGCTGCCCTGCTCCTACGCGCTCTCGCGGCGGAATATGGCGGGCCGCACCGGGGTGACCTGGTACATCCTGATCACGATGCTCTTCTCGGGCGGCATCATCCCCACCTACCTGGTCGTCAAGGACCTGGGCATGCTGGACACCATCTGGGCCGTGGTGGTGCCGGGGGCGGCCGGGGCCTGGTCGATCCTCGTCGGCCGAGCATTCTTCACCCAGAGTGTCCCTGAGGAGCTGGCCGAGGCGGCGACCGTCGACGGCGCGGGTGACATCCAGATCTTCCTGCGCATCGCGATTCCGCTCTCCGCACCGATCATCGCCACGCTCGCCCTGTTCCATGGGGTCGGGCTGTGGAATGAGTACTTCAAGGCGCTCATCTACCTCTCCGATCGGGACAAGTACACCCTCCAGCTGGTCCTGCGCGAGCTGCTGGTGGTCTCGCAGGAGACCTCCCAGGGCGGGGCGGGTGCGGCCGGCTCGCTGATCGAGCAGCAGCGACTGGCCGCCCTGATCAAGTACGCGGTGATGATCGTCGCTTCGCTCCCGCTGCTGGTGATCTACCCCTTCCTGCAGCGCTTCTTCACCCAGGGCGTGCTCATCGGCTCGGTCAAGGGGTGAGGGCGCGATGCTCACCCGCCTCGACGGCGCCCTGCACTGGCTGGTGCGGCTGGTGTGGCTGAACACCTGCTGGCTCGGGCTCACAGCGGCCGGCGGGATCGTGCTCGGCGTCGGCCCCGCCACCTTCGCCGCGCTCGAAGTGGCGCAGCGCTGGATGCGCGGCGAGAGGGACCTGCCCATCGGCCGCGCCATGTGGCAGCAGTGGCGCCAGGGCTGGCGGCTCACCAACGCCGTCACCCTGCTCGCCCTCACGCTGTGCGGAGCCCTGATCGTCACCTGGTGGCTCTCGCGCGGCCTGCCGCCCGTCCCGGCCGCACTCACGCAGGGGCCTGCGCTGCTGGGCCTGCTCCTGATGGTCGCGCTGATGCCGCATCTGCTCTGGATCGCAGGGCGGGAGGTCGACGGTGCCCCGCCGCGCCTGGCCGTCGTGTTCACCGCGGCGCTCGCGGTCGGCCTCGGGCGCCCCGTGCTGACCCTCTGCCTGCTGGCTCCTCTGATCGCCTGGCCGATGGCGCTGATCGCCAGCGGCTGGCCGGGACTGCTGCCCGTCTGCGGGATCAGCATCCCTCTCGTGGCCGCCGCCTGGTGCCTGCGGCGCACCTTCCCCTGAACCTGCCACCCCTCAACCCCACAAGCCCTGAACTGGTCACTCGCCTGGTTCAGTCACGTCCCGAAAGGATCCCTGCACCATGTCCCACCACCCCTTCACCCGCCGTGCCGCGCTGGCGTCAGGCGCTGCCCTCGCCTCCGCTGCGGTCCTCGCCTCCTGCGGCGACGACAGCGAAGAGATCGACACCCTCGACCAGATCGAGAACCCCGACGAGAACATCACCCCCGAGGGCATGCCGATCGCGAACGAACTGATCACGATCGACTTCCTCAGCGCCCGCCCCTCGACCACCGCAGAGGACTGGAACGAGGTCTCCGTCATCCAGGCGACCGAGGAGCTCACCAACGTCCACATCGACTTCGGCCTGGTCCCCCAGGATGGAGCGACCGAGCGCCGCAACCTCGTGCTGAGCAGCGGCGACTACCCCAGCGCGTTCTACCGCACGGGGGTCGGAACCGGGGACATCGCCACCTACGGGGAGCGAGGCACCTTCATCGCGCTGAACGATCTGCTCGAGAAGCACATGCCGAACCTGACCGCGCTGATGGAGAAGAGCCCCCAGATCCGCGAGGGGCTGACCTCCCGGACGGGAACATCTACTCCACGCCCCAGATCTACGACCCGAGCTTCCTGGGCCTGCGATACATGTTCAAGCTCTGGGCCCGGCAGGACTGGCTGGACCAGTTCGGCATGGCCGTGCCGGAGACGACCGAGGAGTTCGAGGCCTATCTCGAGGAGTCCGTCAACACGATCGACGGCGCGATCGGCCTCACCGACCCCGTGAACCTGGGGGAGACCTACCCGACGCTCTACGGCGCCTTCGGGGTGGCGAACCAGGGCACCGCCGGGGGCCAGATCGATCTGGATCCGGACACGGGGAAGGTGCGCTACTTCCCGATCACCGACGGCTACCGCGAGATGATGGAGTACCTCAACGGGCTCTACAGCAAGGGACTGATCCCGGCAGACATCTTCTCCTCGGACCGGGCGACCTTCACCGCGCAGGGCAGCGAGGGGATCGTGGCCGCCTGCGGGACGCCCGCCCCTGCCGGATACTTCGGCGAGGAGGGCGAGAAGTACGTCGTCGTCCCCCCGCTGACCCGCAGCGCGGGGGAGACCCCGGTGTGGCACGCGGTGCGCTCCGAGCTCGCCTCGATCGGCCACTTCGTGATGACCGACCGCTGCGAGCATCCCGTGGCGCTCGCCCGCTGGATGGACTACTGGTACAGCGAGGAGGGTGCTCGTCAGTTCTTCCTCGGCAACCAGGGGGACAGCTGGGAAGAGGTGGACGGCGAGTACAAGCTGCTGCCCGAGATCACCGAGGGACAGTCCGTCGATGACGGCCTCAAGCCGCACTCGATCTTCATGGGCGGCAGCTACCCGGGCTGGGTGACCGAGCGCTGGTTCGGGGGCGTGGAGAGCATGCCGCAGGCCATGGAGAGCTCGAAGGCCATGGAGCCGTACGCGATCCCCGAGGTGTGGTCCGCCTTCACCTTCACCCCGGAGGAGTCCGACGTGCTCGGCACCGTCGGCACCGAGATCGGCAAGTACCTCGGCGAGGCGCGAGCAGGCTTCATCACCGGCCAGCTGCCGCTGTCCGAGTGGGGCACCTTCGTGGAGACCCTCGAGAGCATCGGGCTGAGCGAGTTCTTGGAGATCCAGCAGACGGCGTACGACCGCAGGCAGTGACCCGGCCCCCGGGCCTCCCTGCACAGGGCGGCCCGGGGTGCGCGGACGGAACGGCCCCGGGGTGCGCGGCCAGCGTGATCTGGCTCGCTTTCCCGGCGTCGCCCCGTGCCTGAGCGGTCCCCAGCGGAGAGCTCTCGCCCCGGACGGCAATTGCGCACCATCGGCATTACGGAATAAGGTCAGGCTCGCCTAACCACCGGTTCCCGGTGGTCTCGAACCTGGAGGAACCGCTGTGAAGCTTTCCCGCCGTGCACTCGTCCTAGCGGCGCTCGCCGTCCCCGCGCTCGCCGCCTGCTCCGGGGAGGCAGGGACCAGCACGGCTCCCACCGCGGGCGGCGGCGCGGCCGACGGGTCCTTCCCCGTCACCCTCACCCACCTCTACGGCGAGACCGTGATCGAGGCGGAGCCCGCCACCATCGCGACCGTCTCCTGGGTCAACGCCGACACCCTGCTCGCGCTCGATGTGGTGCCGGCCGGGATTCCGACCGTCACCTGGGGCGGCAACGACAACGGCTCCACCGACTGGATCGATGCGAAGCTCACCGAGCTCGGCGCCGACTGGGGCACCGAGAACGCCCCCACCCAGTACGACGAGTCCGACGGCATCAACTACGACGAGATCGCGGCGCTGCTCCCGGACCTCATCATCGCCGCCTATTCCGGCCTCACCGAGGAGGAGTACACGCAGCTGAGCAAGATCGCGCCGACCATCGGCCCGCTGGCGGCGAACTACACCGCCGGCTGGGAGGACGTCCTGACCGCCGTCGGCACCGCCACCGGTCGCTCCGAGCAGGCCACGAGCCTCGTCGAGCAGATCACCGCGGATCTCGCCGCCGTCGGCGAGGAGAACCCGGCCGTCGCCGGCGCCACCTTCATCGCCGGCACCCTGGGCCTCGCGGACAACTCGATCAACCTCTACGTCGGCGAGGACACCCGCCCGCGCTTCTTCACCGCGCTGGGGATGACCCAGGCGGAGGTCATCGACGAGAACACCCCCGGGGCGGACAGCTTCTACCTCGAATGGTCCGCCGAGCGCGCCGACGAGCTGGTCTCGGACCTCTTCTACACCTGGGCCGCGCCCGGCACCACGGTCGAGGACTTCCAAGCGAATCCGCTGTTCGCGCAGATCCCCGCGGTGGCCTCCGGCGGGGTGGTGCTCACCGACGACGACCACCTCACGCTGTCGATCTCCGCAGCCAATGCGCTGAGCCTGCCCTGGGCGCTCGAGCACCTGGTGCCATCCATCGTCGAGACCGCCCAGCACGTCCGGGGCTGAGCAGCCACGGTGCGACGCTCCACCCCGCTGGCGATCGCCGGAGGCCTGCTGGCCCTGGCGATCGCCAGCCTGCTCTCCCTCATGATCGGCGCCCGCACCGTCGCCCCGAGCACCGTGTGGGATGCGCTGACCGCCTACGACGCGAGCCTCGCGGACCACGCCGTGATCCATGCCCGGCTGCTGCGCACCGCCGCCGGGGTCGCCGTCGGTGCGGCGCTCGCCGTGGCCGGCGCCGCGATGCAGGGAGTGACCCGCAACCCGCTCGCGGACCCCGGCATCCTGGGGATCAACGCAGGCGCCACCACCAGCGTGGTGATCGGGGTGTTCCTCCTGGATGCATCCGCCGTCGCCGAGTTCATGGTGCTCGCCCTGATCGGCGCCGCCGTCGGCACCGTCGTCGTCTACGCCGTCGCCTCGCTCGGACGCGACGGCGCCACCCCGGTGAAGCTCGCGCTCGCCGGGGCGGCGGTCACCGCCGGTCTCGGCTCGGTGATCAACGCACTGGTGCTTCTCGACGACGCGTCCCTGGACCGGCTGCGGTTCTGGCAGGTGGGCACCCTCGGCGCCCGCAGCCTCTCCGATATCGCGGTCGTCGCGGCGCTGATGGCGATCGGGGCGGTGCTGATCACGGGGACCACCGGTGTGCTCAACGCCCTCGCCCTCGGCGACGACGCCGCGGTGGGCCTCGGCGTGAGGGTGGCACGGGCACGGATCGTGCTGGGGATCGCGATCATCCTGCTGTGCGGGGCGGCGGTCGCGCTCGCTGGGCCCGTCGGCTTCCTCGGCCTGGTGGTCCCGCATGCCGCACGGCTGCTGGTAGGCGGCGACTACCGGCGCATCGTCCCGCTGTGCCTGCTGGGCGGCCCGGTGCTGATCCTGCTGGCCGACACCGTGGGCAGGGTGGTCGCCCCGCCCGCCGAGGTGCAGGTCGGCGTGATGACCGCCCTGATCGGAGTGCCCGTCTTCGTGGTGCTGCTGCGCACCCGGCGGCAGGTGGGGCTGTGAACGCCGCTCCCGCTCCCGAGCCCGCGCCGCGCGCCTCCCGCCCGGGCCCCGGCTCCCGCCCGCGCTCTCCCGGCCGTTCCCGCCGCACTGCGCTGACCGCCCTGGTCGCCGGGGTGATCGTGCTGGCCCTGGTCGCGGCCCGCGTGCTGCTGGGCACCCCGATGGTGCCGCTGGACCAGGCGCTGCGGGTGATCGGCGGCGAGGCGATCCCCGGCATCTCCTTCATCGTGATGGAGAACCGCCTGCCCACCGCGGTGGTCGCGCTGCTGGCCGGCATCGCCTTCGGGCTCTCCGGCACCATCTTCCAGACCCTGCTGCGGAACCCGCTGGCCAGCCCTGACGTGATCGGGGTGACCCTCGGCGCCTCGGCCGGGGCGGTGATCGCGATGAGCTTCTTCGAGACCGACGGCCGCGCGCTGTTCTGGTTCACGCTGCTGGGCGGCGTGCTGACGGCGCTGCTGATCCTCGCGGTGGCCGGAGCGGGCCGCCCGGGCGCGACCGGCGCGGTGGACAACCGCTTCGTGCTGGTGGGCATCGGGGTCGCCGCGGCGCTCAGCGCCCTGGTCTCCTACCTGCTCACCCGGCTCACCCTGCAATCCGCCGGGGACGCGATGCACTGGCTGGTCGGCTCGCTGTCCACCTCCACCTGGGACCGAGTGGTGGTGCTCGCGATCGCTCTGGCGGTGCTGCTTCCGGTCCTCGCACTGCTGGTGCCCCGGCTGCGGATCCTGCAGCTGGGCGATGAGACCGCCACCGGGCTCGGCCTCGCGGTGCCCCGCACCCGGATCTGGCTGATCATGGTCGCGGTGATCCTCTGCGCGTTGACGGTCGCGGTCACCGGCCCGCTCTCCTTCGTGGCCTTCCTCGCCGGGCCGATCGCCCGGATGCTCGCCGGCCGGCCCAGCTTCGTGCTGTCCGCCGCCGTCGGCGCCGTGATCGTGCTGCTCGCCGACATCGCCGGCCAGAACCTCTTCGGCTCCACCGAGCTGCCCGCCGGAGTCATCACCGGCGCGCTCGGTGCCCCGTTCCTGCTGTGGATGCTCACCCGCACCACGTTCTCCGGACCCGGAAGGTGACCTCGCCACGATGGCACTGATCGAGACCCGCAACCTGCACCTGGCCTATGACCGTCGGGACATCGTCCGCGACCTCAGCCTGAGCCTGCCCGAAGGGCAGATCACGATCATCGTGGGCGCCAACGGCAGCGGGAAGTCGACCCTGCTGCGCGGGATGTCACGCCTGCTCACTCCGCGCAGCGGCACCGTGCTGCTGGACGGCCGTGATCTCCATTCCCTGCGCGGCAAGGAGCTCGCCCGCCGCCTCGGCCTGCTCCCGCAGACTCCGATCGCCCCCGACGGCGTCACCGTGAGGGAGCTGGTCACCCGCGGCCGCTTCCCCCACCAGGGCCTGTTCCCGCAATGGTCCGACCAGGACGAGCTGGCGGTGGCCGAGGCGCTCGCCGCCACTCGCACCGACGCGCTGCAGGACCGGCTGCTCGAGGAGCTCTCCGGCGGGCAGCGCCAGCGGGTCTGGATCGCGATGGCGCTCGCCCAGCAGACGGAGGTGCTGCTGCTGGACGAACCCACCACCTACCTCGATGTCACCCACCAGCTCGAGGTGCTCGACGTGGTCAGGGACCTGCAGCGGGAGCGCGGCACCACCGTGGGGATCGTGCTGCATGACCTGAACCTCGCCGCGCGCTACGCCGATCACCTGGTCGCCATGCGCTCCGGCGAGATCCATTCCCAGGGCACGCCGGCCGAGGTCATCACCCGCCAGATGGCGCATGAGGTCTTCGCCCTGGATGCCCACATCGCCCCCGATCCGGTCACCGGCACCCCGATGGTGCTGCCGCTGGGCCGTGACCGCACCGCCCCCGGTGCACACCACCACCACGAGGAGGACCCCATCTCGACCACCGCCGAGACCGCCCCGACCGAGACCGCCTTGAGCGCGACTGCCCCTACCGCGACTGCCCCGACCGAGGCTGCCCCGACCGAGACTCCCGCTGCGACCGACACGCGCGTCTCCGCCCTGGACCACAGCTCGATGCTCGCCTTCGAGCTGGAGGTCGCCGCACGCCGCAGCCTCGGCCCCTCGCTGGTGCGCTTCACCCTGACCGGCCCTGAGCTCGAGCACTTCGGCACCAACTCCCATGTGCTGGACCTGCGGATCAAGCTGATCATCCCCGGGCCTGCCGCGAGCGCAGACCACTTCGCCCCGGTGCGTCCCGGTGCGCTGCTCGACCCCGTCATCCACTCCGACTGGTACCGCAGCTGGCTGCAGATCGATCCCACCGACCGCGGCTGGATGCGCACCTACACGGTGCGTGAGCATCGCGCCGCCGGCCATCCCGGGAACCACACCGCGAACCCCGAGATCGACATCGACGTGGTCCTGCACCTCGACCCCGTCGAGGTCCCCGGCCAGGGCGTCGCCGCCCGCTGGGCCCGGGATGCGAGGGTCGGTGACACGCTCACGATGCTCGGTCCCAACCGGCATCTGGTGGGCCCCGAGTACGGCGGCATCGAGTTCCGGCCCGGCACCGCCCGCACCGTGCTGCTGGTGGGCGACGAGACCGCGCTGCCGGCCGTCGGCTCGATCCTCGAGGCGCTGCCCGCCTCGATCAGCGGTCACGCTCTGCTCGAGGTGCCCGAGGCCGGTGACCAGCAGCAGCTGCTGACCCGCTCCGGGGTGCAGGTGACCTGGCTGCCCCGCGAGGGCCGCCCGCACGGCGAGCTGCTCGACGCCGCGGTGCGGGAGCTGATGAGCGCGAACGCCCAGGCATTCCGGGGCACGGCGGGGGATGATCCCGCAGCGCCTGAGGGCTCCGCGGGGGCCGATGGCTTCGCAGGGGCCGACGGGTCCGCTGCAGCCGCGTCACCGGAGCTCGAGGACGTCGACGTCGACGAGACCATGCTGTGGGAGACGACCACCGGGCACGGCGCCTTCTACGCCTGGCTGGCGGGGGAGGCCGGGGTGATCAAGACCCTGCGCCGACACCTGGTCAGCGAGCTGGGGCTGGACCGGAAGCAGGTCTCCTTCATGGGGTACTGGCGCCTGGGCCGGCCCGAGCACTGAGCCGCGAGAACCCGGAGCGGACACTGCGGAGACGTGGCGGGGACCGGCCGTGTCCGGGTGCCGGGCCCCGCATATCGCCGGTACCTCGCCTCACTGCCGCACGATGATGTTCTCCGAATCGATGTAGGCGCCCACCGGGGAGGTCAGCGCGCCGATCACCTCGGCGACATGCTCGGGCTGCATGATCGTGCTCGGGTCCTCGTCCGGGGCGAGCACCCGTCGCAGCTCGGTCGCGGTGCGTCCGGGGGAGATGCACGCGACCCGGGTGCCGTAGATCGAGAGCTCCTCCCGCATCACCTCGCTCATGGTGATCAGCGCGGACTTGGATGCCGAATAGGTCAACCAGCCTGACCGCCCGGTGACCCCTGCGGTGGAGGCCACGTTCACGATCAGATCGAACACGTTGCCGCGGTTGAGCAGGGTCTTCACCAGCAGGAACGGTGCGTAGAGGTTCACCTCCATGGTGCGTTCGAAGTCCGGCATCTTCACCTGCTGCAGCGGCACCGGATTCGTGTAACCGGCGTTGTTCACCAGCAGATGGATGTCGCCCACCTCGTCGTAGAGCCGCTTCGCGGTGCGCTTGAGGGCGGAGCGGTCGCCGACGTCCAGCACGCAGGGCAGGAAGCGGGTGCTGCCGTCACCCTCGTCACGCAGCTGCCCGGCGGCCCGCTCGAGGTCCTCGGCGCTGCGGGAGACCAGGATGATCGTGGAGATGCCCGGCTCCTGCGCGAGCCGGCGCACAGTCGCCAGCCCGATCCCGCGGGAGGCACCGGTGATCAGCGCGGTGCGACCGGGATGCTCCGGCCGAGCGGCCCGGGCGGTGGTCTGCTCAGACATCTCGATCCCTCTCTCCCTGCAGCAGCACGGTGGCCATGCGGACGTCGGTCGGGGAGGTCACCTTGAGGTTGGTGTCGCTGCCGTCGAGGAAGTGCACCGGGAAGCCGGCATCGGCGACCAGGGTCGCGTCCTCCGTGTACTCGATGCCCTCAGACAGTGCTTTCTCATGCGCGGCGACCAGATCGGACCGCCGGAACTTCTGCGGCAGCTGCACATTGCGCAGCCGGGCCCGGTCCAGCGAGCCGGTGACCATGTGGGTCTCGGGATCGACGGGCGCGACGGTGAAGGGGATCGGCGACATCAGTGCGACGTTCTGCCAGGGCGAATCGATCAGGCGGGTGAAGTCCGCGGAGGTCGCCAGCGGGCGGGCTGATTCGTGCAGGAGGACCTGGTCGTACTCGCAGTGGGGGAGCATCTCGCGCACCGAGGAGTGGCGCGTCGGAGCCCCGGGCACCAGCGTGATCGGGGTGGAGATCGCGTAGGCGTCGAGCACCTCCTCGATCTCCCTCCGCCAGCCCTCGGGGAAGTTCACCACGATCTGCCCCACCTGCGGCAGTCGATCCGCGGTGACCAGGGTGTAGACGAGGATCGGGATGCCGCGCAGCTTGAGCAGCTGCTTGGGCTGGCCCGCCCCGACCCGGGCTCCCACCCCGCCGTTGAGCAGGATCAGCGAGAACGTCGCAGCAGCGGTCGTCATGGGTGTCTCATCTCTGCTCGCCTCATCGCGGGCTCAGGATTCCTTCTCGTAGGCGGCGAGCACCTCGCGGATCGGTGCGTCCTCGACCAGCTGTCCCTGGCGCAGGTAGAGCCCGCGGGTGCAGAAGCGGCGCAGGTCGTTGTCCTTGTGGGAGACCAGGAAGAGGGTGCGGCGCGCGGCCAGCAGCTCCTCGATCCGCGTGTAGCACTTGGTGCGGAAGGCCTTGTCGCCCACGGCGAGCACCTCGTCGACCAGGATGATCGGTTCATCGAGCTGCGAGATCACGGAGAAGGCGAGCCGGACCTTCATCCCGGAGGAGAAGTGCCGGAACGGGGTGTCCAGGAACTTCTCCATCTCGGCGAAGTCGACGATCTCGTCGAACTTCGCAGCGATGGTCTCCTTCGGCATGCCGTGCAGACCGGCGGCGAGGTGGATGTTCTCCCGACCGGTGAGGTCCGGGGCGAAACCGCCGGTGATCTCGATCAGCGGCGCGACTCCGCCGGTCACCGAGACCCGGCCCGCGTCGGGCAGCAGCACCCCTGCCACGACCTTCAGCAGGGTGGATTTGCCCTGTCCGTTGCGTCCCACCACGCCGACCGCCTCGCCCTGGCGCACCTCGAAGGAGATGTCTTTGAGCCCCCAGAAGGAGTCGCCGTCGGGGCCCTTGTCGCGGCGGAACAGCATCGAGCGCAGGCTCAGGTCGCGACGCTTGCGGGAGAACTCGACTCCCACGCCTTCCAGGGAGATCACCGGGACGGCAGGGTCCCCAGCGGTGGAGTCGGCGGCGGGCAGAATGTTCGTGTCGTTCATCAGACCTCCTTCAGCACCTGACGCTCCATGCGGCCGAACACCGTCCAGCCGATCACCAGGGTGACGGCAGAGATGGCGGCGGCGGCGAGGATCGCGTCCCAGTACACCGGACCGGGGAAGAAGCCGGCGCGATAGCACTCCAGGATCCCGGTGAGCGGATTGAACTTGTAGAGCCCGACGACGACCGGCGGCAGGGACGTGACCACGACGTCGTTCAGGCTGTAGATGATCGGGGAGGCGTAGAACAGCGCGCGCGTGGCCACCCGGATGAGCGGCTCCACATCCCGCACCAGCATGGTGATCGGGGAGAACAGCAGGGCGAGTCCCAGCAGCAGCATCAGCTGGATCAGGATGCCGACGGGGAAGAGCACCAGCTGCAGGTCGAACTGCGGCCGGTAGAACACGGCGAAGACGGCGAGCACCGGGATCGACAGCAGGAACTCCACGCCCTTCGCGCCGGTGCTGCGCAGCACCCAGATCTGGCGCGGCAGGGAGGTCGAGGCGATCAGCCGCCGCTGGGAGGCCAGCGACTGGATGCCCTCGTTGATCCCGTTGGTGAACCACATGAACGGCAGCAGCCCGGAGAGCAGGAAGATGATGTACGGCTCCGAGCCCACGGTGCGATGGAAGATCACCGTGAACACGAACCAGTAGATCGAGCCCATCATCAGCGGTTCGAGCACGGTCCAGACATAGCCGAGCATCGAATCGGCGTAGCGCAGCTTCAGATCCCGACGGATCAGCACCGCGAGGATCTTCCGGGTGCGCACCAGCTCCCGGAGGGTCTGCACGGTCGAGGTGCGGGTCCCGGCGGTGTAGGGGATGGGCCGGCTCACGGGGTCGTAGCCCGGCTGCTGGGAGCGGACGACGCCTCGCCCGTCCGTGCGACAGAGGTGGGCGGGTCGGGCCGGCTCGGGTCGGGCCCGCTGATCCGCGCCCACTGCTCATCACGCTGCGCCGCGAGCTCACGGCAGGTGGTGAGGAAGCGGGCGAGGGACGCCCCCGGGGTGGTGTCACCGAGGTAGTACTCGCTCAGCCGTAGCCGCTCCTCACGGCCAGGATCGTGCGTGATCGCCTCCAGGGCGAGCCGTCCGGCGGCGGGGGCCTCCTGGACGGAGAGACGGGGGAGCACATCGAGCATCCGGGTACCGGCCTCCTGAGCAGTTCCTTCGGCGGGGGTGGTGATGATCAGCGGCTTGCCGGTGGCGAGCCAGTCGTTCGCGACGGCGGAGATGTCGCAGATCAGCAGATCCGCCTCGGCGACGTCGAGCGAGAGCGGGCGGTCGTCGGAGATGGTGTGCCCGCCCTCGGCGAGCAGCTCCCGCGCCGCCCGGTCCGCCTCGCCGAATTCGGGCACCCGCACCCCGGTCAGCGGATGGGGGCGATAGATGATCCGGGCCCCCGCCTTCTGCACGGAGCGCAGCAGCGCCTCGGCGTGGGTGCGCAGCGAGCTGTAGGCGACGGAGGCCTGGCCACCCTCCCAGGTGGGTGCATAGAGCACCACCGGACGGTCATCACGGCGCTCCGGGACGGTGATCCCCTCCCGGTCGGTGTCCAGGGAGGGGCGGCCGACGGGGAGGCAGCGGGTGGCGGCATCGAACAGGGAGGTGTACCGCGCATAGCGGTCGATCGCCGCCTGCCCGGCCACGAAGGAGTAGTCGTAGGCCTTGACCTGGTTGGAGACCGAGACGCCCTTGTCCGAGTCCCCGTGCAGCAGGGAGACGTGGATGACCGAGCGGGAGCGCAGCGGCGCCGTGTTCATCGGGTTGTAGTTCACGTACAGGACCAGCTTGGTGCCGCTGCGGGCGATCAGCCCGTCGAGGGTCGCGTCCAGGGCGACCGTCACCACCGGCATGTCCATCTCATCCCGCAGCACCTCTGCGACCCGGGAATCCATGCACACCACGGTCACGCCCAGCTCCGCATGGAGCGCTCTGAGCGGGCCGTACCAGCCGCGCATCTGGTACATGCTCTCCATGGTGTCGGCGAAGTAGACGATGACGTCGCCGTACAGGGACTGGTCCTGGAGGTCCTCGTCGTCACCGAGTCCGTCGGGCATCCCGCCGGGCAGCAGATGGTAGCGGCGCAGGAGGCGCCCGCCCACGCTGCGCAGTCGGCGGTTCAGGGTGTTCTCTCGAGGCTGCAAGGCCTGCTCCCTTCACGGGGCGCGGTGATCGGGTCGGTCCGGTCGAACAGCTGCGACCAGGCCTGGGTGGTGGTGGTCAGGGGCAGGGCGCGGCGATAGCTGCCGCGCAGGGAGGCCCAGCGCAGGGCCATCCGCAGGTGGCGCCACGCGGTGCCGAGCAGGAGGCGGCGACCTGTCGAGCCGCGCACCGGGTAGGTCATCAGGGCCCGGCCGGTGGCGTCGGTGATCACGATCGCGTCGGCGCCGAGGGCGGTGCGCCAGGTCAGGCGGTCCTCCCGCACCCCCATCACCAGGCGCGGAGGCCGGTCCGGACGCAGCAGGCGCAGTGCCGCGCGGGTGAGGGCCTGCGGCAGCGGCAGCGGGCGGTGACGGGTGATCGCCAGCGGCGCGGCGGCACGGTCCGCACCCGCCTGCACCGTCCAGTCGGCGATGACCTTCCCGCCGTCGGCTCGCGCACGTGCGAGGTCCCGACCGAGCCAGGAGTCGGGTCCGGCGAGGAAGGACTCGATGCCGTGGTCCCAGAGCGCCGTGGTCAGGTGGAGCCCGGAGAGGATGTGCTTGCCCTGATGCAGCAGCGAGGAGGAGATCACGCCCCGGCCGGAGCCATGAGCGGCGGCGGTCGCCAGCCGGTTGCGGTGCAGCACCCGCGCGGTCCAGGTCATCTGGGTGCGATACATGGTCCATGGCGGGTGGTGGACGCTGGTCCCGGGCAGCACCACGTGCCGATACCCGCGCTCGGTGGCCCGCAGCCCGTATTCGGCGTCGTCCCACTTCAGGAAGTAGGGGGCGGGCAGGCCCAGCTCCGCTGCGGTGCCGGGCGGGAACAGGGTCGCCCACCAGCCGGTGTAATTGGCCTCGCCATGGGCGCGCAGGAAGCTCCACTGCTCGGGGGTGGTGCCGGACAGCTCGACCGGCTTGCGGACGCCGTCCGTGGCGTGCCACTGGAAGTCCCCGCCCCGCACTGCCTCGGACACGGCGATCAGACGATCCGGATGCTCGGAGGAGAACAGCGGTGTGCCCAGGATGGTGGGGGTGGCGCACAGCGCCTGGAAGGTGACCATGCGACGCAGGGACTCCTCGGACAGCACCGCATCATCATCGGAGAACAGCACCGCATGCCCGGGGGAGGCGGCGGCCTCGAGCATCCCGCGGGCATAGCCGCCGGAACCGCCGAGGTTCCGCTGGGTGATCAGCCGGATCTCCGGCCGCTCGGCGAGCAGCCGGGTGATGGCGGGCAGCTGCGCGAGGGTGCGGCCCTGATCGACGACGAGCACCTCGTGCACGCAGCCCATCCGGGCGAAGCGCTCCGCCTGGGTGATCGCATCCTGCTCACGGCCCCGGGTGGGCATCACCACCGTGACGGGCGGCAGATCGACCGCACGTTCCGTGCTCCAGGTGACGGTGCTGACCGGCCCCTCGACCCAGAGCCATTGCGGCCCCTGGGCGGAGAGCCGCAGCTGGTGGCTGCCGAGGATGTCGACGGCGAGCGGCCAGCGCCGTCCGGAGCGGGCCGCCCACAGGGTTGCCGGCCCGCCCTTGAACTCGAGGGTCACCACCGCATCGCCCAGCACGGACCGCCAGGTCGAGGCCGGCAGCGCCTGATCCCACAGAGCGGTCTCGGGAGTGGAGGCGGAGGCATTCCAGGTGCCCAGGACCAGGGAGGGACGTGCCGCGGATCGCGCATGGTGGCTCGCCCCGCCGGCTTCGCGTGCTGGCGGCGGGTCGCTCGGCATGCTCGAGGCCTCGCCCTGCGGACCACGGGGGCTCGGAGTAAGGGCTCTCGGATGTGACCCGCGGACGGTGCTCACGCCCTCTCCGGAATCTCGAAAGCGGCCGGGACGAGGAGGTGCATGTCTGCCAGGGCCGTGAGCCGCTGGGCAGTGGTGGCGGTGACGTCCTGTGCCCGAAGACGACGAACCCGGCGGGCACGACGGACGGTCTCCGTCGCCACGTTCTGCACGCGGTGGAGTCGGCGCCAAGTTCTACGCATCGGCATCGGTCGATAGGCTCCTTCGCATGGCACGTGCTCGTCTGAGGCAGCTGCTCGAGGCCGTGAGATGCGCTGTCTTACGGGATGGGTGTGCCGACTGCCACCCCAGCGGTCCGATCTGCCGGACTATAGCAACGTGAATGGCGGGTGAACGAAAGATGTCTGCTGTCGGCGAGCCTCCCGTAAACTCCGGCGATGTGAACGGGATCCGGCGGCGAGTCGCGAGCGTATGGCGCGGTGACGCGCTCCGTCGCGCACGCCGCGAGGGAGCACGGCTGCTGCCGCCGCCAGCCCCCGGGAACGTCTGGACCGGGCTGTCGTTGCATCCCCATCAGGCGCACTCGGTCTTCGCCCCTGACCTGCATCGGCTGCGCAGCGAGCTGCTGGAGGCCGTGCTGGCGGCGATCTCCCCGATTGTCCCTGTCCTCGCACCACCTGAGCCCCGTCTTCCCTGGCGGCTCATGGTCCGCCAGCAGGACGCGGGCGCCGTGCTGGATGCCCTGCGTGCACTTCCTCCGCACTGGGAGGTCCGCCCGGCGCGCGACGGCCGATGGATCGATCTACGACCTCGATTCGCCGTCGCCGGCCGCGAGCTCGAACGCACCGGCGATCTGGAGCTGAGGGTTGACCTGATGCATTGGACAGGGGAGGCACATCGCGGTGCAGCTCTGGGCGCCTTCAGGCGGATCGAGGCCACGGCCTGGGAAGAGACGGCTCGGCAGAGTCTCATCGGCTCCCACCGTCGGCCGGGCCCACCCGCGCCGTCGATGCCGATCGACGTGGTGTACACCTGGGTCGACGACCGGGACCAGGCGTGGAGAGCTCGACGCGACGCGGCGCTCGAGAGGACGTCGGCCGTGGGCGGCCCGGTCGCCCGGCATCCCTCAGCGACCGCGGAGGCGCGGTTCGCGGACTCCGAGGAGCTGCGCTACTCCCTGCGTTCCCTGCATCGCTATGCGAATTGGGTGCGTCGCATCTATCTGGTCACGGACGGCCAGCTTCCCACCTGGTTGAACGGGGATCCGCGCATCCAGCTGGTGGACCACCGAGAGCTGCTCGGGGGCAGCCGATTCAACTCTCATGCGATCGAATCGGCACTGCATCGCATCCCCGGACTTGCCGAGCACTACCTCTACCTCAACGATGACGTGTTCTTCGGCCGGATCGCGCATCCGGGAGACTACTTCGCGGCAGAAGGGGTCGCCCGCTTCTTCCCCTCGGATCTGCCGATCGACCCTGGACCCGCAACGTCTTTCGATCCACCTCTCATGGCCGCAGCCAAGAATGGTCGGGAGCTTCTGGCGGGCCGCTTCGGGATCGACGTGCGCACGAGGATCCGGCACACCGTCCATCCCCAGCTGCGCAGCGTCGCGGCGCAGATCGAGGAGGAGAATTCCGAGGAGATCGCCCGCACCCGGGCGGCGCCGTTCCGCTCTCCGCAGGACATCTCCGTGGCGTCCTCGCTCCACCACTGGTACGCGCATGCGCTGGGACGCTCCGTGCCGTCCACCCCGAACTATCTGTACCTCGACCTTGCAGCACCGCATGCGCCGCAAGCGCTCGATGCACTGGGATCGTTGCGCCGATACGACACCTTCTGCCTGAACACCGAGGAGAGGGCGCTGGACCCGTCCCGCCGCGCCGGACTGCGACGCTTCCTCGAGACGTATTTTCCAGATCCTGCCCCGTGGGAGACAGCTCCGGCGGAGCCGGCCTGATCCGACGGCGACCAGCGGGTGCCTGGAAGGCGCCGGACTCGGTACCCTGACCGGGTGCCTTCGACGACTGAGACCGTGACCCCGCAGCAGCAGCAGGATGGACTGGATCTGCCCGGGGTCCCGACCGAGCCCGCGCCCGCGGGGACGGTCACCGACCCCGACCACCCCCATCCGGGACAGTGGCGGCTGGTCGCCGTGCAGGTCTCCAACTGGGGGACCTTCCACGGCACGCACGATCTGAAGATCTCCCCCAAGGGCTACTTCCTCACCGGCGGCCCCGGCACCGGGAAGTCGACCCTGCTGGATGCGATCAGCGCACTGCTGACCCCGCCCCGCACCCTGCAGTTCAACGCCGCGGCCTCGGACGCCGGGCCGCAGCGCTCGAAGTACCGCCGCACCGTCGCCAGCTACGTGCGAGGCGCCTGGGCGATGCACTACGACCAGGCCACCGGGGAGTTCAGCCAGGAGGTGCTGCGGGAGAAGACCACCCTGTCGGTGCTGACCCTGCGCTACAGCGATGGCAAGGGCGGCACCGTCCAGCTCTCCCGCCTGCTCCTGCTGCATGCCGGTCATTCTGCGGACTCCGATGTCAAGAGCCTCTATGTCATCGCGCGGACTCCGCTGGATGTCACCGATCTGCGCCAGTTCGTCTCCACGCAGATCGAGGGCAAGGCGCTCGAAGCCGCCCATCCGGGCACCCAGACCTTCCGCCAGTTCCGCGAGTACCGCGCCGCGTTCAGCCAGCTGCTGGGGATCCCGGACGAGAAGGCGTTGGGCCTGCTGCACAAGATCCAGTCCGCCAAGGAGCTCGGCGACGTCAACGGGCTGCTGCGCGATTACATGCTCGATGCGCCGCGCACCTTCGAGCTGGCCGATCAGGCGCTCGCGAACTTCCACAACCTCTCCGAGGTGTACGAGGCACTGGTGACCGCGCGTGAGCAGCGGGACCTGCTGCGCGGCCTGCGCGGCAACCACGAGAACTGGACGGCGATGCGCTCGCGGGGCGGAGAGCTGGTGGACCGCCGGGCCGATATCGACGTCTTCGCCGCCCAGCATCTGGTGCGGCTGCTGGGAGACGAGACCGACCGGCTCCAGCTCGAACGCGACCGGCTCGCAGCGCAGCAGCGCCGTCTCAGCCAGGACGTCACCGAAGCCCGCTCCGACCTCGCCCAGCTCAAGGAGCAGCGCAAGCGCGCCGGCGGCGGCGAGATCGACGACTGGAAGCAGCAGATCGCGGGCCTCGAGGTCGAGCGCGAGCGGCGCCGCGAGCGGGGCACCGAGTTCGCCGCCCAGCTGGCGACCGTCGAGCTGCGCACCCCGGCGGGGGAGGACATGTTCCTGGCCCTGCAGCGTGAGGTGATGGCGCTGCGGGAGTCCCTCGAGACCGAGGAGAAGGGTGCCGACGCAGCCCGCTGGGAAGCTGAAGCGGCCGTCCGCGAGCTGGCGCAGACCCTCGCCCGCACCCGCGAGGAGCTCGCCTCCCTCACCTCCCGGGCTTCGAACCTCCATTCCGAGGACGTCGCCCTGCGCGACCACATCGCGGCTGAGGTGGGAATCTCGCCCGCCGAGCTGCCCTTCGCCGCCGAGCTGCTGCAGGTGCGCACCGGCGAGGAGGAGTGGACCGCCGCCGCCGAGCAGGCGCTGCGGGGCCTGGCCCGCTCCATCCTGGTCCCGGATCGGGTGTACCGAGAGGTCGCTGCGGTCATCGACCGCACGAAGCTGCGCCGTCGGATCTCCTACAACCGGGTCAACACCGACCTGCGCCGCCCGGCGAAGAACATCGACGAGCGCTCCCTCGCCGCGAAGCTCGACGTCAAGGACGGCGAGTTCCATGTGTGGCTCTCCCATGAGATCGCCTCCCGCATGGACTACACCTGCGCGGAGACCCTCGAGGAGTTCACCCGCCTGAACCGGGCGGTGCTGCGCTCGGGACAGATCAAGCATTCCTCCACCCGGCACGAGAAGAACGCCGACCGGCAGATCAACGACCGCTCCCAGTGGGTGCTCGGCTTCGACAACCGGGCCAAGCGGGCGGTGTTCGAGTCCGAGCGCACCCGGGCCGAGCAGGCGCTCTTCGAGGCCCAGGCCCGGCGCAAGGATGTCGAGGGTGAGCGGGAGCGGCGCCAGGAGCGCCTCTACGCGCTCCAGCTGATCAGCGCCGTCACCTGGGACGACATCGATGCGGCGTCGGTGGCCCGCCGGGTGGCGAACCTGCGTGACATGGTGCGTGCCGCGGAGGACGGCTCCTCCGCGCTCACTGAGCTGGCCCAGCAGATCGACGAGGTCGAGCGGTCCATCGCGGACAGCGATGAGGAGCTGCTGGAGGTCGTGCGCAGCGCCGGCAAGCTCGCCGAGCAGGCGGAACGGGCCGATGAGCGCCTTGCCGAGGCGCGCGAGCGGGTCGCCGGGTCCGCGCTCGACCCCGAGGTCGAGCAGGAGCTGGCCGAGCGCTTCGCCGCGATCGCCCCCACCCTGGTGCTGTCCACGATCGACCAGGTCACCAAGGACGCCTCCGCGACCCTGGATGCGGAGCTGATGGACCTCACCCGTCGCACCTCCCGGGCCGAGGAGGACATACGCACCGCCATGCGCGAGTTCTCCCGCCGCTGGCCCGCCCGGGCCGGCGACACGGCGCCCACGCTCGAGGGGGCCGACGACTACCTCGAGATCCTGCAGCGGATCGAGGAGGAGAAGCTGCCCGAGGTCGAGGACCGCTTCTTCGAGTTCTTCACCGGCAACACGCTCGGTGACGTGCAGGCCCTGGCCACGGCGATCGCCAGGGAACCGGCGGAGATCCGCAAACGCCTGCAGCGGATCAACGCCCTGCTCGCGCAGGTCGAGTTCCACTCCGGCCGCTACCTGCAGCTGTCGATGCGCCCCGTGCACCTGGCGGCGCTGGACGAGTTCAAGCGTGCGCTCGAGGAGGCGGTGGCCGGCTCCGCGCTGCACGACATCTCCCGTGATCGCGAGCTGGCCGAGGAGCGCTTCCTCTCGCTGCGGCACCTGATGGACATGATCGGCTCGGCCCGCACTCGCGACGATCAGGTCTCCCGGGTGATCCTCGATGTGCGCCGCCACGTGCACTTCCACGCCGAGGAGGTCGACGCCGAGGGCACGGTGGTCCACGCCCACGAATCCGGCGGCCCGCTCTCGGGTGGCCAGAACGAGCGGCTGGCCACCTTCTGCCTGGCCGCGGCTCTGCGCTACCAGCTGGCAGGGACCGGACAGGAGGCGCCGCGCTACGCCCCGATCATCATCGACGAGGCCTTCTCCAAGGGCGCCGGCAAGTTCATCACCGCGGCGATGGAGTCCTTCCGTCACTTCGGCTTCCAGGTGATCCTCGCGAACCCGGGCAAGAACCCGCAGGCTTTGGCCCCGTTCATCGGCGGTGTGGGCGTGGTGTCGATCCGGCAGGACCGCTACTCCTCCGTGGCTCCGGTGGATTTCGTGCCCGTCGCGGAGTGAGGGACGGGGCGGGGTCGATCTGGGCTGCTCGCGTCGACCGGGGTGCTGACCAGACGACGGGGCGGATCAACCCTCGTTACCATTCAGTAGCGTCTGAGTGCATGGGGAGTTCTCCCCATCGGCAGCGGCGCCCGGGATCGGTACCCTGATCGCCAACCGTTCCAGTCCGGCGGTGCAGTGGCACGTCGTCGCCGAGGCGGCACGACAGGGGAGGGTGGGCGATGATGTCAGCGCTACCGGTGCACTCTTCGGACTCGATCCCGGGCCAGGACGAGACCCACGGACGGATCCACGAGCTGCTCAGCGCGGTCACCACCGCAGTGCTCGAGCAGCAGCCGGGGCTGATCACCTTCGGGGATCACCGTCCCCAGCGCGACCGCTCCTCCGGGAGCTCCTGGCATGGCCTCCAGACTCTCTGCCACGTCAGTGCTCTGCTGACCAGCTCGGGCCTGCCGGAGGACTCCGCAGCCGCCGCCACGGAGCTGCTGGACGCCGCCGACACCATCGCCCGGTCCCGCGGCATGCGTCGCCGCTCCGAGCAGCAGGGATGCGGGATCATCGGGCGCACCTGGATCGATGCGACCGGGGATCTGCTCGAGGTGATCGTCGGGGTGCGGGTGGCCGTGCGCGCGATCAGCGCGCCGTTCCTGCCAGGCTCCCTGTCCCCGAGGGCCACCACCAGTCCGACCTCGGCGCTCAGCCCGCTGACCCCGCCTCCGCGCCTGGTGCGCTGATCCGCTCGAGCGCCGCCAGCGGGATCGGCAGCCAGTCGGGGCGGTTCCGCGCCTCGTACAGCGCCTCGTAGACGGCTTTGTCCGCCTCGAATGCGGCCAGCAGCACCGGTGCTGCGGAGTCCTCGCCATCCTCTCCCGCGGCCTGCGCATAGCCCTCGAGGAAGGCGGCGCGGGCGTCTGCTGCCCAGGCGGTGGCATCTGTCCCGTGCTCGGCGTGCACCGCTCCCACCACGTAGTCGAGGCTGCGCAGCATCCCCGCCACGTCCCGCAGCGGCGAGTCGGGAAGGCTGCGCTGGGCCAGCGGGCGCAGCGGCTCGCCCTCGAAGTCCACCAGCACCCAGCCCCGGTCGGGCACCAGCAGCACCTGGCCCAGGTGCAGGTCACCGTGGATGCGCTGCAGCGCGGGCCACGGCACCTCGGCGGCGGCCGCCAGCAGACTCGCGATCCGCTCATGATGGACGGCCACCTGGGGGACCTCGGCGGAGATCTCGGAGAGCCGCCTCCGCATCTGCTCGATGGTCTCCCGCACCAGGGAGTCATCTGCGGGAGTGGTGCCGAGCGAATCGGCGAGATCTCGGTGGACCTCCGCCACGGCGGCGCCCAGCTGGCGGGCGGCCTCCCGGAAGTCCTCTCCGGCGGCTGCCAGGCGCAGCGCCACCCGCCAGGCGTCCTCGACCCCGGGCAGGAACTCCTGGGCGAACAGGGAGTGGGTGCGGAGCCCCGCCACCGCCACCGTCGCGGATCCCACCATCGCCGGCACCCGTCGGCTGCCAGCGGCGGTCAGCGCACCCTGCAGCACCACGTCGGGGTTCTGACCGTCCTGGAGCACCCTGAACAGCTTGAGGATCAGCGGCGAGGCACCCTCCGTCTCGACGATCAGCGAGGTGTTGGACTGCTCCCCGGAGAGCAGGCGGCTGCGCATCGCGCGGCCCAGCGGGAGCGGGGCATCGGGGGCGGTGCGGTGGGAGGCGAGGCTCAGCGAAGGCCCGAGCGCGCCCTCCCCGGAGACCAGGGTCGCGATGATCGCCGCGCGGCCATCGGCATCTCGGGCGGCGTCATCCACCCGCAGCGGCCCGCCGGGCACCGCGAGCACCCCCACCTCGGATCCCTCGTCCCGCGCCCCGGAGGGCGCTCCGGGCCGTCGCAGCACCAACGGGACCTGATAGAGGGCTTCGGCGTCACGGGGGAGGGAGACTGCGACCGCGACCAGCGCCACCACGTGATCCGGAGCCACCCGCAGCGGCGCCCACCCGCGGATCGAGACCCGGGGGGCCCCGGCACCCTTGTGCGCGTACCAGCGCTGGGCCAGCATCCAGGCCGCCAGCTGCTCGGTGAGCTGCTCGAGCACCTCGCCCAGCGGCGGCAGCGCAGAGACGTCCAGCAACGGGGAGACGTCGAGCGGGGGAGAGCCGTCGAGCAGGGCAGAGCCGACGTCCTGCGCGGCGGCTCCTGAGCCGTCAGGTACCGCCTCGGCATCCGGAGCAGGAGAGGAGGTGGTGTGCGTCTCATCCATGCGCTCACTCTACGGTCGCGAGCCCGAGACCGCGCGGGATCACCGGGTTCCCGGCAGGCGTTGCTACCCTGGCCCGATGCCTGAGCTGTGGTCGCGTCGCCCCTCGCGCGCGCATCCGGGGATCCTGGTCGCGCGCGTCTCCGCGCTGTGCGCCGCCGGGATGCTCGCGCTCTCGACGGCGCTGCCCGCCGCCGCCCTGGGCGAGGACGGTCCGTTCGCCTTCCCGGCCGAGACCCGCACGCTGGACATGGTCCCTGGCGCGGTCACCCGGATCCCGCTGATCGCGCTGATCGAGGACGATCTCGAACCCCAGGTCTCTCTCGGATCGGCGCGCCTGGCCGTGCCCCAGGACGCCGATGAGGGGCTGCGCGCCCAGATGGCGCTGGGGGAGGACTCCCGGAGCATCGTGATCGCGGGGGAGGGCACCTGGACCCTGCTCGGCGATGACCTGGTGTTCCAGCCCCAGATCGGGGTCGACGCGCCGAGCACCCCGATCGCGCTGACCATCGGCGGCTTCCACGACAGCCGCTCGCTCCCGGTGGTCCTCACCCCGGAGGCTCTCGAGCTCGAGGAGGTCGGGGCGCACGGCTCGGCGGGGGTGCCGATCCGGATCGACGTCGAGGGATCCGTCCCGGCCGACGGGTCCGTGCGGCTCGAGCTGGCCGGGCTCCCGGCCGGTTCCACGGTGCTGTCCGACGGCAGCCGGGCCACCGTTCCCGATCAGGGCGTCTGGCAGCTCTCGGCCGACGGCGACGCGCTGACGCACACTCCGTCCGGGGTCGGGCTCGGCCGTCAGCTCGATCCGATCCGCTTCGTCGTCGAGGACGGGGAGGGGGCAGCGGTACGGGCGGGACAGGTGATGCTCACCGTGCCGATCATCTCCGACCTCAGCTGGTCCGCGCCCTATGGCGAGGACATCCTGTTCGTGGTGGGCGAGGGACAGCAGTTCGTGGACCCGTCGACCCTGCGCCTGCAGCCGCTGGGAGACCCGGCATCCTATGAGACCTCTGCGGATGGCGCGCGGGTGCTGGTGCCGGGAGAGGGCACCTGGGTGCTGGACCGGGCCGCGGCCACGGTGCGCTTCTCGCCGGAGAGTGCGGAGGTGCGCAAGACCGCGCCGATGGGGATCACCGGCGGTGACGGCGAAGGCGCGACGGCCGCGACCGCACTGCTCAGCACCGCCTATCCGATCCTGCTGTCGCGAGCCCAGGCCGGCCTGCCGGGGGAGCCGATCAGCTTCGACCTCGGCAGCGGGATCCGGGACGTCCGCTCCGACTCCCTGCAGTTCGATCCGGGGCTGATTCCCGAGCAGGCCCGGGTCTCGGCCGACGGCACCACGCTCACGATCCCCGGTCAGGGGATCTGGCAGATCGACGTGGCCTCCGGCATCGTGGTGATGACTCCCGAGGAAGGATTCGCCGGGGCGGCGATCCCGGTGGACGTCACCGCTCGAGGTGTCTACGCCGACAACCCGGTCGACGCCACCCTCGAGGCAGTCTTCTCCCCGGTCATCGCGACCCTGCGAGATGACGAGTCGCGCACCGCCCCGCAGTCTCCGGTCACCGTGGATGTGCTGGGCAACGACACCGCCGGCAGCAGCTCCCAGCCCCTGGTGCCGGAGTCGGTCCAGATCAGCTCGCTGGCGGCCACGAATCTCTCCCAGCTCGAGGAAAGTCGCGGCACGCGGCTGCTGATCCCCGGGGAGGGCGAGTACACCGTCGCGGGCAACGGCGCGGTGACCTTCGTTCCCGAGGAGGGGTTCACCGGCCGCACCACTGTGATCACCTACCACGTGGTCGACAGCGAGGGGATCCCGGTGCAGGCGAATCTGGTGATCGACGTGGATCCGGATCTCACTGCGGCAGCGGAGGCGGGGTCGGAGGTCAGCGGCATCAACAGCCTGCTGATCGGTCTGATGCCGTCCTCTCCGAGCACCGCGGCAGTGTTCGGCACCGTGGTGATGCTGCTGATCTTCGGCGGAGGGGTCAGCCTGTGGATCGGCATGCGCATGGAGGCCGACCGCCGCGCCTGGGAGGACTGAATTCCCGGGCCGACCGAGCGTCGGGACCGGGAGAGCAACCGCCTGGGCTGAGCCCGAGCGGCGATCCGCTCAGCAGCCTTCGGGCGTTTCCACCGGCTGCTCACGAGCTGCTGCGGCCGCCGACTCGTCCTCGAGACCGGTGAAGCCGTCACCGATCAGCAGAGCCACGGAGGTGCCTTCACGGGCCTCGTCCAGAAGCAGCTGGGATCCCTGGACCTGGATCCGGACCGACTGCGCGGCGAGGTACCCGGCGGGGCCGTGGACGATCGTGGCGGGACCGTTGGCCTTGCGGGTGTTGCCCGCGCTCTCGAGCGTGAAGCCGCGTGCGGCGAGGTCATCTGAGACCTCCCCGGCCAGTCCGCCCCGGGTGGTCCCGTTCAGCACCGTCACGGTGACCTCGCCAGGCGGCAGGGGGACCGCACCGGGCTCAGGGCAGACGAGGGCGACGGGATCCGGTCCGAAGGACTTCGGGGCGATCTGGCCCGGCTCGGCAGCAGGTTCCCGCAGCTCGCCGACGGCATAGACTCCGATCCCGATCAGCACCACTGCGAGGATCGAGAAGATCGTCAGCTGGGTCGCGCGCATCCTCCGGGTGCGGCGGAGGCGCTGGTCGCGGCGGCGGACGTCATCGGCGGAACGCCCGTAGGGGTGGGCATCGCGGTGGGAGGAGCTCATCTCAGTCCAAAGGGCGGTAGCGGATGCCGAAGGCGTCCAGGCGGGGGAGATGGGCACGCAGCCGCTCCTCGAACTCCTCCCAGCTCTGCTCCGGGGAGCCCCAGGCGCGCTCGGCGAGGGCGCACAGGCGGGGGAAGGCCATGTACTGGAAGCTCGCGGCATCGGGCAGGTATTCGGACCAGAGCTGGGCCTGGATGCCGAGCAGCAGCGCGCGCTTCTCCTCCGTGAGCCTGGCGGGCTCGAGCCGAGCGGTGTAGACGTTCTTGAGCGTGTTCGGGCGGCCCAGCGCCACCGGCTCGTCCTTCGGATCAGCCTGGTAGTAGTTCAGGTAGGTCTGATCGTGGGTGGAGATGATGGTCTGGAACCCACGGTCCACCGACGTCTTCACCCCGGCGGAATCGCGCCAGTTCATGATGATGGTGTCGTCGGGCAGGTGGGTCTCGAGCACCTCGTCCCAGGCGATCACCCGCTTGCCCTGCTCGCGCAGCACGTCCGAGGCGAACTGGGTGAAGTGGCCCTGGATCTCGGAGACCCGGGTCAGCCCCCATTCGTTGAGCCGGACGCGGGCGGCCGAGGAACGCTCCCACTCCACCCGCGGGCACTCGTCGCCGCCGATGTGCACATAGGGGGCGGGGAAGATCGCAGCGACCTGGCTCAGCACATCCCGCAGGAAGTCGAAGACGGTGTCGGAGACTCCCAGGACGTGATCGGAAATGCCCCACACCTCACGCACCCCGACCTGCTTCTCGGGGAAGTTCCCGAGCTCGGGGTACGCGGCGATCGCGGCCTGCATGTGTCCGGGCAGGTCCACCTCGGGAACGATCATGATGCCGCGCCGTCGCGCGTAGTCGACCAGTCCCTTCAGCTCGTCCTGAGTGTAGTGGCCGCCGTGGCGGGTCCCATCGAACGTCCAGGTCTCCTCCGGGCTCTGCATCGAGCCGACCAGGGTCTGCTCCCGCCAGCCACCGACCTCGGTGAGACGCGGGTAGCCCTTGATCTCGACGCGCCATCCCTGGTCATCGGTGAGATGGAGGTGCAGCACGTTCAGCCGGTGCAGGGCCATCGCATCGATGAAGGTCTCGATCTCCTCCACCGGGAGGAAATGACGGGCCACGTCGAGGTGGAGACCGCGCCAGGCGTACTTCGGATGATCCGAGATGGTCACGCAGGGAATCTCTCCGCCCGCGCCGGTCACGATCTGGGCGAAGGTGTTGCGGCCGTCGGCCAGCGCTGCCTCGCTGCCGGCGCTGAGCGCCGCGCCGGCCGGGGAGATCGACAGCGCATACTCCGTCGGTGCCAGGGAGTCGTTCAGACCGACGGACAGCCCCTCCCAGGGATCGTTCGTCGTCCACACGCCTTCCGACCACACGACGGACTGGGGCAGGGGGACGAGGGCGATGGGGTCGGACATGGACTCTCCTGGAACGACGACGGCGATCGTGGTCTGCACCAGTTTGCCACGGAGACCTGGCTCACGGCGCCATCCCATGGATGCACAGGGGCCCGGTCGGCGATGCCGACCGGGCCCCTTCACGTCGCCCTGCTCCTTCCCGAGGACGCTTTCGCGTCGAGCAGGCCGTCGTGGCCTTATATCCGTCTGCTGCCGACTGTGCGGATGCTCAGCGGTAGGTGACGAACACGTGCGGTGCGTTCCAGAGGGAGCGCTCGACGACCTGCTGGCGTGAGCCGGAGGCGTCGATGATCTTCCCGTTGCCCACATAGACGCCTATGTGGCCGTAGTTGTTGCCGGTGAAGGCGACGAGGTCGCCGGGCTTCGCCTCCGACTGGGAGATGATCCGGCCGCCGAAGGTGTAGCCCTTCGCCGTCTTGCGCGGCAGGTTCACCCCGGCCTGGTTGTAGGCGTGGTACACCAGCCCTGAGCAGTCGAAGCCGCTGGCCGGCGAGGAGCCGCCCCACTTGTACCGGGTCCCGATCTGGGCCCGAGCCGCGCTGATCACGGCCTGGCCGTTGATCGAGGTGCCGCTGCTGGAGCCGCGGTCCTCGTCACGGCTGCCCGCGTTGTCGGAGATGCGGACGTTGCTGCCCAGCGCGCTCCAGGTCTTGGGCCCGACCACGCCGTCCACGCCGATCCCGGCGGCGGACTGCAGCGAGCGCACTGCCGAGTAGGTGGCAGATCCGAAGACCCCGTCGGCCTTGACTGATGCGCCGGCGGAGCGGAGCTGGTTCTGCAGGGTGGTCACGGACGAGCCGCGATCACCGGAGCGGAGCTTGGGCTGCGAGCTGCCTGTGGACGGCTTCGCCGGCGCAGCAGCGGCACCCGTCAGGGAGCTCCAGGTCTTCGGCCCGACCACGCCGTCCACTCCGATCCCGGCGCCGGACTGCTGGCTCTTCACGGCCCGCAGGGTCGCGGATCCGAAGACGCCGTCGACCCCGATCGAGGCGCCGTGGGAGTTCAGCTGCTGCTGGAGGTAGCTCACGGCCGCGCCGCGAGCGCCGAGGCGCAGCTTGACGGAGGTGTACTGGGACTGGGACGCCGGGGCGACGCTCGGGGCGGTGGCGCGCACGGTCCCGAAGACGGGAGCGGCGGGTGCCTGGGCAGTGGCCGAGGCTCCACCGGCGAGTGCGGCGGTCGCGGAGACGGCGCCGATCACGGCGGCACCTCCGACACCCCGGCCCACCGGGGCGGCGAGGCCTCGGTAGTCGATCACGGCACGGCCGGCGGCCCGGTGCGTGCCTCGTGGAACTGTGCGGAACATCGTGGGGCAATCACTTTCTCCGTCGCCACGCAGAGATCCCGAGCGGCGGCGTGGACGGCGCGCGCGCGAGGCCTGCACCCGTCACCCAGGGAAGTGGAGGAAGCGACCGGGCCGGTGACGGGAAGGCGGCAGCCCGGTGAGCACCACCCGACCAGGGCGGTACCGTCCGCCACTGTATGTGCAGGTCATGCCGGGCCCACAGGGGAGTTTGCCTGCCAGCTTCAAGGCTTTTGCCAAGATTTTGCTAAAAACCATGAAATTGCCCCGTGTTCCCGCCGGGAATGAAGATTCCACTGTGGTAGTTACACGACTGTTATTCGGCGGGGTGCCTTCATGTCCCGCGCTTCCGGCGGCACTCGGGGTGCCGGATGGCTGGTCAGGGCCCGATCAGTATGTCTGCATTGTCCATTTCTCGACGAATATGTCGGGCGGAACAATCGTCGCGGGAATGCGCGGAACACCTCCGGATCTCGACGACGAGAAGGGCCGTGAGATCTCGCGATCTCACGGCCCTTCTCTCCGGTCGGGGTGACAGGATTTGAACCTGCGACCTCCTCGTCCCGAACGAGGCGCGCTACCAAGCTGCGCCACACCCCGGAGGTGCCGCACCGAAGTGGAGCACCGAGGAGAAACTTTAGCAGGCCTCGAGCGTGCTCACTTCCTCGGAGCGGGCTTCGGTGCGCGCAACGTGAGCAAGGTCGCCTCCGGAGGGGTCAGGAACCGGTAGTCCGAATAGGGGCTCGCGCCCATGCCGGCGCTCACATGCAACGGGACGCCCTGCCACGCGGACAGGCCGCGCGCCTGCTGACGCGGAAGATCGCAGTTGGTCACCAGGGCGCCGATCCCCGGCAGTCGCAGCTGCCCGCCGTGGGTGTGCCCGGCCAGGATCAGGTCGGCACCGTCGGCCACGAAGGAGTCCAGCACCCTCCGGTACGGGGCGTGCGCGACCCCCAGGCGCAGCACATTGCCGTGCTCGGGCAGAGCCGGGGGCACGGCGGCCGGAGCCGGGATCTCATCGCGCTCGAGATGCGGGTCATCGACACCCACCAAGCGGATCTCGAGCCCGCCGAGCTCGATGCTCGCGCGGCTGTTGGTGAGGTCCTTCCACCCGTGGGCGGAGAGCCTCTGCGCGAGCTCCGCGGTGGGCAGCGTGAGCTCCTTGGGGGCGGTCATGCCCTCGGGGCGCGGGTCCGGCAGCAGGTACCGCGCGGGGTTCTTCGGGCCGGGCTCGAACATGTCGTTGGAGCCCATCACGAAGGCGCCGGGACGCCGTAGCAGCGGCTCGAGCGCCTCGGCCAGCACCGGCACCGCTGCTGCGGAGGCGATGTTGTCCCCGGTGTCGATGACGAGGTGCGGCCGGAGCATCCCCAGGTGCTCGAGGAAATCCAGCTTGCGCTTCTGGTCAGGCAGCAGATGGATGTCGCTGATGTGCAGCACCCTGATGGTGCGGCTGCCGGGCGGCAGGATCCGCAGCTCCAGCTCGCGCAGCGTGTACCGGTGGATCTCGACGTGGCGGGCCCAGATGTGCGCCGCCGCTCCGGCCCCGAGGCCCAGGGCCCCCAGGGCTCCGATGGTCCAACCGGCAGCGGATTCCAGCCGCATCTCAGCCCTCACCGGAGGACTGGCGGATGACCACGGTCTCGTTCTCCGGCAGCTTGGTGCCGGGGGCGGGGTCGGTGCCGATCACGTACCACTTGCCGACGTCCGAGCTCGACTGGTTGCGCACCTCGACTTTGTAGCCGGCTGACTCCACCGTGGCCTGCGCCTGGCTGAGCACCATGCCCGAGACGTCGGGCACGACGCCCTTCTGGACGATGTCCGAGGTGGGCTTCGACGGGGGCTTCGGTGCGGCCGGGAACGGCTCGCTGGGCAGCCCCTGGTGAACGCGGTTCATGTACTCCTGCCAGGTGGGCAGGGAGACCGTGTTGCCCCAGACGCTGCCGCTGCGGAGCATCTGACCGTCGACGTCGAAGCCGCCTGGGCGGATGTTCGCCTGCGGGTGACCGAACCAGACCGCCGTGGACATCTGGCGGGTGAAGCCGACGTACCAGGTGTGGAACTGCTCGCCCGAGGTTCCCGTCTTGCCGCCGGCGGGATGGCCGTCGATGATCTTGCCCTTGCCGGTGGCCTTCGGATCCTCGAGGTCCTGCTGGAGGGTCCACGCCATCGCGTCGGCGACATCTTTCTCGACCGCCTGGTGGCACTCGGCGCCGGAGATCTCCATCGGATCGCCGTTGCGGTCCTTGACCTCGGTGATCGCCTGCGGCTTGCAGTAGGTGCCGCCCGAGGCGTAGGTCGCATAGGCGCCGGCCATGTCGAGGGCGGAGATGTTCAGCTCGCCGAGAACCAGCGCTGCGGGTGCCAGGGTGGTGCCGTACATGTCCTCGATCGGCATCTCCCAGGTGGAGGCGTCGTACGGGTCGAACCGCGCCGGGACCACGCCGATGTTGCGCGCCGTATTGGCGATCTCGCACAGGTCCAGCTGGCTGGCCATGTCCGTGTAGCTGGTGTTGATCGAGAACTTGGTCGAGTTCAGGACCGTCTCCATGGGGGCGATCCGCACGGAGACCGCGTTGTCCGGGTTCCAGCCCTTGCTTTCGCGCCAGGCCCCGCCCCCGAGGCACTTCGCCGGGGCGTAGGTGATCGGCTCGCGCTTGGTGCTGACCCGGTCATAGATGGAGCGGTCGCTCTCGAGCCACTGCTGGAGCACGAAGGGCTTGAAGGTCGAGCCGACGGGGAACCCGTTGCCGCCCCCGAGGGTGTGAGGGACGTTGTAGTTGATCGCGGTCTCGCCCGGCCCCACCTCCTGGTAGGGGTTGAAGGAGCGGTTCTCCGCCATCGTGAGGATGTTCCCGGTGCCCGGTTCGACGGTCACGATCGAGTGGCCGAAGCCGTGCTGGGCGTCGGCGGGAACCTTGCGCTGCAGGATCTCGGAGGCCGCTGCCTGAGTGCTGGGATCCAGGGTGGTGCGGATCGTGAGGCCGCCGCCGTAGAGCAGCTTGCGCCGCTCCTCGTAGGAGGGGGCGAAGGTCGGATCGTTCAGCAGCGAACGGGTCACGTAGTCGCAGAAGAAGCCGCTGGTGCCCGCATCGGCGCACCCTGCCCGGACGTTCTGGATCTTCAGCATCTCAGCGACAGGCTGGGCGGTGTACTGCTCGTACTCCTCATCGGAGATGTACCCCTCGCGACGCATATCGCCGAGCACCTCGTTGCGACGCTTCTGGCCGGCTTCGGGGTGGGCGACGGGGTCGTACTGGTTGGGGCCGTTGGTGATGCCGGCCAGCAGCGCGGCCTCACCCGGGTTGAGGTCTACTGCGCTCTTCGAGAAGTAATGCCGGGCGCCGGTCTCGACCCCGTACTGGGAGGGCCCGAACTGCGCCACGTTCAGGTAGGCGTTGAGGATCTGCTCCTTGGACCACTGTTTCTCGAGCGACAGTGCGAGCTTCGCCTCGCGCAGCTTGCGGCCGTAGGTCTGCTCCGTGGCGGTGCTGATGTCCTCCTGGTCGCCCCGCTGGACCGCGTCCATCAGCAGCGCGTTCTTCACGTACTGCTGGGTGAGGGTCGATCCGCCCTGGGTGGCCCCGCCGGCCGCGTTCGAGGCGAAGGCACGGAACATGCCCTTGGGATCCACGCCTCCGTGCTCGAAGAAGCGGCGGTCCTCGACCGCGACCACGGCATGCTGGATGTGCGGCGAGATCTCCTCGAGCGGCACCATGATGCGGTTCTCGGTGTAGAACGTGGCCAGCAGCGACCCGTCGGCCGCTTCGATGCGACTGGCCTCATTCAGCGGCTCGACCTCGAGCTCGGTCGGGTACGACTCGAACAGATCCACCCCGTCCTTGGCGACGGCCGAACCTGCAGAGACCATCGGCAGGAAGAAGGCGGCCAGCAGCACACCGGCGAGGGCTGAGACGGCGAGCATCCCCAGCAGCAGGTAGACGGTCTGCAGCAGTGCAACGGGGAGTGAGCGTCCGGACGCGGACGCAGGCGTGGTGCGGGGCATGGTCACACAGTACGGGGCGGTCCGGCGCGGGGGCCATGAGGCATGCCACGCATGCGGGATCTTCACCAACCCGATGCGTCCTCGAGACCTGCGCGACCCGGCGGAGCAGCTGCGGTGGGCCTGGCGGATCCCGAACGCCGTATCACAGTCTGGCTCGCAAGGCTCGGAACTTCTCCGGTTTTGCCATGTGGCGACGGTCTCCATACAGTTGGGCACATGTACGAATCAACGTCGATTCGGGACCTGGGAAGGGGACGAGGATGACTATTGCGGCAACGCCGATCACCGAAGACTCAAGTTGGGCGACACGAGGTGCCTGCGTGAGCATGGATCCCGATGGGTTCTTCGTGCAGGGCGCCGAGCAGCATGCGGTCAAGCTCGCCTGCGGTGCGTGCCCGGTGCGCACCGAGTGCCTGGCCGACGCTCTGGACAATCGAGTCGACTTCGGGGTGTGGGGCGGCATGACGGAACGGGAGCGGCGACGCATGCTGCGCCGCCATCCCGATGTGCGCGACTGGTCGGAGGCGCTGCGCCGGGCCCAGCGCCAGGCCGTGGGCAGCTGACCAGGCCGTGGGCAGCTGAGAGGGGCAGACCGGCGCTATCGGCGCGGCCGGACTGCTCCGCCGTCGCCGACCCCTCGGGACGAGGGGGCATCTCACGGCCGCGCTGCCACCGGTAGGCTCGCGCCATGAGCACTTACACCCGCTGGGAGTACCTGACCGTCCCGCTGCTGATCCACGCGACCAAGCAGATCCTCGACAACTACGGCGAGGAGGGGTGGGAGCTGGTCCAGGTCGTGCCCGGCCCGAACCCGGAGAACCTGGTCGCGTACCTCAAGCGTCCGTTGGGCGAGGGCTGAGCCGATGACGGTCGCCTCGGGCCGCAGCGCTCGCATCCGTGCCCGGCTCGATGAGCTCGGGCTGTCTCTGCCGGCCGTTGCCGCGCCGGTCGCGGCCTATGTGCCGGCCGTCGCGAGCGGTCGCCATGTGCACACCTCCGGACAGCTGCCCTTCGTCGACGGGACGCTGCCGCTGACCGGCAAGGTCGGCGCAGAGGTCACCGCGGAGCAGGCCTCCGAGCTCGCCGCCACCTGCTGCCTCAACGCGCTGGCGGCCATCGAGGCGCTCGTGGGGGACCTGGATCGGGTGGTGCGCGTGGTCAAGCTGACCGGTTATGTCGCCTCGGACCCGTCCTTCACCGCCCAGCCCGCCGTGATCAACGGGGCGAGCACCCTGCTCGGCGAGATCTTCGGCGAGGCTGGCCAGCACGCTCGTGCCGCCGTCGGCGTCGCGGTGCTCCCGATGGATGCACCGGTCGAGCTCGACCTGCTGGTGGAGCTCGACGACGCCGAGCTCCCGAACGCCTGAGCGGCACGCCGTGAGCGAGCACGTCCCGCAGCGGGACCCGTCGGCCCCTGCCGTCGAGCTGATCACGGTCCGCGCCGACAACCCGGGGCCGATGACCCTCGCCGGCACCAACAGCTATCTGGTGCGCGACGGGGACGAGGTCTGGATCGTCGATCCCGGGCCGAAGGATCCCGAGCATCTCGCCGAGCTCCTGCTGAGCTGCGGCGACGGTGCGCGCCCCCGGGGGGTGCTGGTGACTCACCGGCATCAGGATCACACCGCCGGTGCCGCCACCCTGGCGAGACAGCTGGCCGCCCGCAGCGGGCACGAGGTGCCGTTGTGGGCCGCGGACCAGTCCGGGGTACCCGGCTCACGTCCGCTGCCCTCCACCCTCGAGAGCGACCAGGGGACCGTGGGGCACGTGATCCACCTGCCCGGGCACACCTCCGACTCCGTCGGGGTGCTGATCGACGGCGGTCGGCTGCTCAGCGGCGACACCCTGCTGGGCGGCTCCTCGACCGTGATCATCCCGGACGACGGAGGCTCGCTCACCGACTACCTCCAGTCGCTCGCGATCCTGCGCGCGATGACGGTGGACGGGCGGATCGGCTCGATCCATCCCGGCCACGGGCCCGCCTACGACTCGCCGCTCGACGTGCTCGAGGCGCTCGAAGAGGCGATCGCCCACCGCCGCGAACGCATCGAGCAGGTGCGCCGGGCACGGACAGCGGGAGTGCTGACCATGGACCGGCTGCTGCGGGTGATCTACGGTGCAGAGCTTCCCGCGCAGCTGCAGAATGCAGCCCGCTGGAACCTCCGCGCCGCGCTCGACCACCTCGCCGAAGGGCATTGAGCCGGGGTGTTCGGCCGCGCTGCGGGGAGTCCGTGCTGCCCCCAAGCGAGGACTGCACGCCCCGACACGCGAGCTTGACCCGGCCTGACCCGACCCGACACGTGGGCCTGACCCGGCCTGACCCGACCCGACACGTGGGCCTGGCCTGACCCGACACGCGGGCCTGCAACGCCGAGACCACTGATCCCTTCCATATTCGGAAGGGATCAGTGGTCTCGATGCGCGTGTTTCGCCACGGCGGGCGCCGGCCGACCTAGCGCAGGCCCGAACGGGCGCGGGCCCGACCTAGCGCAGGCCCGACCAAGCGGGGACGACTCAGCGGGCGCGGCGGCGCAGACGCTCGACGTCTGAGATCAGGACCGCGCGGGCCTCGAGGCGGATCCAGCCGCGAGAGGCGAAGTCCGCGAGCGCCTTGTTGACCGTCTCACGGGAGGCGCCGACCAGCTGGGCGAGCTCCTCCTGGGTGAGGCCGTGGGCGACCATCACGCCGTCGTCCGTCTGGCGACCGAAGCGCTGGGCGAGGTCGAGGACGTTCTTGGCGACGCGGCCGGGGACGTCCGCGAAGACCAGGTCGGCGAGCGACTCGTTGGTCTTGCGCAGGCGGCGGGCCAGTGAGGCGAGCAGATGGCGGGCGACCTCCGGACGCTGGGCGAGGACCCGGTAGAGGTCCTGCTGCGAGAGCGAGAAGAGGGTCGACTCGGCGACCACGGTGGCGGTCGCGTTGCGCGGCGCCGGGTCGAAGAGGGACAGCTCGCCGAGCGTCTCGCCCGGGCCGAGCACCGCGAGCAGGTTCTCGCGGCCATCGCCCGAGGCGTGGCCCACCTTCACCTTGCCCGAACCGATGATGAACAGACGGTCGCCCGGATCCCCCTCACGGAAGATGATGGCGCTGCGGTGGTAGTCCTCCTGCTTCATCGACGCCAGCACGGCCTGCTTGCCGTCCTCGTCGAGCGCAGCGAACAACGGTGATGACCGTACGATGTTCTCGTCCACGGAACCTCCTGAGTGTGGGGCCCCGACTGCCGGGGCCGTGCTGTGAGACGCCTGTAACGGACGCCACGAAGACCGGTGGCGACTGTCACATGATGGTCAAACACTATCGTGCTCGCGGCGCAGAGGCCCGCCACCGGCCTGAGGAGGTGCTGTTCAGATGTCGAGGTCGGTTCTTCATGCGGACGACGGAGGCGACGCCGTGGCCGCTGCTGCCCGGGCTGACGGGGCGCTCGTCGCGGCCGCTCTGCAGGATCTCTACCCGGGGGCCCGCACTGAGCTCGACCACCGAGACGCACTGGAACTGCTGGTCGCGACGGTGCTTTCGGCACAGACCACCGACGTCCGCGTCAATCAGATCACCCCGGAGCTGTTCTCGCGCTGGCCCGATGCGACGGCACTCGCCGAAGCGGACGAGGCGGCGCTCACCGAGGTGGTGCGCCCGCTCGGAATGGGTGCGACACGGGCGCGTCGCCTGATCGGGCTGGGCCGGGGACTGGTCGAGCGGCATGACGGCGAGGTCCCTGACGACCAGACCGCGCTCGAGGAGCTGCCCGGTGTGGGCCGCAAGACCGCCCACGTGGTGCGCGGTGCGTGGTTCGGCCACTCGCTGCTGGCCGTCGACACGCATGTGGGTCGGCTCGCCCGGCGCCTGGGATGGTCCACGGCCGACAATCCGCGCAAGGTCGAGGAGGATCTGGTGGCTCACCTCGAGGCAGACGGCACCGGCGCCGAGGCCGAGGACCTGACCGTCCTCGGACTGCGCCTGATCCTCCACGGCCGCCGGGTCTGCATCGCACGGGCGCCCCGCTGCGGGGACTGCACCCTGCTCGAGCTCTGCCCCCAGGTGGGGGTCGCATGAGCGGCGCACCCCGTTCTGCTCTCCATCTCCCGGGAGATGCGCAGTTCCTCGCCCCTCTCGCGGCGCGCGCCTCGGCGGGCGAAGTGCTGGTCAGCCGCGACCCGGACCCGCGGGGCCCGGACCCCCGCGGGCGAGCGGTGCGCCGCAGCGCCGTGCTGATACACATCGCCGGCACGGGGCTCGACGATGCCCGAGTGGTGCTCGAGGAGCGCGGGCATGCGCTGCGCTCGCAGCCCGGGCAGTTCTCACTGCCCGGCGGGGGCCGTGACCCCGGGGACCGTGACGACGTCCACACCGCACTGCGGGAGGCGCAGGAGGAGACCGGACTGGATCCGGCCGACGCGCACGTGCTCGGCGCCTTCGCCCCGATCCCGATGCCCTGGCGCATCCAGCGCGTCACCCCGGTGCTGAGCTGGTCGCGGTCGGTGCCGCAGCTGGGCGTGCAGGACCCGCTCGAGGTCGAACGGCTGGTCTGGGCGCCGCTGACCGGCCCGGGCTCTCTGACCGATCCGGCGCACCGGCTCCGCGGACTGCTGGGCGGCCAGCGGGTGGGGCCGGCCTTCGATCTCCCCGGCGATGCGTTCGTCTGGGGCTTCACCGCGATGATCCTGGAGAAGGTGCTCACCGGGCTCGGGCTGGACCCGGTCTCCGACACCGCCCCGACCCGCGAGATCCCGCCCGAACGGCGCCGCTGACCCCGACGGCGGTGGCTGTCGTCACCTCGCGAGAATCCGCTCGCCAACCGCGGGTCAGGGCACGATAGACTCGAGTGTTGCCGGACGGTCTCCGGCAGCACCTCGGGGTGCAGCAGGAGCGGCCGGCACGGACGCTCCGCGGGCCCCGGACACCAGTACCAGCAGACCGATGAGCAGCAGACAAGGAATGGGATCCACGTGCCACGCGGCAAGGTGAAGTTCTACGACGCCGAGAAGGGGTTCGGCTTCATCCTCGACGACGAGGATGGTCAGAGTGTCTACGTGCACGCCTCGAATCTGCCCGAAGGGGTCAGCGCCCTCCGGCCCGGCGCCCGGGTCGACTTCGACATGGTCGATGGCCGCCGTGGCCCGCAGGTGCTCTCGATGCAGCTGCTCGAGCCGGCCCCGTCCGTCAGCCGCGCACGGCGCCAGAAGCCCGAGGAGATGGCGGGGATGGTGGAGGACCTGATCCGCCTGCTCGACGACGCCTCCAACGGGCTGCGTCAGGGTCGTTACCCCGATCGCGGGCATTCCCAGAAGATCGCCACCGTCCTCCGTGCCGTTGCCGACAACTTCGAGGCCTGAGATATGACGTCACCGACCACCGCCCCCCGCCGCGCCCGCACCGCTCGGCCGAAGCTGGACGCGATCGCGTCCGCTGCCATCGAGCTCGCGCGCGAGGCGCTGCTCGAGGTCACCGAGCCCGGCCAGGTCGGCGAGCACCTGCGGGTCGAGGCGAGCGGGGAACGGCTGGTCACACACGTCTTCGAGTGCACCATGCCCGGCTATCGCGGCTGGTCCTGGGTGGTGGTGCTGACCCGCGCCTCCCGCGCCAAGGCCGCGACCGTCGCCGAGACCGCACTGCTGCCCGGCGAGGAGGCGATCCTCGCTCCGGACTGGGAGCCCTGGTCCGAGCGGCTGAAGCCCTCGGATGTCGGCGCGGACGACCTGCTTCCGTACCGCGATGACGACGAGCGGCTCGAACAGGGCTACGAGGCCACCGGAGACGAGGACGCCGATCGCGTCGCCCTGTGGGAGCTGGGCCTGGGTCGCCCCCGGGTGCTCTCCTCAGAGGGTCGCAGCGAGGCCGCTGAGCGGTGGATCGAGGGCGACTTCGGGCCGCGGGAGACCTCCGGTCGTGGCCGTCGTGGGACCGTTGCGGCCAACTGCACCAGCTGCGGCTTCCTCTCCAAGCTCTCCGGTTCGCTGCGCGGCGAGTTCGGCGTCTGCACGAACGAGTGGTCCCCGGCGGACGGTCGCGTCGTGCACCTCAACTTCGGATGCGGTGCACATTCCGAGACCGGTCAGCAGGAAGAGGACCGGGAGATCCCCCGCAGCAGCGGTGTGATCGTCGACGAGCTCGACGTCGAATTCCAGCACGACGCACCGGCCGGCCAGGACGCACCGGCCGACGCCGCGGCACCCGCGACTGCTGAAGTCGCCGAGGCCACCGAGGCCACCGAGGCCGCTGAGGTGGATTCCCCCGAAGCGCCCGCGACTCCCGAGGCGGACTCGCCCGAGGACTGAACCGCACTCGCGGTCCGTACTTGCAGTCATGTGCGCTTCTGTTCCACGTCCTGGAACGGAAGCGCACATGACTGCGTGGTGGCCGGGCCTGTGGGTGGTCTGAACCTGTGCGGTGGCCGGGCCTGATCGGCAGCACGGAGCTGGCGCCGGTGTGGGCGGCGTCTTAGAGCCTGTCGCCGTCAGTGCAGGGAGACGGCGACGCGGGCCAGGAGGGCCTCGATCGCGAGCAGCGGAGGCACGTTCCCGCTGATGCGCTCCCGTGCTTCCTGCACCGCCTCGAGCAGACCCAGCGTGATCCGCCCGGAGCCCCGCGCGGCAGCCTGCTCGATCTCGGAGGTTACGTCGATATTGACCAGCTCCGAGCCGGTGCCCAGCTGACGGCTCAGCACATCGCGGAGCACGGAGTGTGCATCCAGCAGGTAGCGGTCCAGCACATCGCGGACCAGACGGGTCTGCCGCCGCTTGGCATCTTCTTCGAGCTGACGCATCTGTGAGCGCAGGGACGGTGGCACCTTGCCATCCTCGATCCCGGCCGAGTGCAGGAAGCGCTCCTTCTCCTCCGCGGCGACCAGGTCCGCATGCTCCTTCGCCTCGGCGGTGGCGCGGTCCACCAGCGTCTGGGCAGCGAGCACCGCCTGACCGGCACCGCGCAGGGAGAGCAGGGTGCGCGCGGACTCCTCGCGGGCCGCCAGCGCGCCCTGCTGGGTGGCGTAGCGCAGCGCCAGCCCGATGTGCCCCTGGGCGGCGCGCGCAGCGCGCACCGCAAGGGCCTCGTCGACACCGTCACGGCGTCGCAGGAGCTCGGCGACCACAGCCGAGGACGGCACCGAGAGCGACACCAGGCGGCAGCGGGAACGGATGGTGGGCGCGAGGTCCTCGGCGGAGGGGGCGCACAGCATCCACACGGTCGACGGCGGCGGCTCCTCGATGGATTTGAGCAGCACGTTGAAGGTGCCGGCGGTCATCCGGTCGGCGTCCTCCACGATCAGCACCCGATGGCGACCGGTGGCGGGAGATCGCTGGGCGGTCATCACCAGCGCGCGCACCTCCTCCTTCGCGATCGAGAGCTTGTCGGTGGCGACCACAGTGACGTCCGGGTGGGTACCGGCGAGGGTGGTGCGGCAGGCGCGGCACTGCCCGCAGCCGCTGCCCTGCTCGCACTGCAGGGTGGCTGCGAAGGCGCGGGCGGCGGTCGAACGGCCCGAGCCAGGGGGCCCGGTCACCAGCCAGGCCTGCGCGAGGGAACCCTCGGGAGAGGCGGCACGACGGAACTGGGCGACGGCAGCTTCCTGCCCCACGACGTCGGCCCACACCCCACCGCGAGTGCCGAAACCGGTCGCGGTCACTGCTCGTCCCGGTGCCGGGTGGGCGGAGCCGGTTCGAAGGTGGGATCGAACAGGCCCAGCACCTCGGCGACGGCCGTGAGCACACGTGCATGGACCTCGTCGCGCGGGAGCGTCCCATCGATCACCGCGTAGCGTGTCGGATCCGCGGCGGCGAGGTCGAGGAACTCCTGGCGCACCGACTCGTGGAAGGCCAGGCCAGCCTCCTCGAGCCGGTCCAGGGTGGCCGGGTCACGACGCTCATCGAGGGTCTGGGTCGACACATCCAGCAGGATCGTGCGGTGGGGGAGCAGACCCTCGACCGCCCAGAGCGACAGCGAGGTGATCTCGTCGGCATCCAGGTCACGCCCGGCACCCTGGTACGCGACCGAGGAGTCGAGATAGCGATCGCTGAGCACCAGCCCACCGCGCGCCAGATGCGGACGCACCACGGTGGAGATGTGGTGTGCACGGTCCGCGGCGTACAGCAGCGCCTCCGCACGGGGCTCCACATGCTCGCCGTGCAGCAGCAGCTCACGGATGCTCTCGCCGAGCGGAGTGCCGCCCGGCTCCCGGGTGGTGAGGATGAGGTCCTCAGCGACGGAGCGCTCGGTGACCAGGTGGTCCCGCAGCATCTGCATCTGGGTGGACTTCCCGGCGCCGTCACCTCCCTCGAAGGAGATGAACACTCCGCGCCGTGGCGGATGCGGTGAAGGGATGCGCAGGCCACGCACCGGTTCCAGGAGGCTCATGCGGTCACCTCGCCGGGATAGACCACTCCCAGCTCCGTTCGCATCGCGTCCATCGTGGACATCACGCTGAGGGTGTCCGCCCAGCTCATCAGCGGGGATTCGAGCTCGCCGGCGGTGATCCGACGGGCCGCCTCGGCGATCTCGTAGGCCATGCCGTCTCCGCGCGCACCGGGATGTTCGAATTGGGCCGAGCGCCCGTCATGGAGGGACACTGTCAGGGTGCCGGGAGCGAAGAACGGACCGGACAGCCGGGCCGTTCCCGCGGTGCCGCTGACGAAGGCCTCGGTGGGGGTGCGGGCCAGCAACGTCGCGGACAGGCGCGCGCGGCCGCTCTGCTGGCCCTGGGCGAGGACCGCGATGTAGGCGTCGACTGCGGTGTCGGTGAGGTGGCCGCGCACGGCGAGGTCGGAGAGATCACCGAGCACCATCTGCGCGAAGGAGACCGGGTAGACACCGAGATCGAGCAGAGCACCGCCGCCGAGCTCGGGAGCGAACATGCGATGCGTGGGATCCGCGGGGAAGGTCTGTCCGTGGTCCGCGGTGACCTCGATGATCTCGCCGAGCAGACCGGAAGCGATCACCTGACGGAGCACGTCGTACTGCGGCAGGAAGCGAGCCCACATCGCCTCCATCGCGAACACTCCGCGCTCACGGGCGAGGTCCAGCAGATCGCGGGCCTCGCCCACGTTGAGGGTGAAGGCCTTCTCCACGAGCACGGGGATGCCCGCCTCGAGCACCGGCCGGGTCAGGGCATGGTGCTGGGCATGGGGGGAGGCGACGTAGACGGCATCCAGCCCGCCCGCGGCGAGCATCTCCTCGACGGAGTCGAAGGCTCGCTCGATGCCGTGCTTCTGCGCGAACTCCTCGGCGCGCTGCGAAGAGCGGGAGACGACGGAGACCACCCGGGAGGCGGTGGCACGGTACGCGGTGGCCGTGAACTGGTCAGCGATATGGCCCGGAGAGATCACGCCCCAGCGCAGACCCGGCGCGGCGGCCGGGTCGAGGACGGTGGTGGGCGGCAGCGTCAGCGAGGGTGCTGCCGCAGGCGCTTCGGATGCGTCGGTCTCGGTCATGGGTCCAATCTATCGGTTGGGCTGGCACCCGGTCCGCTCTCGGCGAATCCACAGGTGATGGGGTCTGTGGAGGGAGCGCAGTCGGTGCTCGATCGGTACCTGAACCCCTCCCGGATGCTCCTACACTGGTGACATCGAGCACACGTGGTGCTCGCGTCAGAACAAAGGAGTTTCGGCATGCTCAACAGCACTTCTCGTCCTCTCGCCTCGCGGCGCACGGTCCTCGCCGCCGGCGGCGTGACGACGGCGGCCGCGGCGCTGGCCGCGTGTTCCGGTGGGTCCTCCGATGGTGGTGGCGGCGGTGGCGATGCGCCCGCCGCGGACTTCGAGGAGCGGGGCCCGATCACCCTGGCCAAGGGCAAGGACACCACGGGCAAGCTCGCCGAGTTCCTGGAGACCTGGAACTCGGAGCACCCGGATGAGGAGGTGACGCTCATCGAGCTGCCCGAGTCCTCCGACGAGCAGCGCCGTCAGATGATCAACAACGCGCAGGCGAAATCCGATGCGTACACCGTGCTCGGGCTGGACGTGGTCTGGACCGCCGAGTTCGCGGCGAACCAGTGGGTTGTCGAGCTGCCGCAGGACAAGTTCCCGCTCGATGACCTGATCCCCGCCACGGTGACGACCGCCACCTACTTCGACAAGCTCTACGGGGTCCCCTTCATCACGAACGCGGAGCTGCTGTTCTCCCGCACCGACCTGCTCGAGCAGGCAGGGCTCGACGGCCCTCCCGAGACCTTCGAAGAGATGTACGCCGCGATCGAGACGCTCCAGAAGGAGGATCCGGAACTGCTCGGCTTCGGCTCCCAGTACTCCAAGTACGAGGGGCTGACCGTCCAGGCGGCCGGACTCGTGGCGTCGGCGGGTGGCGAGCTCTTCGACGCCGAGGGCAAGCCCCACGCCGATTCGGCGGAGGCGCTCACCGGGATCCAGACCGTCCGTGACGGTTTCGATAAGGGCTTCATCCCCCAGGAGGCGCTGACCTACAAGGAGGAGGAGTCCCGCGCGGCCTACCAGGACGGCCGCCTCGCCTTCTTGCAGAACTGGCCGTACGTCTGGGCGCTGGGCCAGGCAGAGGACGGCTCCTCGTCGGTCAACGGGAAGATGGTCGCCAGCCTGGTGCCCGGGTTCGACGGGCCCGGCAGCTCGACGCTCGGCGGGCTGAACCTCGGGGTGAGCGCCTTCGCGAAGAACAAGGGCACCGCCGTCGACTTCATCTCCTTCATGGTCGATGCCGTCCAGCAGAAGGAATGGGGTCTCGCGACCGCGCAGGCTCCGGCGAACGTCGGCGTCTACGAGGATGCGGACATGCTCGAGGCGTTCCCGTTCCTGCCGCAGCTGAAGGAGGCGATCGACAACGGGGCCAGCCGTCCCGCCGTCGTCCAGTACGGCGAGGTGACCCAGGCGATCCAGGAGGCGGCCTACGCCTGCTTCTCCGGTGAGACGGATGCCGAGCCAGCGATGAAGGATCTGCAGACCAAGCTGACCGAGCTCACGGCGCAATGACTTCCACCGCCGCTCGCTCCGCGACGATCGGCGGCAGGCGTGGGAAGAGAATCGGCGGCGACCACGGCAGGATGGCGTACCTCCTCCTGCTCCCCACGCTGGTCCTGCTCGCGCTCGTCGTCGGCTTCCCGCTGGTGCTGTCTGCCTGGCAGTCCCTGATGCAGTCGGGCCAGGGGATCGACCCGGCCACCGGACTGATCATCAAGGGCGACACGTTCGTCGGACTGGACAACTACATCGACGCGGTCACCGGCACGGGCGCCGGGGCAGGGTTCTGGAACGCGTTCTGGAACACCACCCTGTTCACCGTCGTCGGTGTGAGCATCGAGACCGTGCTCGGCGTCGCGATGGCGCTGATCATGGCCAAGGCGATGCGCGCGACCGGGCTGGTGCGCGCCTCGATCCTGATCCCGTGGGCGATCCCCACGGTGGTCTCGGCCCTGATGTGGCAGCTGATCTTCGATGCGAACGGCATCGCGAACCGGCTGCTCGACTACCAGGTGCTGTGGACCACCGAGGGCTGGCAGGCCAAGGCCGCGGTGCTCATCGCCGACATCTGGAAGACGGCCCCGTACATCGGTCTGCTCACCCTTGCCGGGCTGCAGACCATCGACAAGCAGGTCTACGAGGCGGCGACCGTCGACGGCGCGAATCGCTGGCAGACCTTCTGGAGGATCACCCTCCCGCTGGTGCGCCCGGTGCTCGTGGTAGCGGTGCTGTTCCGGCTCCTCGACGCGATGCGCATGTTCGACCTGCCGTACGTGCTGCTGGGGACCCTGGACTCTGGCCAGACCCTCTCCATGCTCGCCACCGACGCCGCCGCCAAGACGAACTTCGGTGCCGCCTCCGCGTACTCGATGGTGCTGTTCGCGTACATCTGCCTGGTGGCGTTCCTGTTCATCAAACTGCTCGGGGCCGACGTCATCGGTGATCAGAACCGTCCGCCGAAGAAGAGGCGAGTCCCGCGCCGCCTGCGCACGACCTCCGAAGGGAGCATGCCATGAGCACCGCCACCACCACCGAGGTCGTCTCCCGCACGGGCGAGGTGCTGAAGCCCAAGAAACACAAGGGCCGGATCCTCGGCTCCGTCGTCATCGCGCTGGGCATCGCGTTCATCCTGGTGTACTGCCTCGCGCCGTTCTACTGGATGATCGTCTCCGCGCTGCGCCGGCCCAGCGAGGGCCGCTCGACGGAGCTGATCCCGAGCCCGATCAGCGTCGAGAACTTCATCGCGGTCTTCGACCCGTCGAACCACTTCGCCCGCGCTCTGCTGAACTCGCTGATCGTCGCCGGCAGCACCACACTGCTGGTCCTCGTGCTGGGCGTGTTCGGCGCCTACGCGCTGGCCCGGCTCGATTTCCGCGGCAAGGTGCTGGTCATGTTCCTCATCGTGGCGACCTCGATGTTCCCGGTCGTCACGCTCGTGGTCCCGCTGTTGAAGCTGTTCAGCGGCGGTTTCGTGTGGTTCCCTTTCAACTGGATCAACACCTACCAGGCGATGATCCTGCCGACGATCTCGTTCGCGCTGCCACTGGCGGTGTGGAACCTCAACGCGTTCTTCCGGCAGCTGCCGGTCGAGCTCGAGCAGGCGGCGATGATCGATGGGACCACCCGCTTCGGGGCGTTCCGCAGGGTCATCCTGCCGCTGGCCGCGCCCGGGGTGTTCACCACGGCGATCATCACCTTCATCGCGGCGTGGAACGAGTTCCTCATCGCGCTGACGATGGTGAACGCGCCGCTGATGCAGACCGCGAACGTCGCGATCTCGAAGTTCACCGGCATCTCGCAATTCGACACCCCGTACGGCACGAAGATGGCCGCCGGCGTGATCGTGACGGTGCCGCTGATCATCATGGTGCTGATCTTCCAGCGCCGCATCATCGGCGGTCTCGCCGCCGGATCGGTCAAGTGACCGGGAGGCGCAGAGAGGCACGGGGATCCGTGGTGATCCGCTGAGCAGCGGACGACGACAGACGGGGCGGGGCGACATCGGTCGCCCCGCCCCGTCCGTGGTTCTGCGGGCTACCCCTTCACGGAGCCTGCTGTCATGCCGCGCACCAGGAAGCGCTGGAGGCCGAAGAAGACCAGCATCGGGATCACCATCGAGACGAAGGCGCCGGCGGTCAGGAGCTCGGCGCCCTGACCCTGGGTGCCCAGCATCTGCTGCAGGTTCACGATGATGGTCTTGTTCTCGCCGCCGCCCAGGAACAGCTTGGCGATGAGCAGGTCGTTCCACACCCACAGGAACTGCAGGGTGGCGAAGGCGGCGATCGCGGGGGAGGACATCGGAGCGACCAGGCGCCAGAACGTCTGGAAGTGCGAGGCTCCGTCGATCTTCGCGCTCTCCACGACCGAGCCCGGCAGGGTGGCCATGTAGTTGCGCAGGATGTACACCGCCAGCGGCATGCCGAAGCCGGTGTGCAGCATCCACACCGCCACGAACTGTCCGTTGATCCCGAGCCCTCGCGGGCCGAGCATGTCCAGCATCGGCTGGAAGGCGACCTGGATCGGGACCACCATCAGCGCGACGATGACGATGAACAGCACGTCCTTGCCGGGGAACTGGATGAACGTGAACGCATACGCGGCGAAGGCCGCGAACATGATCGGCAGCACCGTCGCCGGCACCGCCACCACGACCGAGTTGACCAGCGAGCTGGTCGTCGAGGAGTTCGAGAGCACGGCCGTGTAGTTGTCCAGCGTCCACCCGCCCTCCCACAGCGAGGTCCACCAGCCGGTGGAGGCCGCGGCCTCGCGCGTGCGCAGGCTCGTCACCAGCAGACCGATCGTGGGGATCGTCCACAGCAGCGCCAGCAGCGGCATCGCGATCATGGCCAGGGGGGAGCGCTTGCGTCCGTCCTTCATGGTGCCGTTCATCGGTTCGCCTCCTGCTGCCTGAAGCTCTTGACCTGGTAGATCAGGATCGGGATCACCAGGATCAGGAGCACGACCACGATGGCCGAGGCCTGCCCGGCCTGCTGATCGGTGAACAGCTTGCGGAAGAAGAGGTTCGCGATCACGTCGGAGTCGTACAGACCGTTGGTGGTGACGTAGATCAGATCGAACACCTTCAGCACCAGGATCAGCACCGTGATCAGCACGGCGAGGAGGGTGGGCCGCACCTGCGGGAAGATGATCTGCCAGAAGATGCGCATCTCACCGGCGCCGTCCATCCGCCCCGCCTCGACGGTGTCCTCGGGGACGCCCTTGATCGCGGAGCTGATCAGCACCATCGCGAAGCCCGTCTGCATCCAGATCAGGATCACCATCAGCGCGATCGAGTTCAGCCGACCTGTCTCGATCTGGTACCACGGCTGCGGATCCCCGCCGAGGGTGGTGACGATGGCGTTCAGGAGCCCGGTCTGGGCGTCGCCGGGCGAGTTGTAGGCGTAGACCAGGATCCAGATCGTCGCCGCTCCCACGAAGCTGATCGCCATCGGCAGGAAGATCATCGACTTCGCGGCGTTCTCCCCGGCCGGGGAGAGCTTGTCCGCGAGCACCGCGACGGCCAGGCCGAAGGCGACCGTGACCACCGGGACGATGAGGATCCACAGGAAGTTGTTCAGCAGCGTGGACCAGAAGTGCCCGCTGGAGAAGATCGCCTCGTAGTTGGCCAGCCCCACCCACGCCGTCGAGTCGTCGTTGGCGAAGGAGTACACGATCGTCTGCACGGTCGGGTACAGCAGGAACAGGGCGATCAGGCTGAACCCCGGGAGCAGGAACGCGTAGGGGATGAGCCCGGCCGCGAACCGGGTGGGGAAGCCCTCGATGCAGATGTTCAGGAAGTAGAAGAACACCACCGAACCGCCGATGCCGACGATCAGCCCCAGCAGCCCGATGAGGATCCCGGAGTTCGCGAACCAGTCCGGGTAGTAGGCGAAGGCGAGGAAGGCGTTGCAGACGACCCAGGCGGTCACCGCCATCCCGATGATGCCCACGAGCACGCGCACCGGGCGTGCGCCGCCGCGTCCCCGGTCCTCGGCCTCCGTCGGTCCCTCCGACCCCGTGCGGGTCGCGGTCGCGGTGGTCATTCCGGCCACCCGTTCTCGATCTCGTCGCAGACCTCCTGGGAGGTCTTCGCGCCCTGCAGCCACTCGACCATGCCCTTCCAGAAGGAGCCCGAGCCGACGGCCGTCGGCATCAGGTCCGAGGCGTCGTAGCGGAAGACCGCCGCTCCGGAGGCGATCTCGGCGACCTGCCGGGTGATCTCGTCGGAGTACTGCGAGAGGTCGAAGGTGCGGTGAGGGCTCAGCCAGCCGCCGGCCTGTGCCCACTCGGCCCCGAAGGCGTCCGAGGCCATGAACTCCATGACCTTCACGGTGTCGTCGTTAAGGGTGAACAGGGCGGCCAGATCGCCGCCGCCCAGGATCGGCTGGCCGTCGAAGCCGTCCTCCCAGGTGGGCATCGCGTAGACGCCGACCTCCTCGTCCATGTTCGCCATGACGTCCTCGGGGAAGAAGCCGGTGACGAAGTTGCCCTGGCGCACGAGCATCGCCTTCGGCGGATCCTCGAACAGGGGCAGCGGCGCCTCGGAGAAGGGGGTGTTGATGATGGCGTCGGTGCCGCCGAGCACATTGCCCTCGGTCTTCAGCAGATCGCCGACCAGATCGAAGACCTGCACGACCTCCTCGGAGTTGAAGGGGAGGCGGTGCTTGACCCAGTCGTCGTAGACCACCGGGCCGTGGACGCGGAGCATGAACTCCTCGATCCAGTCCGTGCCCACCCAGCCCGTCGCCTGGTCGGCGCCCCAGCCGTCGGACCACGGCGCGATGCCGTCGGCCTTGATCTGCTCGGTGATCTCGTAGAGCTCCTGCATGGTGGCGGGCTTGTCGCCGTAGCCGCCCTCCTCGTAGGCCTTCTTCGGGAACCACAGCAGCGACTTGCACGCCATGCGCATCGGGGCGCCGTAGACGCGGCCCTGCAGCCGGGCAGAGTCGAGGAAGCCCGGGATCAGGGTCGAGTTCAGCTGGTCGTAGTCCAGGAACACGTCGATCGGGGTGATCATCCCCTTCGCGGCCAGATCGAACATGCCGCCGGGCTGGGGGAACAGGGCGATATCGGGGGCGTCGCCCGCTCCCGCGCGCTGCTGGATGGTGTTGGTGAAGTCGGTGTCCGGGGTGTAGGCGATGGTGATGCCGGAGTCGGACTGGAACTTCTCGAGCGAGGCGAGGAACGCCTCCTCCTCCTGGCCGCCGAAGGCGCCGAGGATGCTCACCGTGCCCGAGCCGGGGGTGTCTCCCGGGGTGTACCGCTCGACCGGACCGCTGCCACCGCCACCGGCAGGGTCGGGATTCTGGAGGCATCCGGTCATCCCGAGGGCGGCGGTGGCCGCGGCTCCGGACATGACCGCACGCCGACTGGGACGTCGAGCCATGATCACTCCTTTGTGAGTCGACAAGGTGCTTATGGTCACACTGTAGGCGTGATCGAGCTCGCGACCAGCATCGGAGACGGTTCGCTGCGGTGGTGATGCCGTCTCGTGATGAGATAAGCGCTTCCCGGTCCCGTCCTGCGCGCACAGGGGGAACCAGCCCTGCTCGCACAGAACAGAGGGCACGGACCGTCATGGTCCGTGCCCTCTGCTCGCGCGGCCCTCAGGGGCCGAGCGCGGTCACTTCTTCGCGGTGGTGCTCTTCTTCGCGGTGGTGGCCTTCTTGGTGGTCGTGCTCTTCTTCGCGGGGGCGCGCTTGGCGGCCGGCTTCTTGGCCGGCCCCTTGGCACGCTTCTCCGCGAGCTTCTCGATCGCGATCGTCTCTGTGATCTCCTCGACCTTCTCGGTCGCACGGAGGGAGACGTTCGTGGTGCCGTCGGTGATGTACGGACCGAAGCGCCCGTCCTTGATCACGATCGGCTTCTCGCTGGTGGGATCGACCCCGAGCTCCTTCATCGGGGGCTTCGCAGCGGCCCGGCCCCGAGTCTTGGGCTGGGCGTAGATCTTCTCCGCCTCCTCCATGGTGACCGAGAAGATCTGCTCCTCGGTCTCCAGGGAACGGGAGTCGGTCCCCTTCTTCAGGTACGGACCGTAGCGGCCGTTCTGGGAGGTGATCTCGATGCCGTCCTCAGTGGTCCCGACCACGCGCGGCAGGCTCAGCAGCTTCAGCGCGTCCTCGAGGGACACGGTGGAGAGATCCATCGACTTCAGCAGCGAGCCCGTGCGGGGCTTGGGCTGCTTCGACTTCGGGACCTTCTTGCCGCCGGTCTCCTCGGGATCGGGCAGGATCTCGGTGACATAGGGGCCGTAGCGGCCGTCCTTGGCGACGATCTCGTTCCCGGTCGCGGGGTCGGTGCCGAGCACGCGACCGTCGTCCTTCGCGCGCTCGAGCATCTCCTTGGCGACCTCGACGGTCAGCTCGTCCGGGGCGACCTCGTCGGAGACGTTCGCACGGCGCGGATCCGCACCGTCGATCAGCTCGCCGGCCTCGTCCCGGGCGGCCTGCTCGACGTAGGCGCCGTAGCGCCCCACGCGCAGGGTGATGCCCTCACCGATCTCGATGCTGTTGATCGCGCGGGCGTCGATCTCGCCGAGGTTGTCGACCATGGACTTCAGCCCGAGCGGTCCGGCCGACCCGTCGGAGAGGTAGAAGTTCTTCAGGTACTCCGAGCGTCCGAGCTCGCCCTGGGCCATACGGTCCAGCTGCTGCTCCATCTGCGCGGTGAAGTCGTAGTCAATGAACGGCCCGAAGTGCTCCTCGAGCAGGCGCACCACGGCGAAGGCGGTCCAGCTGGGCACCAGAGCGGTGCCGCGCCGCAGCACATAGCCGCGGTCCTGGACGGTCGCGACCGTCGAGGCGTACGTCGAGGGACGACCGATGCCGCGCTCCTCGAGCGCACGCACCAGCGACGCCTCGGTGTAGCGCGGGGGAGGGGTCGTGGAGTGGCCGTCGGGGGTGAGGTCGCGGGTGTCGAGCTGCTGCCCCTCCTCCATCTGCGGCAGACGCTTGTCCCCGGAGTTCTCGGCCTCGTCGTTGCCGTAGCGGGAGGCGTCGCGGCCCTCCTCATAGGCGGCGAGGAAGCCGCGGAAGGTGATCACTGTGCCGGCGGCGCGGAAGGTCGCGGTCCGCCCGCCCTGCTCGAGCTGCAGCTCGACGGTGGAGGTGGTGCCCTTGGCGTCGGCCATCTGGGAGGCGATCGTGCGCTTCCAGATCAGCTCGTAGAGACGGAACTCATCGCCCGCGAGCTGCCCGGCCACCTCGGCAGGGGTGCGGAAGTGGTCACCCGCGGGACGGATCGCCTCGTGAGCCTCCTGCGCGGCCTGGGACTTGTTCTGGTAGACGCGCGGCTTGTCCGGCACGTACTGGGAGCCGTAGAGCTCGGCGGCCTGGGCCCGGGACGCACGGATCGCTTCACCCGAGAGCGTGACCGAGTCGGTACGCATATAGGTGATGTAGCCGTTCTCGTACAGCGACTGCGCGACCCGCATCGCCTGACGGGCACCGAGGCGGAGCTTGCGCGAGGCCTCCTGCTGCAGCGATGACGTGGTGAACGGGGCGGCCGGACGCCGCGTGTACGGCTTCGACTCGAGCGCCGCCACGGTGGCGGGAGCATCGGCCAGCACCTCGACGAGGGTCCGCGTGGACTCCTCGGTCAGGACGGCGGCGTTCTTCGCCCGCGGCTTCAGGGTGCCGTCGTCGGCGAAATCGGCGCCGGTGGCGATGCGGGCCCCGTCGACCGTCTGGATCTTGGCCGTGAACTGGGTGGTGTCGGTGCCGAAGGTGCCGGTCACATCCCAGTAGTCGGCGGCGACGAAGGCCATCCGCTCGCGCTCGCGCTCGACCACCAGACGGGTGGCGACGGACTGCACACGGCCGGCGGACAGCGACGGCTTGATCTTCCGCCACAGCACCGGCGAGAGCTCGAAGCCCACCAGCCGGTCCAGGATGCGACGGGTCTCCTGCGCATCGACCAGGTCGGTGTCCAGCTCGCGAGTGTTGTCCAGCGCCGCCCGGATCGCGTCCTTGGTGATCTCGTGGAACACCATCCGCTTGACCGGCAGGGACTTCTTGGGCTTGAGGGTCTCCAGCAGATGCCAGGCGATCGCCTCACCCTCGCGGTCCTCATCCGTGGCGAGGTAGAGCGTGTCGGCGTCCTTGAGGGCCTTCTTCAGCTCCGCGACGGTCTTCTTCTTGTCGGGGCTGACGATGTAATAGGGGTCGAAGCCGTTCTCCACATCGACGCCGAACTTCCCGTAGGGACCCTTCTTCATCTCGGCGGGCAGGTCACGCGGCACCGGGATGTCGCGGATGTGCCCCACCGAAGCCTGGACGATGTAGTCGTCCCCGAGATAGCGCGCGATGGTGCGAGCCTTCGCAGGGGACTCCACGATCACCAGATGCCGTCCGCCAGTCACGTTGATATGTCCTTCCTCGCCGCGTCACGTCGCGGCCCGTTCGCCGTGGCTGAATGCCGTGGTCCGGGATGAACCGGACGCATCCACTGCGCTCGGCGATTGCTCACGGTACACGCTCGCTGATGCGCCCCCGGTGTGAGATCGGCGTGCGCAGCGCCAGCACCAGGGCCATCCAGGCGCCGGTGCCGCCACCGATCAGCGCGGCGGTCGCGCGGAACGCGGCCAGCTGCTGGGGGACGTCGTGGAGCTCGAGCGGGCGGGGGAGGGACAGCAGACCGACTGCTCCCATCCCGAGGCCAGCGAGGCCTCCCAGACCGAGCACCGCCGCCATCACCACCGTCCCCGCGCCATGACGCGGGGTGCGGGAGGAGTTCGAGACCTCGATGCCGCGGCGGCGGCGGCCACGGCCGGGATGGGCGGCGGCCCGGGCGCGGAGGCGGCGGGTGTGGAGCCCGTCGGCGGCGAGGACCAGGAACGTCCAGGCGGCCGCGACCGCGATCGCCCCGATCACGTCGCTGGGGCGGTGCCAGCCGACCACCAGCGTGCCGAGGCCGGCGGCGAGGGTCCACAGCGCGCCGAGGGGCGCGAGCACCACCCGCGCCCGCCCGGCGGCCAGCACCACCGCGATCATCGCGGTGGCCGCGAGGGTGGTGTGCCCCGACGGGAAGGAGTTGGGGGTGATGTCGATGCCCGGCCCCAGCGCCTGACGGGTGACCAGGACGTGCTTGATGAGCTGGGTGGTGAGGTTCGCGCCGATGGCCAGGACGGTCAGCGGGATCAACAGCCTCAGCCGTCGACGCACCAGCACCAGCACCGTCGCCAGCGCGAGCAGCACCGCGATCACCGGCACGCTGACCGACTGGACCGCGAGCTCGGCGTACTGCGACAGCGGGCCCTCATGTGCCTTTGCGCCGGAGAGGATCAGCTGATCCAGGCGCTGTCCGCTCGCGGTGCCCACCGCGCCGCGGGCGAGGCCCACGATCGTGGCGGTGCATACAGCGGCGGCCAGCAGCGAGAGCAGCGGGCGGGCGAGACCGCCGACGCGGGCGGTGCTCCCGGAGCGGGCGGCATCCCGGCGGCCAGCGGTGCTGGCGGCGCTCACAGGGCCACCATCTGGGTGATCAGCAGCTCGCGCACCGCAGGCAGCGCCCGGGCGCGGGCCTCGTCCTCATCGACGTCGGTGAGCGCGCAGACGGCACCGAGCACCTGCCCGAGGGTCAGGGTGCCGTCCAGTGCGCCGACGGTCGCGGCGAGCAGCTGGTCGGCCCGCACCACCCGCGCGAAGCCCGCGCCCTGGACCAGCTCGATCAGCATCGGGTCCCAGTCCCCGGGGGTCAGATGGCGGCGCTCGATCACGTCTTCCGCCCGCACCGGGCGGGAGGCGGCCAGCGCCTCGTCGTCGTGGTCCTCGAGCGCGGCGAGGGCGCTCAGAGAGGCGGCGAGGTGGGCGGCCAGGGAGCCGCTGCCGGTGCCCGGGACGAGCTCTGTGCGCAGCACTCCGGGTCGCGCGGCGGCGCTCTCCGGGCGGCGCAGCAGCAGGTAGCCGAAGCCGATCGCCTCCACATCCCGGGCCGCGAAGTCATCCAGCCATGCCCCGGTCAGGGCCGGCCAGCGCTCATCGCGGGTGGTGATGCCGCCGTCACGGACCCAGGTCTCCGCGTACTGAGCGGGATCCTCCTGCTCGCGCTGCAGCACCCAGGCGTCCACGCCGTCGGCGACGGCCGCCTGCATCCACGCCCGGGGATGGGTGTCCCAGTCCTCACCGTCGCGGATCTCCCAGTTGCCGAGCATCACGGCGCTGCCGCCCGCAGCGAGATGGGTGGGCAGCTCCCGCAGCAGCTCGGCGAGCAGTGTGTCCCCGGCGCGGCCGCCGTCACGGTAGGTCCAGGTCGTGTCCTCGGCGACGACATCGCGCGGGGTGATGACGAAGGGGGGATTGGACAGGATCAGGTCGAAGGTCTCGCCGCGCACGGGCTCGAGCAGGGAGCCCTGGCGAAGGTCGAGCTCGATGCTGTTCAGCGCGGCGTTGAAGGCGGCGAAGCCCAGCGCCCGCTCGGACAGATCGGTGGCGACCACCTGCTCGGCGTGGCGGGAGGCGTGCAGCGCCTGGATCCCGCCGCCGCAGCCGAGGTCGAGCACCCGGCGGGCGGGTTCGCGCGGGGTGATCCTCGCCAGGGTCAGGGAGGCGCCGCCCACCCCGAGCACGTGCTCCGGGCCCAGCGGGGCGCCGGTGGCGAGCTCCGAATGGTCCGAGGCGATCCACCAGTCGATCTCTCCGGCGTCATCGCGTGCCGAATACGGGGCGAGGTCCACCAGCGCCTGCAGCGCGGAGTCGGGGTCATCACCGGCCGGGCCGAGCAGGCCCAGGCGCAGCGCGCCGTGGACGCCGAGGGTGGGCAGCGCGGCCTGCACCTGCGCCCGGGACAGCACGGCGCCGAGGGTGAACAGGCGCAGCAGCACGGCGGCAGGATCCGTCAGCGGTTCGAGCATCCGGCGAGCCGGGACGGGGTTCTCGCGCCGCAGCGCGGCGGAGGCGACCGGCCCCAGCAGCTCCTCGATCCTGGCACTCGTGTACAGGCCGGCCGAGAGGTCCGTGCGCAGGGCCGCGATCTCCGCGGTCAGCACGCGCGGGGGCGGGGTCGGTGAGTCGGTGGGCATGGCTACGATTGTGCATCAGCCACCTGGGGTCCGACCGGACACCAGGCGGGGGAGATCCGCACATTCTGTGCGCGGTCGCGAAGTGAGAGATGGGGAGGGACAGGCGGATGCGGGCAGGTGCAGCCGAGGACCTCCTCACCGATCTCACCGCGCCGCTGATCCGCCGCAGCTGCCTCACCCATATCGAGCGCCGACCTGCGCGGGAGGGACGCCGCGGCAGCTTCCCGGAGTGGACCGATCCGCGGCTCGTGCAGCATCTCGCCGTGCGCGGCATCACCGCTCCCTGGACGCACCAGGAGCAGGCCGCGCAACTCGCGCACGACGGTCAGGACGTGGTGCTCGCCACGGCCACGGCCTCGGGCAAGTCGCTCGCCTACCTGCTGCCCGTGCTCACCGCGATCGGGGCTCGCGAGCATGACTACGAGGCTCCCCGCGCCACCGCCCTGTACCTCTCGCCCACCAAGGCGCTGGCCGCGGATCAGCTCACGAACATCACCGCGATGGCCGACGGTGCCGGGATCCGCGACGCCCGGATCGCGGTCTACGACGGCGACACCCCTTCCGAGCAGCGCCGCTGGGTGCGTCGCCACGGCTCCGTGGTGCTCACCAATCCCGACATGCTGCACTTCGGGATTCTGCCCGGGCACGAGCAGTGGGCGCACTTCTTCCGGGCGCTGCGCTATGTGGTGATCGACGAGTGCCACAGCTACCGCGGAGTCTTCGGCAGCCATGTCGCGATGGTGATCCGGAGGCTGCGCCGGATCGCCGCGCATTACCGTGCCGATCCCACGTTCATCCTCGCCTCCGCCACCACCGCGAATCCCGAGCTCTCCGCCTCGCGGCTGGTCGGTCGGGATGTCGAGGCGGTCACCGAGGACGGCTCTCCCCGGGCCGGGCTGACGATCGGGCTGTGGGAGCCGGGCACCCGGACCAGGGTCGACGGCCGCGGGGACCCGGCACGGTGGCAGGACGCCGAGGACGCCGAGGACGCCGAGGACGCCGAGGACGTCGACGACTCCGCCGATGATGAAATCGACGATGAATCCGGCGAGGGCACCGCGGGGAAGCGGCGAGAGGACCCGCTGCGCCGCTCGGCCACCAGCGAGGCCGGCGCGATCCTCGCCGACCTCGTCGAACGGGACGTGCAGACCCTCGTCTTCGCCCGCTCTCGGCGCGGCGCCGAACTGGTCTCCAGCGGTGCGCAGCGCCTGCTCACGCAGAAGGCCGAGCGCACCGCCGCCCCTGGGCTTGCGGACCGTGCCTCCCGGATCGCCGCCTACCGGGGCGGGTATCTGGCGCGCGAGCGACGCCAGCTCGAGGACGCGCTGCGATCGGGGGAGCTGAAGGCGCTGGCGTCGACCAACGCGCTCGAGCTGGGGATCGACATCGCGGGCCTGGACGCCGTGGTGGTCGCCGGCTGGCCCGGGACCCGGGCCTCGCTGTGGCAGCAGTTCGGCCGGGCAGGGCGTCGACAGGACGCCGACGGCGGCGCGCTCGCGCTGTTCGTCGCGCGGGAGGACCCGCTGGACACCTATGTGGTCCACCACCCGGAGACGATCTTCGGCGCCGAGGTCGAGGCATCCGTGTTCGATCCCGCGAACCCATATGTGATGACGCCGCATCTGTGCGCCGCCGCTTCTGAGCTCGCGATCCGTGACGGCGAGGAGGAGATCTTCGGGCCGACGGCGCGGGACCTGCTGATGACCCTCGCGGCCCGGGGGGTGCTGCGCTCGCGGGCCACCGGCTGGTACTGGACGCTGAGCGAATCCGCGCACCAGCTCACCGACCTGCGCGGCAGCGGTGGGGAGCCGGTGCGGATCGTCGAGCAGGCCAGCGGCGTGCTGCTGGGCACCGTGGATGCCGCGAGCGCCCACACCCAGGTCCACGACGGCGCGGTGTACCTCCACCAGGGACGCAGCTATGTAGTGGACCGTCTCGACGTGGAGCAGGCCGCTGCCTTCGTGCACCGCGAGGACCCGCTGCACACCACCCATCCGCAGTCCGCCTCCAGCCTGCGGATCCGGCAGATCGATCGCGAGGTCGAATGGGCGGGCGGGGTGCGGCTGTGCTTCGGCACCGTGGATGTCACAGACCAGGTCACCGGCTATCAGGTGCGTGATGTGTTCACTCAGGCCGTGCTCGCACAGCGCCCGCTGGACCTGCCCCCGCGCACCCTGACCACCAAGGCGGTGTGGTGGGTGATCCCCCGGGAGCGGACCGACGCCGCCGGGATCCCGGAGGAGGAGCTGCCGGGCGCCCTGCACGCGGCGGAGCATGCCGCGATCTCGATGCTGCCGCTCCTGGCCACCTGCGACCGCTGGGACATCGGCGGGCTCTCCACGGCGCTCCACGAGGACACCGAAGCACCCACGATCTTCGTCTACGACGGCGCCCCCGGCGGGGCCGGCTTCGCCGAGCGCGGGGCCGACGGAGCCGCCGCCTGGGTGCGCGCCACCGCGGACATGATCGGTGAGTGCGGCTGCGAGGCGGGCTGCCCCGCCTGTGTGGTCTCTCCGAAGTGCGGCAATGGCAATGAACCCCTGTCGAAACCGCAGGCCGTACGCCTGCTGGAGCTGTTGCGAGAGCAGGAGGGGAACGCCGGATCAGTGCGGTGACGACCGTCTGACGGTTGCCGTGACGAAAGAGGGATTGCGCTGCGGCGACGTGCTGCCCACGCCGTGACCGAACCGTGATGCGGCGCTGCGCTGCGAGTTCTCGGTGGAGCCCCACAATCAGGATGTTCTCCGGACACCGGGGAGGGGAGCGGCCGTGCGTCGCCAGAGGTGGAGGAGCCTCGGATGAGCAGTGCGATCGCGGATCGACCGGTCGTGGGAGTGACGCAGGAGCGTCCCAGCCCGCAGCAGCGGCTGCGAGCCCTGGTCTCGCCGCCACGGATCACTGCTGTGGACGTGGCGCGGGCGCTCGCGATCCTCGGGATGATCGGCGCGCACGTGGGGGACATCCCGGAGTTCTCCCCGGGCGATCCGCTGAGCTACTTCTCTGTGGTGCATGGGAACTCCGCGCTGCTGTTCGCAGTGCTGGCAGGAGTCTCGATCGCGCTGATGACGGGCCGGACCCAGCTGCCCGACGTGGAGGAGCTCCCGCGGCTGCGCCTCGCACTCCTCGGCCGCGGCGCGGTGATCTTCGTGATCGGTCTGGTGCTGGAGATGCTCGGCACAGGGGTCGCGGTGATACTCACCTTCTACGGGGTCATGTACATCGCTGCGCTGCCGGTGCTGCGGCTGCGCGCCAGCAGGCTGCTGCTGCTCGCGCTCCCGATCGCGCTTTTGGGACCGTTACTGGTCGCCGCCGTCGAGGTGCTCTCGCTCGGGGGATACGGGAGCGGGGCACTGCTGGTGCTGACCGGCATCTATCGGTTCACCGCCTGGGCTCCGCTGATGCTGGTGGGCATGGCGCTGGGGCGGCTGCCTCTGGAGCGGCGCCGGGTCGCGGCCGTCGTGGCGGGGGTAGGAGCGGCGCTCGCCGTGCTCGGCACCGGTGTGGGGCTGCTGTTCGCGGTGCTGCTCGGCGTGCTGGCCCCGGGAGCCCTGACGGGCAGCTCCTCCTGGGAGGAGGGGACGGCTTCCGGCAGCTCCGGCGAGGGCTCCTCGTGGACTGTGGAGGACGAGGGGTCGTGGGAGGGTGACGCGGCCACGGTCCCGGGGGAGGAGATCGACCTGACCGGCCTGGTCTGCTACCCGCCCTATCCCGGGGATCCGACCGTCTACTGCGAACCGCCCGACTACGCGGATACCTGGCTGGAGGAGGAGTCCTCGTGGTCCGAGGACCCCGGAGGCGAGGGATGGGCGTCCTATCCGCAGAGCCTGATCGACATGGAGCCGGGGCCGATGCTCCTCGATTCGGTGGTCTCGCTCTCTCCCCATTCGGGCTCCACCGTGGAGATATTCCGCTCCGGAGGGCTCGCGATGTGCGTGATCGGAGTGCTGTTGCTGCTCGCGAGGCCGCTGCGATGGGTGCTGCTGCCGCTGTCGGCACTGGGCGCGATGCCATTGACCGCCTATTCGGTCCATGTGTTCGCGCTCTTCGCCTTGGTCGGGCCCGGCGGATGGATCTCCAGCAACCTGGTGTGGGTGCTGATGAGCCTCGCTCTGATCCTGGTGTGCCTGGCGTGGGCGGCCCTCCTCGGCCGCGGTCCGCTCGAACGGCTGACAGCCTGGGCTGCACGGCGCGCCGCGCCACCCCTGCCGGTCCCGGCACCTACAGGAGACGCCCGCGGCCAGCGTTGAGCCTCGACGACCAGCCCCGACGAGCAGCCCGATCACACCGTCACGGCAGGTCTGCCGGGCCCGGCCCGGCTCGGGAGCGGGAGGTTGCCACCGGCAGCGGGGACGCCTCGACCTGCACCGTGACCAGCACGTCCCACTCACGCTGCTCGCAGGAGACCAGCAGCGCCCCATTCCGGTCCGCGGCTTCGGCGGCCACCTCACAGGGCTGACCGTGGGCGGCGGCGAGGGCGTCGGCGCCGGCAAGGGCCGCGAGATCGGCTGCCGTCTCGGCGCGGGACTGGGCGATCACGCCGGTGCCCAGCAGTGAGAGGCCCCCGACCACCGCGGTGGCGGCTCCGGTCCAGGCCAGCACCGACGCGGCACCGGTGCTCATGGTGCTCGCCCCGAGAGCAGATGGGGTTCGAGCCGGGCCTCGGCATCGGCGTTCAGCTCCCAGCTCGCCCCGGACAGCGCTCCAGCGGGGGCTTGCAGGGTGCGGCTGACCTCCACCCGCACCCACTCACCGCCAGCGACGATCTCGACCGTCGTGCCCTCACCGCCTATCCGCTGTGCGACGGCCGTGGCGGCGGCCGAGTCCTCCCCGCGGGCCAGCTCCCGGGCGGCACCGCGTGCCGCGCTCTCGAGCCGCACCTGCGTGCCGAGCCCAGCCCCGGTCAGCAGCACCACGAGCACCATCACCACCACAACGGGCAGGACGATCGCGGTCTCCGCGGTGGCGGACCCCCGGTCGTCCCGCAGACGGGACGACCGGGCGGACCGCGGCATCATGACCCCTTGGACAGGGCTGAGGTGATGATCCCCATCAGCAGTTCGCGCACCTCCCCGGACGCCAGCAGGGCGACCAGGACGGCGGCGAATCCGCAGGCGGCGAGCACCGTGATCGCGTATTCCGCAGTCGAGGCGCCCGCCTCGCCGCGCATCACGCGGTCGAGAGTGCGGCGCAGCCGCTCCTTGGTGAGGGACATGAGGTCCTCCTTCGTGTCGGGGACGGCGTTCGCCGTCCCGGGGGTGGCAGCCGCAGCTGCCCGTCACCGGCTCCGGGAGGAGTCGGTGCACCGGGAGGGTCCCGGTGGTCATGGCCTCACGCTCCGCCGACGGTGAGGGAGAAGGTGCCGCCGAGCAGGGACATCACCGTGGGGATGATGCCGAGTGCCACGAAGGCGGGCAGCAGGGTCAGACCGGTGGGCATCACCAGGCGGACCGCGAGCTGGGCGGCGAGCACCTCGGCATCGCGGGCGTGGCCGCGACGGGCGTCCCGCGCCGCGGAGCGGAGCACCCGGGCGAGATCCGCACCCGTGCCCTCGGCCAGAGCCGCGGACTGCTCGAGCGCGCTCCATGCTGGCGGCAGCACCCTGGTGGCGTGGGCAGCGGGGACACCGGCGGCGAGCGAGGTGGCGAGCCTGTTCAGCGTCTTCGCGTCGGGGCCCGGTTCCAGTGATTCGCCGACGGCGGCGACGGCGCGGGCCAGAGGCAACCCGGAATCGAGCGCCCCGGCGATCAGTTCGAGCCCCACGGACGGATCCACCCGGTGCTCTCGGGGAGGGTCCGCTTGCCGGATCAGATGACGCATCCACCACCAGCCGAGGAGGGTGAGCACCAGCCCGGTCAGGCTCAGCAGATTGCCGGCCGGGGACACCAGCAGCAGTCTCAGCGGATCCCCGCCCAGCAGCATTCCCAGCCCGAGCCCTGCCAGGGGGAGCACCAGCAGGATCCGGGCGGTGGAACGTGGGCCGGCGAAGGCGCTGCGGCGCGCCTGAGCGGCATCGTGGAGGTCCCGCAGGGCGTCCGCGAGGCTCTGCAGCATCTCGGCCGTGGGCGCGCCGGTGCGTGCGCAGACCGCGAGGGCCGCGCCGAGGGCGCTGACCATCTCGGACCGCTGCAGGTGCGCCCCGGCGGCGCGGCGGGGGTCGGCGCCGGAAGCTGCAGCGCGGGAGAGGTCCTGCAGGTCTCCCTCGGGGAGGGTGCGCGCCAGTGCGGACCAGGCCTGGCGGGGCCCGGAGCCGGAGCTGATGATCGTGGCCAGCTGCTCCACGAGGCGTGCCATCTCGAGCGGTCCTGCGGCGGCACGCCTCGGCGTTCGCAGGGACGGGGTCGAGGCAACGGCGAGCGACGGAGGGGAGAGCACCCAGAGCAGGGTGACTGAGAGGGCGAAAGCCGCGATGATCATGCCGACCTCCGGCGCACGGCTCGGGGTCTCGGGGCGGCGTTCTGAGGCACGGTCGTCGCTCGGATGGCGGGCATGGGCTGGGTGGCGCGGACCCGCTCGGCGAGAGCCTGCGCGGCCGGCCCCTCTTCCAGGCGGCGGTCTTGCATACGCAGCGCGGTCGAGGTTCGCAGCATTCCGTCGTCGCCGCGGTGCAGGAGGGCGATCTCCTCGAGCGCCCGCACCCCGTCTCGGCGCGCGAGATGGACCACCACCTCCAGGGCGCTGGCGACCTGGGCGGCCAGCGCGGCGCGGTCGAGCCCGCCGAGCGCACCCAGCGCCTCGAGCCGAGCGGGGACATCCGCGGCGGTGTTCGCATGGACGGTGCCGCAGCCGCCCTCATGCCCGGTGTTCAGCGCTTGCAGCAGCTCTCGGACCTCGCCTCCACGGCACTCCCCGAGGACCACCCGGTCCGGTCGCATCCGCAGGCTCTGCCGGACCAGAGCGGTGAGGTCCACTGCGCCGGCACCTTCACTGTTCGCATGACGGGACTGCAGATGCACCACGTGGGGGTGGTCCACGGCCAGCTCGAGCACATCTTCGACGATCACGATCCGCTCATCAGGGGACGCCTCGCGAAGCATCGCGGCCAGCAGGGTCGACTTCCCGGTCCCGGTGCCGCCGCTGATCAGGAACGGCACCCGTGCCGCGATGATCGCTCGCAGCACGTCCCGGGTGGCGGAGTCGATCGCGCCGAACCGCTCCAGATCCTCGAGATCGAGTCGGGTGGAGGAGGGCAGGCGCAGGGAGAGGATCGCCCCGCCCGGGGACAGCGGCGGCAGCACGGCATGGAAGCGGATGCCGGACGGCAGATGCGCATCGGCCCAGGGCAACGCATCATCGAGCCGCCGTCCGCCCGCCGTCGCGAGCCGCACCGCGAGATCACGAGCCTGACCCGGCTCCAGGTGCACAGAGGTGGGGTGCAGCCCGGCGGCGTCATCGACCCACACCGTCCCGTCGTCATTGACCAGGAGGTCCGTCACCCCGGGTGCGACCAGCGGCTGCAGGGGACCGAGTCCGTCTACGTGGTCACGGAGCCGAGAGGTGAGTTCGAGGGTCGCTGCCGCACCGAGCACCCGTCCTTGGCGGCGGAGCACCCGGACGATGCGCGGCACGTCCACCAGGCCGGGGGAGCGCACCAGGTCTTCTCGCACCAGGTCCAGAATCGGTGAGAGGTCCTCGTCGAGGATGGGCGACGGCGAGGCGCTCATGAGCGCCCGCTCGTGGTCAGGGCGGAGACCAGCATGCGGGCGGCGCGGTCGGCGCCCCGGCGTCGCACATCCAGCAGGGGCACGGCGCCGCGGGTGCTGTCATGGAATGTTGCAGCGAGGGGGAGCGCGAGGTCCTCGCAGACCTCCCGGCTGTTGAGGGGCCCGCTGCGGCGCACCACGGCCTGGGCGAGTCCCTCGGACAGCTGCCAGGCACGCATCCTCCGGGTCGCCGAACTCACCGCATGGTCGGTGGCCGGGACGAGCACCAGCAGGTGATCGAGATGCTCTGCGGCGGCCGGGACCATCTCCGAGCTCAGATCCACCACCACGGTCCCTCCCAGCGGGGCCAGAGCGGACAGCACCCGGGAGACCGCGGAGCGATCCGGTCCGGATCCTTCCTGGGCGACCAGCAGACGCACCTCGTCCACGATCGGCAGGCCCTCGCGCAGCGCCTCCCCATCGTCCGGACCCAGATCGGCCGTCTCAGCCCAGCTGATCCCTGGCGCCGTTGGCGCCTCGACCAGCAGATCGAGGCCGCCGCTCAGCGGATCGGCGTCGATCAGAGTCACCGGCCCTCGGGAGCGGAAGGCGGCGGCCAGCCGTGCCGCGAAGCTCGAGGCGCCGGCTCCGCCGCAGCCCCCGGCGACTCCGAGCAGCAGCGACGCGCTGCGGGGCCGGGCGAGATCGGCCAGACGCGAGAGCAGCTCCTCGGAGCCGCCGGGCAGCGGGATCACTGCGCGTGCACCGGCCGCGAGCGCGCGCGGCCACACTGCAGCGGGGACCTCGCTTCGGGAGGTCACCACCAGCAACGGCGCTCGTTCCCGGCCGAGCACCCCGGCCCGGTGCGCAAGAGCATCCGCATCTGCGACCACACAGGCCGCGGCCCCGCCCTCGAGGACATCGGAGAGCTCGGCTCCGACCGCCATCGTGTGATCTCGGACCAGCTCGCGCAGCGGCCCTTCCGGACCTATCCAGCAGACCCGCGGGCGGGCACTCGGACCAGGAGCCGCAGCCGACTTCTCCAGTCCGGGGAACCGTGCGCTGCGACGCCGCGGGGTCGTGTCCGAAAGGCCGTCCGGCTCCGTCGGGATCACGGCATCCGGCAGGCCCGGGACGAGGGCCTCAGGAGCAGTGGAGGGGGCAGTTGTGCTGGTCATGCGGCCATGGTGGCCGCAATCCGGCCGGCTGGGCAGGCTCGATCGGAGATGGTGGACAACTGCGTTCTGTGGAGGAACGGTCCGCGGGACCCAGGTCCTTGCGCACCCGGCGGCAGGCGCGTAGTGTGATCTTCACAACGACGAATACCGGCATCGGAACCCACGTACGACTGGTCCCCGCAACGGACCGGCTGTGAGGCGTCGAAAGCGCCACCGCAGCTAGATCACGTGTACGCCTGATCCCGATGCACATGGCTCGTCCGGAGCGGCGCCGCGAGAGATCGCGACGCCGCTCCATTCTTTTGTGCGCAGAACTTTTTCTCTGCTGCGCTCAGATCTCTTCTGGTCCCTGCTGCTCTCTTCTGCGCAGAACCTCCGCGGGCTTCGCGACTCACCGTCGCGAGCTGCGCGACGGGACGCTGTGTGAGCGGCACACCCGAAACGCCATCGCGACGCCCGGGCGTCGGGCTCAGAACTCCAGATCCACGACCACCGGTGCGTGATCCGAGGCGCCCTTGCCCTTGCGCTCCTCGCGGTCGATGAAGGATCCGGTCACCGCGGACTGCACGGCGGGGGAGCCGAGCACGAAGTCGATCCGCATGCCCTCCTTCTTCGGGAAGCGCAGCGCCTGGTAATCCCAATAGGTGTACACGCCGGGCCCCGGATGGTCGGCGCGCATCACGTCGGCGTAGCCGGCGTCGACCACGGACTGGAACGCGGTGCGCTCCGGCTCGGTCACGTGGGTCTTGCCCTCGAAGAAGCTCATGTCCCACACGTCCTCGTCGAACGGCGCGACGTTGAAGTCGCCCACCAGCACGGCGCGGGCCGAAGGATCCTCGGCGAGCTCCCGGGCGCCCTCGGCGCGCAGCGCCTCGAGCCAGCGCAGCTTGTAGGCGTAGTGCGGGTGGTCGAGCTCTCGACCGTTGGGCACATATAGCGACCAGATCCGCAGTCCGTCACCGACCACGCCGCCCAGCGCACGCGCCTCGATCACGCCGGTCTCATCCTCCGGGAAGCTGGGTACGGCAGGCAGCGCGGTGCGCACATCGGTGAGGCCGACGCGGGAGATCAGCGCCACCCCGTTCCACTGGTTCAGGCCGTGTGCGGCAACCTCGTACCCCGCCTCCTCCAGCGCGGTCAGGTCCAACTGCTCGGGCTTGGCCTTGATCTCCTGCAGGGCGAGCACGTCGACGTCGTGCCGCTCGAGGAAGGCGAGCACCCGATCCATCCGGGCCCGCAGCGAATTGATGTTCCAGGTGGCGATGCGCATGCGACCGATCCTACGGGGGACCGAAGTCGTCCGCAGTCCCGCCCGGACAGTCGTAAACTCAAGCCATGGCGCGCGCACTCGTCACCGGATCCACTTCCGGGTTGGGACTCGAATTCGCCTGGCAGCTGGCCGGGACTGGGCATGACCTCGTGCTGGTCTCGCGTGACCAGGACCGGCTCGGCGCCGTCGCCGAGCAGATCCGCGACGTCCACAAGGTCGAGGTCGACGTGTTGCCCGCCGACCTCTCGGACCGTGAGCAGCTCGAACGCGTCGCGATCCGCCTCACCGACCCCGTCGATCGAGTGGACCTGCTGGTCAACAACGCTGGTTACGGGCTGCGCGGCGGGTTCCTCGAGGTCGGCGTCGATGACCACGAGAAGCAGATGGACACCCTGATGAAGGCCGTGCTGGTCCTCTCCCATGCCGCGGCCCGCACCATGGTCCAGCGTCGCAAAGGCGCCATCCTCAACGTCAGCTCCCTGGCCGGCTACACCACGGCCGGCCCCTATGCCGCGTCCAAGAGCTGGGTCACGGTGTTCACCGAATCGCTCGCGATGGAGCTCAAGGGCACCGGCGTGACGGCGACCGCGCTGCTGCCAGGGTTCGTGCAGACCGAGTTCCATGAACGCGCCTCGATGAGCATGGACGGGCTGCCGCGGATCACCTGGTTGAAGGCGCCGTATGTGGTCGAGCAGGCTCTCAAGGACACCGCCAAGGGCAACGTGCTGTCGATTCCGTCGGTGAAGTACCGCACTGCCAGCGAGTTCTCCAGGATCGCACCGCGGCCGCTGATCCGTGCCTTCACCTCTCCGGACTGGTACCGCCGGATGCAGTCCCGCTCCGTGCATCGCTCCCGTCGAAGAGCGTCACGACGGAACCTCCATGCCCCCTGGCAGCGCGAGGACGAGGCGTAGTCCTCGTCTCCTCTGGGGATCCGGCCGCCGCCACCCTCGCGGACTGCAGGTCCGCAGGTCCGGCATCTGTCGCCCCGCAGCCGGGGCGGCCCCGTGGGCCGTCGGGCGCCGCCGAGGCTCGGTCGATTACTCTGGCCGTATGTCCGGCACCAGCACCGATTCCGCCCAGCCCGCCTCGATAGCGCCCGCCCGCGAGCGCCTGCGAGTCCTGATCCGCGACCTCGCCGTGGTGCGCGGTCACGTGATCCTCTCCTCGGGCGCGGAGGCCGATCACTACGTCGATCTGCGCCGCATCACCCTTCACCACGAGGCCTCCCCACTGGTGGGACGCGTGATGCTCGACCTGCTGCGCCGCGAAGGGCTGCTCCCCGGGGTCCAGGCCGTGGGCGGTCTGACGCTGGGCGCCGATCCGGTGGCGACCTCGATGCTGCACGCCTCCGCCGCTGATCAGGCGCTCGACCCGCTGGACGCCTTCGTGGTGCGCAAGGCCAACAAGGCGCACGGCCTGCAGCGACGCATCGAGGGACCGGACGTCACCGGCCGGCGCGTGGTCGCGGTCGAGGACACCTCCACCACCGGCGGCAGCGTGCTGACCGCCTGCGAGGCGCTCACCGAGGCCGGAGCAGAGATCGCCGCCGTCGCCGTGATCGTGCACCGCTCCGACGCCTCCCGCGAGGCCGTCGAAGCCGCCGGCTACCGCTACCTCGCCGCGTACGACATCTCCGAGCTGGAGATCTGAGGCAACTCAGCCAGTCGGCTCCTGCCGCTCGTGCCTCGCAGTACGTCGATCAGACGAGCCCTGCTGTCTGATCTCCTACCGCTCGTGCCTCGCAGTACGTCGATCAGACGGAGTCCACTGCGAAGGTGTCGCAGGACTGCACCGTGCCCTGCTCATAACCGGTGGTGAACCAGGCCTGGCGCTGCTCGGAGGAGCCATGGGTCCAGGACTCCGGTCGCACCTGGCCACCGGCCACCTCGCCCTGGATGTGGTCATCACCCACGGCGCTGGCTGCGGAGAGCGCCGAGGCGATGTCCTCGTCGGTGAGCGGGGACAGCATCGCGTTCCCGTCGTCGTCCACGGTATTGGCGGCGTGGTGCGCCCATACCCCGGCGTAGCAGTCGGCCTGCAGCTCGAGCCGGACGGCGTCGGACTGCGGCCCGGTCTCTGAACGGTCCGCGTCCTGCATCGATCCGGAGAGGTACTGGACGTGATGGCCGTACTCATGGGCCACCACGTACATCTTCGCCAGCTGCCCACCGTCGGCGCCGTACTGGCTCGACAGGGAATCGAAGAAGGTGGTGTCGACGTAGATCGTGGAATCGGCCGGGCAGTAGAAGGGGCCAACATCCGCTGTGGCAGCGCCGCAGCCCGTCTGGACCGAATCGGTGAACACCAGACCCTGGGGCTCGACGAACTGGATGCCGGACTCCGGTCCGAGCTGCGACCACAGCGAGTCGCCGGACTCGATCGTCGCCTGCACCAGGCAGTCATCCTGCTCGTTCGCGTCGGCGCCGGTGAGGCAGTGATCGAGCGAACCGCCCTCGGCGACCGGGCCCTGCCCCTGGCCCTGCGGGGAGGAGGAGCCACCCAGCAGATCCAGCGGATTGCCGCCCATCAGCGCGTAGATGATCACGATCACCAGCAACAGGCAGCCTCCACCGCCGCCGAGCTTCAGGCCGCGGCCACCGCGCCCGCCACCGCCACGGGGCCGAAATCCGCCTCCGCCGCCAGATGCGGAGACGTTGTCGGAGCGGATCTCCGCATTCGGGTTGAAGGTCATGCGCACAGAGTAGACCTGAACGTGCGGTGTGAGCAGGTGGAACAGCGACAGTGAAGGTCCTGGGGACGTGACCAGCTGGTCACTCGGGCAGCACCCGCCACCGCATAGCATTGAACGCGGATGTCCCGTGCTCTGAACGCCGCCGGGCAGATCCGCCCATCAGCACCCCCATCGCGAGGAGACCTGCATGAACATCGTCGACTGGGCGGTCGAGACCATGAACAGCCTCGGCGCTTTCGGTGTCTTCCTGCTGATCTTTGCCGAGAACCTGTTCCCCCCGATCCCCTCCGAGGTGATCCTCCCGCTGGCCGGCGTGGCCTCCGCAAGACCGGAGAACTCCTACTGGATGATGCTGCTGGCGTCTGTGGCCGGTTCCGTGGTCGGGGCCTGGGTGCTCTACGGCCTCGGGCGACTCCTGGGACCGGAACGTCTGCGGAAGATCGTCATCTGGCTGCCACTGGTGCACGTCGAGGATTACGACAAGTCCGTCGCGTTCATGGACAAGCACGGCCACAAGGCGATCTTCTTCGGTCGCTTCGTTCCCGGGGTCCGTTCCCTGATCTCCATCCCGGCGGGCCTGTACGCGATGCCGATCGCCATCTTCACGTTGCTCACGGCCGCCGGCAGCGCGATCTGGAACACGATCTTCCTGACCATCGGCTACTTCATGGGCAGCAACTGGACCGTGATCGAGCCGTACACCGACATCTTCTCCAAGGTCGCCTACGCGGTCGTCGCGCTGGTGATCCTGTGGTTCGTGGTCAGGCTGATCCTGCGGGAGAAGAAGCGTCGCGAGCTGGGACTTCCGGACCCCGATGAGAAGTACCTCCAGGAGGATGCGCAGGAGCCTTCCCAGGAGGACTCGCAGAAGGGCCCGCACGGCGACTCACAGGGGGACGCACAGACGGCCGGGCACGAGCGGACCGACGGCCGGTGACCCGCACCGAAGTACCTGACGCCCGCGACGTGCCCGGCGGCCACGATGTGCCTGACGGCCCCGGCGCGGTGGAAAGAGCCGGCGCGGAGGTCATGTCCCACCCGCCCGTATCGCGAGAAGTCGGAGTCGGACCGCATCCTCACCCCTGGCCGGAGGACGCGCGCTTCGACCCGGAGCTGCTCGAGCACGGGGACCGCCGCAACGTCGAGGACCGCTTCCGCTACTGGCGTCGCGAGGCGATCATCGCCGAGCTCGACACCCATCGCCACGAGCTGCACGTCGCGATCGAGAACCTCGAGCACGACGCGAACATCGGGTCTGTGGTGCGCACTGCCAACGCCTTCGCCGTCGGCGCCTTCCACGTCGTCGGCAGGCGCCGCTGGAACCGACGCGGCGCGATGGTCACCGACCGCTACCAGCACGAGATCCACCACCCCGACGCGCAGCACCTCATCGACTGGGCTCGCGCCGAGGGACGCCCGCTCGTGGCGATCGACCTGGTCGAGGGAGCGCTGCCGATCGAGCGCACCCCGCTGCCCCACAACGCGGTGCTGGTGGTCGGTCAGGAAGGGCCCGGCGTGAGCGCCGAGATCCTCGAAGCAGCACAGCTCGTGGTCGGCATCAGCCAGTTCGGCTCTACTCGCTCCATCAACGTCGCCGCCGCCGCTGCGATCGCGATGCACAGCTGGGTCCTGCAGCACGCCGAGCTCCCCTCCGGGCCCCTGCGCTGATCCCGACCGTGCCGGCCAGCCTGGCCAGCCGTACTCCGGGCCGCATCATCCGCACGCTGAGCCGGGTCAGCTGCACTCCGAGTCCATGAGCGGGACCTGCACAGTCATCTCCAGCCCCATCGTGGGACCGTCCAGCTCCTCGTCCAGGTGGTCATTCCAGGCCCGCACGGTCAGTTCCGCCTGGTTGTGCGGATTCTGTCCGCGCAGTCCAGCGCCGATGGCACGCTCCTCACGGTCGAGCGCACTGGTGTCCATCTCCCACGCTGTCATCTGCGGACGCACCGCATCGGCCAGAGCGCCCCACCCCTTGCTGTCGACCTGCTGCGTGCTGTGATAGACGGTCGAGACATACAGGCAGTTCCCGTTCACTTCCTGCACCTCGGCAGGGATATCCGCGGAGAACGACGCATATTCGTCGGTGCTCTCCGAGACGGATTCGGCGAGAGCGCCGAGCGGCTCTTCGATCAGCTGTTCGGCCTGCGGGAGGGTGAGCGGACCCGAGGTGTCCGCCGGGATGCCAGGTTCGACAGCTCCGGACGCGCAGGCGGTGGTGGCTCCCATCGCCACGACGATCAGCACCATCCAGGCTCGTGCTCGTCTCATGCAGAGGGCTCCTTCGCAGAGCACGGTCAGGGGAGTTCTCCCCATCGTACGGACAGCCACTGCACCGTAGCCAGGTGCGGCTCGAGGTCCTCGCCCGTCGGGAGCTGAGCATCTCCTCGCCCGGTGTGATCGGCCTCGATGTCGGGCAGAGACTGCGCATTGAGGGGGTTGGAGAGCTGGAGCTCGTCCATCTCGAGGAGGCTGCTGCACATGCTGAGACCTCGCAGTCCCGTGCGGGTCAGCGCGCTGTGATCTTCCTTGAGCTCCGCCCGTTCTGACGGTGCGCGGCGGTGCACACCTGGGGATCTGTCCACGGGGACCTGCGGACAGGAAGCGTCCCGGTCGCTGTGGAACAATGAGGTCGATAGGACGACCCTGCGCGGGCCCGCCCCGCCGGTCGTCTCCCATCCCGTCAGCGAAGGAGAGTGCCTCATGGCAGTCGCAACCCCGGATCAGTACGCAGAGATGATCGATCGCGCGAAGGCAGGCAAGTTCGCCTACCCCGCAGTCAACGTCTCCAGCTCGCAGACCGCGATCGCAGCCCTGCAGGGCTTCACCGAGGCGAACACCGACGGCATCATCCAGGTGTCCTTCGGCGGCGCGGAGTACCTCTCCGGCTCCACCGTCAAGGACCGCGTCGCCGGCTCGATCGCGCTCGCCGAGTTCGTGCACGCAGTCGCCAAGAACTACCCGATCAACGTCGCGCTGCACACCGACCACTGCGCCAAGGAGGTTCTGCCCACCTGGGTTGAGCCCCTGATCGAGTGGGACCTCGAGAACCGAGTGAAGAAGGGCCTGAACCCGCTCTTCCAGTCGCACATGTGGGACGGCTCCGCTGTGCCGGTCGACGAGAACCTCGAGATCGCCGAGCGTCTGCTCGAGAAGTCCGTCGAGGCCAAGAAGATCCTCGAGATCGAGGTCGGCGTCGTCGGCGGCGAGGAGGACGGCGTGGTCGCCGATGTCTCCAACGACAAGCTCTTCTCCACCCCCGAGGACGGCATGAAGACCGCCGCCAAGCTCGGCCTGGGCGAGCGCGGCCGCTACCTGACCGCCCTCACCTTCGGCAACGTGCACGGCGTGTACAAGCCGGGCAACGTCAAGCTCACCCCGTCGATCCTCCTGGACATCCAGAAGGCCGTCGGCGAGAAGTACGGCAAGGAGATGCCGTTCGACCTCGTCATGCACGGTGGCTCCGGCTCCTCCCTCGAGGAGATCCGCACCGCGGTCGACAACGGTGTCATCAAGATGAACATCGACACCGACACCCAGTACGCCTTCACCCGCCCCGTGGTCTCGCACATGTTCGAGAACTACGACGGCGTCCTGAAGATCGACGGCGAGGTCGGCAGCAAGAAGGCCTACGACCCCCGCGCATGGGGCAAGAAGGCAGAGGCCGGGCTGGCCGCACGCCTGGTCGAGGCGGCAGAGAACCTCCGCTCCGCCGGCACGCACCAGGCCTGATCAGGCGATAGATCTGGCCTGATCGACGTACTGCGAGCGCGCGAGCGGTAGGAGATCAGGCGATGGATCCAGCCTGATCGACTCAGCACTCCACGGGACCCCGGAGCTTCGGCTCCGGGGTTTTCGTCGTCTGCGCCCAGTGTCGTCCACGCCCGGCAGTCCGGCGCGCCAGTGCGGATGAGCGTGCGGGTACTCAGCTGCTCAGCAGCTGGTCACCAGCGGTTGCCCTGGGCGCGGCCCATGACCCGCTTCAGGGAGGGCAGCACATCGGCCAGGAAGACTCCGGCGATGACCACACCGGCGATCATGAACAGCATCGAGCTGCCACGGCCCACCGGATACGGGAGCGACAGGAAGCCCAGCACCACGGAGACGCCGGTCAGCACGCACCAGAACACCTTGGTGCGCTTGCCCGCGGCCACATAAGCGTCGGGACGGAAGCGCAGGGCGTTGACGAGTGCCCAGAGCTCGACCGCCAGCAGGGCCACGGCGAGCACGAGGAAGATCCACATCTGGATGAGCGCGATCATCGCGTCAGGATACGGGTGATGGCTGGGCAGTTCCCGGACCCCGGCGGGTACACGCCAGGAGCGAACCGGCCGAGGTCCCGAGCAGGCGGCGTGGCGCAGGGCCCCGCACGCGCCGCCCGGACCCGGGAGATGCTCAGCGTCGCCGGTCGGGATCCGAGCGATCGGTGATCAGCAGCTCGAGCGCCTCGGTGGTGGCTGGCGGCTCGAGGGCGCGCATCTCCATCGTCATCGGGCGGGGGCCGATCGCATCGCCGTCCGCGGCGACCACCAGGCTCGGCAGGAACTGCTTGGCCTCCGCGGCGCTGAGTCCGGTGGCCTGCAGCAGATCGATCGCGAGGGAGCGCAGCTGGATCGTCAGAGTCACACCCTCGAAGTGCCCGGCCCGACCCGGGCGCATCCCCTCGTCATTGCGCAGCAGCATCTCGGGGGAGAGGTAGGAGCAGAACAGGCGCAGCTTGCGCCGAGCTTCGGTGAAGTCGACATCCTCGTGCGAGACGGCGTTGCTGAGCTCGAGCACCGCATCGCGTGCGGCCAGCAGCGCATCGGCCAGCCGGGAATGGGCGTCCCCGCGCACCGCCTCGAGGAACTCCACCTCGCGACGGGCGATCACACGCATGTTACGCATGGCCCGATCGGAGCCCACCAGCAGGTGCTGCAACCGGTTCACATCGTCAGCGTGACGCAGTCCGGAGGGGGAGAAGGTCGCCATCTCGTTGGCCACGTCATTGGCGAGGGACCATTCGTCGGTGTACTTCTGGGAGACCTCGCGGAGCTTCTTCAGCGCCGCCTGCGCCACGCCGCGGTCGCCGCTGCGCGCGGAGAGCGCCAGGCTCACCAGCGTGTCCTCGAGCTCCCGATAGAAGGAGGCTGCCGCCCGGGACTGGAGCCGGCGGGGATCGCCCGAGAGCAGCAGATGGATGATGATCGCGACCACGACACCGGTGACGGCGTCCAGCGCCCGCCCGCCCGGGGTCATGGTGGGGGTGACGGGCATGATCATCACCAGCAGTGATTGGATCGCGACCTGGAACCCGAAGAGGTTGCTGGAGTCGATGAAGCGCGCCAGCATCCCGGCGCCGAAGACCACCACCAGGATCTGCCAGGTCCCGGAGCCGAGCAGCCCGCGCGCCAGCTCGCCCAGCAGCACGCCGAGCATCACGCCGCAGGACATCTCCACGATCTTGCGCATCTTCTTCTCGATGCCGAAGCCGATGATGATGAACGCGACGATCGAGGAGAAGAAGGGGTGCTCGTGGTTCCAGAGGAACCCGCTGACCAGGTAGGCGAGGGCCGCGGCGATCGCGGCTCGGCCCACAGTCAGCAGGTCTCGGTGGCCGCGGGAGACGCCCTTGAGGAACCACTGGCGCACGGTGTGGCGAGCTTGCTCGAGGAGCGCGCCCATCGTCCGGGAGCTGGAGCCAGCGGGGGCGCTGCTGCCAGGGGTGCGCGGGGTCATGCGGGCACCGGGTCCTGCAGCCGCATCTCCAGCAGCTCCTCGAGGCGGAAGCAGTCCCCGTCGCGCCCGCCCCGCCCCACGACCAGCGGGGCATAGGTCGGTGCCGGGGCGGCGCCGCGCAGTCGGGCCCGCAGACCGCCGTCGACCCGCATCACGAAGTAGTGACCCTCGGCGTCGATCGCGAGGCTGCGGTCCTTCTTGAGGTACCAGCCCTCGAGGCCGGTGCGGAGTGTGCCGCCGCCCTGGTAGGGCCGGGCGCGCAGCGCGACGGGCGAGATGCCGGCGGCATGGAAACGGTCGACGGCCTCGCGGATCATCGCAGTGGCCTGCTCGTGCTCTTGCAGGCGGGCGGCACGCATCGCCTGCTCCTTGACCTCGAACGCCTCGCGGCGGTGCCGGCTCCAGTCCTGCTCGTCACCCTCAGCTCTCATGCACCCCATTGTTCCAGTTGAGCGGCCTCTGCACCGGGCAGTGGCGTAGGAGGGCGGTGCCGGAACCGTGAGGGCGTCGTGGAGGGCGTCATGGAGAGAGCCGTGAAGAGAGCCGTGAGGAGGGCCGTGAAGCGGGTCGTGGAGGACTGTCCCTCAGAGCTTGGCGGTGGCGGGGCGGCCGCCATGCTCACGGGGCAGCACGATCGGCTCCTGGGTGGCGTCTATCCACACCGATGAGGTCTCCCCGTCGGCGTCCCCCAGGGGGACCTGGACCGAAAGCCCCGCATCCAGCGGGACGGCGCGGCGCACCACTGCCAGGGCGATCGGGCCCAGATCGGCATGCAGGGCGGCAGAGGTGACGGTCCCGACGACCTTCCCCTCCGAGCCGCCGAGCCGGATCTCGCCGCCCGGCGCGGCGGGCAGATCCTGGGAGCCGTCGAGGTGGAGCATGACCAGCCGTCGAGGTGGCTGGCCGAGGTTCAGCACCTTCGCCACCGTCTCCTGGCCGCGGTAGCAGCCCTTGGTGGTGTGCACGGTGGTGCGCAGCAGGTCGAGCTCGTGGGGGATGGAGCGCTCGTCCACCTCGCGGGCTCCGCGGGCGCGGTGATCAGCGATCCGCAGCGCCTCCCAGGAGCTCATCCCGGCCAGGTGCGAGCTCTGCCAGGGCAGCTGCTCGATCGCGGCAGCTTCGAAGACGGTGAGGACGGCGCCCACCGGGTCCTCCGGATCGGGGCCGTAGGCCACGCCGCCCGGGGCGACCTGCGGCCAGGGCTCGGACCAGACGGCGAAAGGTGCGGGCAGGCCCAGCTGAGGCAGCACCTCAGGGGCGGGGGAGAGGGCGCCGAGGACACGCAGATCGTCACGGTCGGTCAGCTCGACCCGGGCCGCGAAGCGCATCATCTCGAGGTAGTGGCGGAGCCCTGCCCGGGCGCCGGGATCGAGCACCAGCAGCAGCGCATCGTCCTCGAGCACCACGGCCGAGGCCATGTGCTCGACGCGGCCCTGCGGGGAGAGCACCGCGAGCGAGGAGGAGGAGCCGACGGGAGTGCCGGCGAGGACCTGGGTGGTGATCGTGGTCATCCAGCTGCGGGCGTCCGCGCCCCGGACCTCGAGCAGCTCGAAGTGGCCGAGGTCGACCACCGCGGTGCCGTCCAGCAGATGCCGCTGCTCGCGCAGAGGGGCCCCGTAGTGGGCGGGCACTCCCGCATCGGGTCCCTCCCCGAGGACCGCGCGGGTGCTCAGCAGGGGACGGACGACATGGGCGGGATCAGACACGGTGCAGCTCCAGAGACAGATAGGGGGCCAACGAGGTTTCGCCGGGGGGGCCGTCAGGCACCGGGAGGCGACGCTCCCACAGCCACATCAGACGACCGCGCACGTACCCGAACATGCGGGTCTCGGAGACCTCGCCGTCGGTGCTGTCGAGTGCCAGCTGGACTCGGGGGCCGCGGACCTCTCCGACCCACAGCTCCGGGCTCTCGCCGCGGCGCGTGAGATGGGCGTCGAGCCGATAGGACAGGAAGCTCGCAGGGGTGCCGGGCTTCGCGGCCTCGGACACGGCACGGTCCTGGCCGGGCAGCAGATCGCCGACGGTCCAGCTTCCCTCCTCCCGGTGCAGGAGGGTGCGCTCCCCGGAGCCCTGCCTCGCCGGCGTGGCGTCCCCCTCCGCCTCGTCGCGGGCGAAGACGCTGGTGGGCGGCAAGGGTGCGGGCAGGTCGACGCGGTGGATCAGTGAGCGCCACCGCAGGGTGCCGTCCTCGGCAGCCGTGCACTCCAGCTGCTGCTCGATGCGGGCGTCGGGGACGTCCTGATCAGGCAGCTGGAGTGCGCCGCTGCCCTCCCAGCTGCCGATCAGCCAGGCCAGGGGGTACAGCGACTCAGGAAGTGAGGTGTCAAGCGTGATGGGCATCGGTGCCGCAGGTCGCTCAGCGGTTGAACAGTCGTGTGAGCACCAGGACGGCGAAGGCGAGCGTGCCGACGCCCACCAGGACGACGAGGGCGATGAAGAGAAGCGAGAGCGCGGACATGCCCCACAGTCTATCGCCCTGGAGGCCGTGAGGAGGCGGCTGCGCGCGGCATCATGGCGGGGCGGGAACCGGCATCACACGCGGGCGTGAGCAGTGGCATCACGGCCGGGCGTGCACAGTTCAGACGAGCAGCAGCACCATCAGGTGCGCGACGACCCCGACGGTCGCCACCGGCACCGCCGCGACTGCGAGCGAGGGGACCGGTTCCTTCGCGACCAGTGAGGAGCCCACCAGCAGGTGAGCGCAGCTCGCCCCGATCGCGGTGACCAGTCCCGCGCCCGCCGCGAGCAGTGGCGCGACCCCGGCCAGGGTCACCGCGAGCACCGCGGTCACCGCGGTCCCCACGAGCGCGGACAGCAGGAACCGCAGGATCGTGGGCAGCGGGGTCGAGTTCAGCAGCAGCGTGCCGGCGAGGCCGGCGGAGATCGCGGTCACCAGCATGCCCGCACCCGCGGCGTCCGCCCCGGTCTGGGCGATCACCCAGCAGGCGGCGATCCCCACCACGAACACTCCGGCGACGGTTCCGGTGAGCGATTCGGTGAGTTCGCGCCGCTCGGCGCGCAGCATCTGGTGCACGAAGGAGGCGAGCACCCCTGCCGCGCACATCATCACGACCCCGGAGATCGGCGTGAACCGTTCCGGAGCGAGCACCGTGATCAGTGCGCCGAGGATCCCGGTCCCGGCGACCACGATCCGGGTGCCGCCGGGGGAGGGCAGCTCGAGCAGCGTCGGCCAGGCCAGCCCGATCAGCAGGGAGAGCAGCGCCACGGTGGCCGCCATCAGCGCCGGGGAGATCGCCCCGGTGAGCGAGACCACGCTCAGCAGCAGCGCGAGTGCGGCCCCGAGGGGAGCGCGCTCGGGAGCGGTCACAGGTCCTCCCAGGCAGTCGATTCCGGTCTCAGGTCACGCCGACGAGGGGTCCGCCTCGGGCGCTACAGTGGCAGTCTACGAGTGCCCGCAGGTGACGGCATACTCGTGCACCTCATCCGGCCGTCGGCCGCAGGAGGTCAGCACTGCCGCAGAGTCCCCGGAAGGACCCCATGATCATCACGGCCGCCGTGTCGGCGACGCAGCGGGACGCCGTCCGCGACCTGCTCGAGACGGCCACGCGGCACGATGGCGTTGCCGCCCTCGATGAAGCGGCCCTGCTCGCGCTCGACGGCGGCAGTGCCCAGCATCTGCTGCTCGAGGGGACGGGTGGGGGCGAGGCCGACGCCGCGCTGCTCGCCTATGCCAGCGTGCTGGCCGACGGCACCGTCCAAGGAATGGTCCATCCCGCGCACCGCCGTCGCGGTCATGGCAGCACGGTGCTGCGCGAGGCGCTCGACCTGCACCCCGATGCAGGGGTCTGGGCGCATGGCGCGCTCGAGGGATCCCTCGCCTTCCTCGCCGCCGCCGGTCTGCAGGAGACCCGCCGCCTACTCACCCTGCACCGCGACCTCGCTGCGACGCACCCGCTGCCCGCGATCCCCGCCTCGAGCCTCGAGGGGCTGCGGCTGGCGAGCTTCGAGGCAGGACGAGATGCCGAGCGCTGGGTGACGGTGAACGCCCGCGCCTTCGCCGACCATCCCGAGCAGGGGGCGCTCACCCGCGCGGACCTCGATCAGCGGCTGACACAGCCGTGGTTCGACGCCGAGGACATGCTGGTCGCGCTGCGCGATGACGAACTGGTCGGATTCGTGTGGATCAAGCGCGAGCACCCCGGTGATCGCACAAAGGACGCCGAGATCTATGTGGTCGCCACCGACCCCTCGGTGCAGGGGCACGGAGTGGCGGGTCTGCTCATGGCCACCGCGCTGGCGCGCCTGCAGCAGGGCGGGGTCCCGGGCGTGGAGCTCTACGTCGAGGCCGACAACACCCCGGCGCTGCGGCTCTACGAGAACTGGGGCTTCACCGTCTCGGGCCGCGACGTCCAGATGCGCGCGGCAGAGAGGGGCTGATCGATGCTCGTCGCCCCCGGGAAGCCACCACCCGTGCTCGCCGCCGGCGCTCTCGCCTGGCGGGAGAAGGGTGAGGGGATACAGGTGCTGCTCGTCCACCGCCCCCGCTATGACGACTGGTCGATCCCCAAGGGGAAGCTGGACAAGGGCGAGACGTTCCCGGCCGCGGCGGTGCGCGAGGTCGCCGAGGAGACCGGCTATCGGGTGCGCCTGCACCGGCCGCTCCCGGCCTCCGTGTACCTGCTGCCGGACGGCCGCACGAAGATCGTCCAGTACTGGACGGCCACCGTACGGGCGAAGATCGGTCCCGGCCCCAAGAACCGCGGTGAGGTCGACGAGGTCCGCTGGGTTCCCCTCGACGAGGCGGAGCAGCTGGTCACCCGGCAGGGCGACCAGGTGCCCCTGGTGGCGCTGCGCCGATTCCTGGACGCCGACGAGCTCAGGACCGTGCCGATCATCATCCAGCGCCACGGCGCCGCCGTCTCGCGAGCGAAGTGGCGCAAGAGCGAGGAGTCCCGGCCCCTGAACAGCAAGGGGAAGAAGCAGGCCCAGGCGCTGCCGGCCCTGCTGGATGCCTTCGACCCGGCCAGTGTGGTGAGCAGCCCCTGGCAGCGCTGCCTGACCACCGTCGAGCCGCTGGCGAAGGTCGAGGGGCTGAAGGTCCGAACCAAGGATGAGCTCACCGAGGCGGCGCATGCCGCGCATCCCTCGCGCACCGCCGCGGTGATCGATCGGGTGCTGCGCGAGGCCCGTCCCACCGTGGTGTGCACGCACCGCCCGGTGCTGCCCACCGTGATCGAGTCGGTGCGGGCAGTCGCCCAGCAAGGGGCGGCGCTCGAGCTGCCGCGGGAGGATCCGTTCCTCGCCGCCGGGGAGGCGCTGCTGCTCCACACCACTGCCGGCGGCACGGTGGTCGCGATCGAGCGTCACCTGCCGAACATCGGGTGACGAGCCTGATGCGCACGGCGAGCACACCGGGCACGACGAGCACGACGCGCATGACGCGCATGACGCGCATGACGGGTACGCCGGCCGGGACGGTCACGCCGGACTCGATGGCCAGGGCAGGCACGACGAACGACAAGACGACAGCCAGGGACCAGGGGCCAGGGGAAGGGCACGGACAGAGATGAGCGCAGGGTACGGAGGCGGTCTGCCGGACTACAACGGGGGACCCGGGAGCCGCTCCAGCGGTGAGGGACGCGGGGGAGAGCCGTTGTACGGCAGCGACCCCTATGCGCCTGACCCTTATGCGACTGACCCTTACTCAGCCGACGCCCATGCGAGCGACCCGTATGCGCAGAACCAGTTTGCGCAGGACCCGTATGCGACAGACCCGTTGGAGGCCGACGGGTTCGGCCCGGTCTTCAGCTCCTCCGCGCCGGCACAGTCCGGCGGATACGCCGTCGCCTCCTACGACTCATCCCCGCAGTACGGGTCGCAGCAGTACGGGACCCATCCGTCGGGACCTCCCGGCTATGGGCAGTTCCCGCCTCCGCTCCCGAGCTCCGGAGCGGGCATCACGGGTTTCGTTCTGGGCCTGCTGGCGCTGACCATGTGCGCCGGGCTGACCGCGCCCGTCGGCATCATCTTCGCCATGAAGGGCATGAAGGAGACGGGACCGACGGCGATCAACCCCAAGGGCGGCCGCGGCCTCGCGATCGCCGGGCTGGTGACGTCCCTGATCGGCTTGATCCCGTTCCTCTTCTTCGTGCTCTACTTCGCCTTCGTCATCGTCGCGATCATCGCCGGGGCGACCTCCGCCTGACTCGTCCGGGCACCTCCGCCTGGCTCATCCAGGTCAGGCCCGCACGGTCTGCTCCCGGTGGAGCAGGCCACTCCCGCGCTCCGTGACGAGCAGCACTGTGACCTGTTCGTATCCTGGTTCTGACCTGCAAGTTCATGCTGCCCGGTGGGGAGTTCACCTGCTGTTCATGCGAGAGCGGGCGGCCTGTCATCTGCCCTCCTTAGCGTCCCCGCTGTCAGAACTTCCAGTAGGACAGCATCCGCGGGCCCCCGGCCCCGAAAGGACTCGCAGTGAAGGTTCGCAAGAACAAGCTCGTCTCGCTCGCCGCACTCGGACTCATCGGCGGCCTCGCGCTGACCGCTTGTGGTGGGGGTGCCGAAGCAGAGAACGGCGGCAACGCCGGCTCGGACAACGGTGGCGCCTCGGCAGGCGGCTACGCCGAGCTGACCGGCAACCTGGCCGGCTCCGGCGCGTCCTCCATGCAGAACGCCCAGAACGCGTGGACCGAGTCCTTCATGGGCCTTGTGGGGGCCGAGGGTGGCGACATCCAGGTCACCTACGACCCCACCGGCTCCGGCACCGGCCGAGAGCAGTTCCTCTCCGGCCAGGTGAAGTTCGCGGGCACCGATGCCGCCCTCGACGAGGAGGAGCTCGCAACCTCCGCCGAGACCTGCAACGGTGAGCAGGCGTTCAACCTCCCCGTCTACATCTCCCCGATCGCGGTCGTCTTCAAGCTCGACGGCGTCGAGGATCTGAACCTCTCGCCCGAGGTGATCGGCGGGATCTTCGCCGAGACCATCACCACCTGGAACGACCCGGCGATCGCCGAGCTCAACCCCGACGCCACCCTGCCCGATCTGCCGATCGTCCCGGTCCACCGCTCGGACGACTCGGGCACCACCGAGAACTTCACCGAGTACCTCTCGGAGAACGCTCCCGAGGCGTGGAGCCACGGCCCGATCGAGACCTGGCCGATCGACGGCGGCCAGTCCGGTGACGGCACCTCCGGTCTGATCTCCGCGGTCGAGGGCGGCAACGGCACCATCGGCTACGCCGACGCCTCGCAGGCCGGCAACCTCGGCACCGCCGCCATCCAGGTCGGCGAGGAGTTCGTCCCGTTCAGCTCCGCCGCCGCGGCGAAGTCTGTGGATGTCTCGCCGCGCGAGGAGGGTCGCGCTGAGAACGACATCGTCGTGGCACTGGACCGCACCACCACCGAGTCCGGTGTCTACCCGATCGTCCTGATCTCCTACCTCGCGCTGTGCGGCTCCTACGCCGACTCCGCCGAGGGCGAGGCCGTCAAGGCCTACGCGTCCTACATCATCTCCGAGGACGGCCAGGCTGTCGGCGAGCAGAACGCCGGCTCCGCACCGATCTCCGAGGAGCTGCGCACTGAGGCTCAGGCATCGATCGACGGCATCACCGTCGGCTGACCTGCCCTTGCACACCCGTGACTCGGCACTCTGCACCACTCCACTGCCCGTGAGCTCTGAGGAAGGCCCCTATGAGCACCACTGATGTCGAATCGGAATCACTGACCGCACCGCCCTCGTCCATGAGGACCAGCGGCCGGCGCATCGGCGACTCGATCTTCTCCTACCTGAGCATCGGCTCGGGCATCCTCATCTTCCTCACCCTCGCCGCAGTGGCCGTCTTCCTCACCACCGAGTCGATGCCGGCTGTCATCGCGAGCCAGGAGTTCTCGGGCACCGCGGAGTTCTCTCTCATCGAGACCGCGCTGCCGTTGATCTTCGGCACCGTGCTCGCCTCCGCGATCGCTCTGGCCATCGCGATCCCGATCTCCATCGGCATCGCCCTGTTCATCTCGCACTTCGCACCGCGCCGTATGGCCTCGGGCCTGGGCTACATGATCGACCTGCTGGCCGCGGTGCCGTCGGTCGTCTATGGCCTCTGGGGCGGCATCTGGCTGGTTCCCAAGATGGAGCCGCTGTACGTCTTCCTCAACACCTACTTCGGCTGGATCCCGCTGTTCGGCGGCGATCCCACCGCGCCGATGCGCAACCTCGCCTCCGCCTCGGTGGTGCTCGCCGTGATGGTCCTGCCGATCATCACCGCGGTCTCCCGCGAGGTGTTCCTGCAGACCCCGCGCCTGCAGGAGGAAGCCGCGCTCGCTCTCGGCGCGACCCGCTGGGAGACCATCCGGACCGTCGTGCTCCCCTTCGGGCGCGGCGGTGTCGTCGCCGCCTCGATGCTCGGGCTCGGCCGCGCTCTCGGAGAGACCATGGCCGTGCTCATGATCCTCGCCCCGGGCGCGACCTTCTCCTTCCACATCCTCGAGGTGGGACGCCACAACTCGATCGCTGCGAACATCGCGTCCAAGCAGGCGGAGGCGTCCGGCGTGGACATGTCCCTGCTCATCTTCACCGGCCTGGTGCTGTTCGTGCTGACGTTCATCATCAACGCACTCGCCCGGTGGATCGTCGCCCGCAGCGGCCCCAAGAGCTGAGAGGTCACCATGAGCTCCTCCACATCCGTGCAGACCCCCACCTCGGTCCGGTCCACCGACGAGCGCCGGCTGCCCTGGTACCACCTGGTCTTCACCGGTCTCGCCGGGCTGCTGGTCGCGGTCGCCGTGCTGTCCATCGTCGACGCCCTGTCGGTCGCGAGCGCGATCCTGCTCGGCTTCGTCCTGCACCTGCTGTTCGGCTGGGCCTACTCGCTGCTGCGTGAAGGTCCGCGCTGGGCCAAGGACCGCCTGATGACCCTGCTGGTCATCGGGGCCTTCGCCGTCTCGATGTTCCCGCTGCTCTCGCTGCTCTGGGCGGTCGTCGGCAGGGGCCTGACCCGCGTTCTCGCGGCCAAGCCCAGCATCCTCGCCTTCTGGACCACCGACATGTCCGGGATCATCGGCGGCGCCGACGCGGGCGGCGTGTTCCACGCCACCGTCGGCACCCTGCTGATCACCCTGTGGGCCTCGATCATCTCCATCCCCGTGGGCCTGTTCACCGCGATCTTCCTGGTGGAATACGCGGATCAGGGCTGGAAGAAGACCCTCGGCACGGGCGTCACCTTCCTGGTCGATGTCATGACCGGGATCCCGTCGATCGTCGCGGGCCTGTTCGGCCTGGCGCTGTTCATCGCCTTCATGCCGGACCAGAGCGTGCGCATGGGCATCATGGGCGCGGTCGCGCTGTCCCTGCTGATGATCCCCACCGTGGTGCGCAACAGCGAGGAGATGCTGCGCCTGGTCCCGATGGATCTGCGCGAGGCCGCCTACGCCCTCGGCGTGCCGAAGTGGCTCACCATCGTCAAGGTCGTGCTGCGCACCGCCATCGCGGGCCTGACCACCGGTATCACCCTCGCCATCGCCCGCGTGATCGGCGAGACCGCCCCGCTGCTGCTGACGGTGGGCATGGTGACCTCGGTGAACTGGAACATGTTCGACGGCCGCATGGCGACACTGCCCACCTTCATCAACCAGCAGTACCGCAACGGCAACGCGAACTGCATGAGCGATACGGTGACCAACCCGGTCAACCAGGAGGTGTACGCCTGCTCGATCACGACGAACATCGATCGTGCCTGGGCCGCCGCCTTCACCCTGATCATCATCGTGATGGTGCTCAACATCGCCGCCAGAATGGTCAGCCACTACTTCTCCCCGAAGCTCAGTCGCTGAGCTGTCGCCCTACGCGAAAGGACATCTGATGGCAGCCCCCCAGCCCATCAACGTCGAGGACCTCAACATCTACTACAGCGACTTCCTCGCTGTGGAGGATGTCAACGTCCAGATCCGGCCCCGTTCGGTGACAGCCCTGATCGGCCCCTCCGGCTGCGGCAAGTCGACCTTCCTGCGCACCCTGAACCGGATGCACGAGGTGATCCCGGGCGCCTATGCAGAGGGCAGGGTCGAGATCAACGGCGAGGACATCTACGACTCCAAGGTCGACCCGGTCAACGTGCGCCGCCGCGTGGGCATGGTGTTCCAGAAGGCGAACCCCTTCCCGACCATGTCGATCCGCGACAACGTGCTGGCCGGGGTGAAGCTCAACAACCGCCGGATCTCCCGCACCGCGGCAGATGAGCTCGCCGAGCGGGCGCTCAAGGGCGCGAACCTCTGGAACGAGGTCAAGGACCGCCTGGACAAGCCCGGCATGGGCCTCTCCGGCGGCCAGCAGCAGCGCCTGTGCATCGCCCGCACCATCGCGGTGCAGCCCGAGGTGGTGCTGATGGATGAGCCGTGCTCGGCGCTGGATCCGATCTCGACCCTCGCGATCGAGGACCTGATCCACGAGCTGAAGCAGGAGTACACGATCGTGATCGTGACCCACAACATGCAGCAGGCCTCCCGCGTCTCGGACCGCACCGGCTTCTTCAACATCGCCGGCACCGGCAAGCCCGGGCACCTCATCGAGATCGACGACACCGACACGATCTTCACCAACCCGTCGAACAAGCAGACCGAGGACTACATCTCCGGCCGCTTCGGCTGATCCGGCCCGGTCGAGACACCCCGGCGCCCGACGAAACACGCCGGGCCCGCCGAAGCGCGCCGGGCCCGCCGAAGCGCGCCGCGCCCCGCCGAACACGCCGGCAGCAGCCGTGACACGCCGCGCCCCGCCGGAACACGCCGGCGGCCCCCGCTCGAGAACACCGATATCTCCCGTTTACGGTAGGTATCGGTGTTCTCGTTCGGCGTGCCGCGCTACGCATGCGCGCGGTGTACGCGCGCAACTCGTGCGCGCTTTACGTGCACGTTCGGCGCGCGTGTTCGGTGTGCCGCGTGGTGGGGCGGGCGTGGCCCGCAACGCGTCCCCGCGCCGGTCAGTCCGGCCCCCGGATCCCGGTATCTCGCGCCGGTCAGCCCCGCACCGGATCCCGGTATCCCGGGCGGGTCAGACCAGGGTCTGACCCGTGACGGGTGGAACGGCCCCCGGGGCGGATGCGGCGAGAGCGGTGCGCGCGGGAATCTTGGGGCATGAACACCAGCCCGCTCGCACACACGGCCCTTTCCACACCGACGCCCGCCCCGCTCCCGGCGTCGCAGCCCGTACCGGCCCCACCTTCGCCGCGCGGCACGCACCAGGTCGCGCAGCCCGGGATGATGCACCCCTCACCGGTGCTCTCCGCCCGCGGGCTGCTCCAGAGCTACGGCACCGCCGGCACCACCACCCGGGCGCTGGACGGCGTGGACCTCGACATCGCCCGCGCCGATTCGCTCGCGGTGATGGGCCCCTCCGGCTGCGGCAAGACCACCCTGCTGCACATCCTCGCCGGGATCCTCACCCCGACCTCCGGCACCGTCCTGCACGAAGGCACCGACCTCGCATCACTGGGGGACCGCCGCCGCACCCGGCTGCGCCGCAGCGACTTCGGCTTCGTCTTCCAGGACGGCCAGCTGCTGCCTGAGCTGACCGCGCTCGAGAATGTGATCCTGCCGCGCATGCTCGGCGGCACCTCCCGACGCGCCGCGAGTGCCGAGGCGGCGTCTTGGCTGGACCGACTGGGCCTGTCCGGCATGCACGACCGCCGCCCCACCCAGCTCTCGGGCGGGCAGGCCCAGCGGGTGGCCATCGCCAGGGCGCTCGCCGGGCGCCCCTCGGTGGTCTTCGCAGACGAGCCCACCGGCGCGCTGGACCAGGCCACCGGCCAGACCGTGCTGCAGATCCTGGTGGACTCCTGCCGGGAGACCGGTGCGGCGCTGGTGATGGTCACGCACGATGCGAAGGTTGCCGCCGCCTGCCGCCGCACCGTCACCATGCAGGACGGCCGCATCGCGCAGGAGTACGTGCGCCCCGAGGCGACGGCCGCGACGGCCGGAGCGACGACCACCGGAGCGACTGCCATGACCACCGGAGATACCCGATGAACGCCCTGCTGGCCTCCGCCCCGCTGCTGCTGCGCCGACGCGGCGCCCTCGCCGACATCCTGCCCGTGATCGCCTTCGCCGCCGCCACCGCGATCACCGCGACGGTGATCGGCGGCGCCGCAGCATTCGTCGGCCGGATCCCTCCGGGCGATGTGCCGATGACCGGAGAGGCCTCGGTCATGCCGGTCCTCGCAATCTGTGCGCTGATCGCCTCAGTGCTGCTGGTGCCCAGCGCCGTCGGCCTCGGCGGCTCCGCCGCACGGCTGTCCCTCGCGCGCCGGGAGCAGGACCTCGCCGCCATGCGTCTGGTCGGCGGGACCAGCGGCCAGGTCGGTTCGGTCGCGGTGCTCGACGTCGCCGCTCAGTCACTGCTCGGCGCGGTGCTCGGCCTCGGCGCCCATGTGGCGGTGACTCCGGCCCTGACCCGTCTCGACTTCGGGATCGCCCCGTTCACCGTCCCCGATCTGCTGCTGCCGGTGTGGGCCTATCCCGTGCTCGTGGTCGCGCTCGTGCTGATCGCCGCCGGCTCTGCGGCCGTTTCCCTCGCCGGAGTCGTGCTCAGCCCGCTGGGCGTGGCACGTGACTCGCGGGTGGTGCGCCTGTCGGTGCTGCGCGTGGTGCTCTGGGCAGTGCTGATCGTGGGGTTCGTGGCATTCATGAACGTCGGCGGGATGCTGCTGGGCGAAGCGGGCACGGGGGTCTTGATCGCGATCATGATCCTGTTCATCGCCGCGATCGTCGCGGGGATCAATGTCGTGGGCCCCTTCATCGTGTGGGTCACCGCGCTGCTGCTCGCGAAGACCGCGCCCACTCCCTCGCTGATGGTCGGGGCGCGGCGCCTCGCCGGTGATCCGCGGGCTGGCTGGAGAGCCGTCTCCGGGATCACCTTCGCACTGGTCATCGCGGGCTTCCTCACCATGATCGCCACCCTCGGCGAAGCGACCAATCCCGAGGAGGCGATGATGTTCACCGCCATGACCACCGGTGGCCTGCTCACCTTGGGGATCGCCGCGGTGCTCGCCGCGGTCAGCACCGGGGTCTCCCAGACCGCCCGGGTGATCGACCAGGCCCCACGCCTGCGCGCCCAGCACATCGCCGGCGCCGAGGTGGGTCAGCTGCACCGCGCCCGCCTCGCCGAGATCGCGGTGCCCGTGGCGCTGAGCTCCATCATCGCGACCGGCACCGCGCTGCTGGTGCTGACCACCTTCCTCGGCGGCGCCCCGAGCGACCCGACGATGGCCGTGCAGTATCTGGCCAGCGTGCTCGGTGCCTACGCCCTGGTGATCGCTGCGGTGCTGGTCGGTTCGCCCCTGGTGAAGCGGTTCGCGACGCGCGCCGCCTGAGCGTGGTTCCGTCCCGCCTGAGCGGATTCCAGTACCGCCTGAGCGGATTCCAGTACCGCCTGAGCGGAGTCCGGTTCCGCCTGAACGGAGCCCAGGACCGCCCGGAGCGGGGCCACTGCTACCGACGGACGACCGGCCCCTTCCCGGGCTGGTCGCCCGTCGGCCCGCATCGAACTCCCGGCGGCCATTAGGCTGGATCCATGAACTTCGAGAACGTTGCTCCGAACGCGGTCCCCGAGGGCGTGCATCTCATCGATGTGCGCGAGCAGAACGAATGGGACGCCGGCCATGCCGCGACCGCCCAGCACCTCCCGGCCAGCACGCTGATGGAGAACCTCGACCAGCTGCCCGAGACCGATGACCCGCTGTACATCGTGTGCCGCAGCGGCGGCCGCAGCTTCCAGGTCGCCCAGTGGCTCAACGCCAACGGCTTCGAGGCGGTCAACGTCGCCGGCGGGATGGACCTGTGGTTCGAGTCCGGCCTGCCGATCGTCGCCGACGGCGAAGGCGAGGCGTACGTCCTCTGAGGCTCCGCGCTTCCGGGCGCCTCGACTCGAAGATCCCTTGCCGCTGAGATCAGCAGCCGGCGCGCAGCACCTCGGCCCGGCCTCAGGTGGAGATGAAGTCCTGCAGCAGGGCGTAGCCCACGAAGGCGAACACATCCAGCAGGGTGTGCGCGATGACCAGCGGCAACGTCCGCCGGGTACGCCGGTACCACTCGCCGAACACCAGCCCCATGACCAGATTCGCGAGCCCCGGGCCCACCCCCTGATAGGTGTGATAAGCCCCGCGCAGCAGGGCGGAGACGACGATGATCCGCCGCGGTGACCAGCCGAGCTTCTCGAGCCGCTGGAACAGGTAGCCCACCACGATCACTTCCTCCAGCACCGCGTTCTTCACCGCATGGAGGACCAGCACCGGCAGGGTCCACCAGTGGGTGTCCAGCGCCGCGGGGATCACCTCGACCGTCGCGCCCAGCAACCGACCCAGGTAGTAGATCGCGAGGCCCGGCAGACCGATCCCGGCGGTGATCAGCACGCCGTGCAGCAGATCCCGCAGCGGCCGGCCCAGATCCATTCCCAGATCCCGCAGCGCCTGCTGGAGCGAGCCTGCGGTCAGCGCGAGCAACAGCACCACCAGCGCGACCGGCACCAGCGCGAAACTGATCGACAGCAGCTGGTAGAGCAGGTCCAGCCACGCATCCTCCCGCAGCGAGGAGTTCAGCGCGGTGGACTGGCTGGAAAGCGGCCCCGCTGCAAGGGCCTGGGCGAGGGCGAGCAGCGAGTACACCGCGCTGCGGCCCAGGGAGAGGGCGAGGACGATCAGCACCTCGGCGCGCAGCCAGCGCCGGCTGGGGGTCATGAGCTCCACCCGCACATGCTCTCACCTGGCGGGCAGGGAAGGCAGACGGGCGGGGCAGCGACGGTCGCACGCAGCGGACCCGTGCCAGACTCGGGGCATGACCTCACCTGCTGTTCTGATCACCGGAGCCAGCCGCGGCATCGGCCGCGCCGTCGCCGAGGAGCTCGCCACCGATCACCACCTGCTCCTCGGCGGCCGTGATGCGGCTGCCCTCGAGGAGCTCGCCGCGCAGTTCCCCTCGGCGCAGCCCTTCGTCGCCGAGCTCACCGACTCCGCCGCCCTCGAGCGCGCCGTGGGGGCGCTGGAGCTTCCGCACGGGCTCGCCGGTGTCGTGCACTCGGCCGGGATCCTGGTCAGCGGCACCGTCGCAGATCTCGCCGCTGCGGACTGGAGCCGCTCCTTCGCGATCAACGTGGTGGCCGTGGCCGAGCTGACCCGGCTGCTGCTGCCGGCTCTGCGCCGCGCTCGCGGCACCGTGGTGACGATCAACTCCGGCTCGGGCTTCACCGCCGGGCCGGGCGGTGGCGCGTACAGCGCCTCGAAGTTCGCGTTGCGTGCGCTGACGGATTCGCTGCGCGCCGAGGAGCGCGAGCACGGAGTGCGGGTCAGCTCGGTCCATCCCGGACGGGTCGCCACCGATATGCAGCGCGAGCTGCGCGTCTTCGAGGGCGGCGAGTTCCGTGCCGAGGACTACATGGACCCGGCCACGGTCGCCGCGACCGTGGCGCTTGCACTGCGCCTGCCGGCGGATGCCAGCATCGACACCCTGTCGGTCAGACCCCGCTGACCGGGGGTCCCGACGACGGAGCGCCCTGCTGACCTGGGTGCCCCGCTGACGGAGCGCCCTGCTGACCGGGGTGCTCCGACGATGGAGTGCCCTGCTGACCGGGGTGCCCCGCTGGCCGGGGGCGGGCACAGTCGTGCCCGCCCGTCCGACTCAGGCCTGCTTGTCGTCCAGGTGGTCGACGAGCTGCCCGGCATAGCCGACGTAGCTGTGCGGGGTCAGCGCCAGCAGCCGCTCCTGCTCCTCCGCGGGCAGCCCGAGGGACCCGACGAACTCGCGCATGCCCTCCCCGTCCACGCGGTGGCCGCGGGTGAGGTCCTTGAGCCGCTCATAGGGGTTGTCCAGCCCGGGCACGCCCTGCACGCCGAGGGTGCGCATCACGGACTGCACCGCCTCGCCGAGCACCTCCCAGTTCCCGTCGAGATCGGCGGCCATGGCGTCGGCGTCCACGTCCAGGCCCGCGAGGCCCTTGCGGAGGTTCGCGATCGCCAGCAGCGAATGCCCGAGTGCAGGGCCGATGTTGCGCTGGGTGGTGGAGTCGGTGAGGTCCCGCTGCAGGCGGGTGGTGACCAGAGTCGAGGCCAGGGAGTCGAGCAGTGCCCCGGAGATCTCGAGGTTCGCCTCGGCGTTCTCGAAGCGGATCGGGTTCACCTTGTGCGGCATGGTCGAGGAGCCGGTGCCGCCCTGCGCGGAGAGGCGCTGACGGAAGTAGCCCAGCGAGATGTAGGTCCACACGTCGGTCGCGAGGTTGTGCAGGATCCGGCCGGCGCGGGCGATGTCCGAGTAGATCTCGGCCTGCCAGTCGTGGGACTCGATCTGCGTGGTCAGCGGGTTCCAGGTCAGCCCCAGGTGCTCCACGAAGGTGCGGGAGACCTGCTCCCAGTCCGCTGACGGCACGGAGACGGCATGCGCGGCGTAGGTGCCGGTCGCGCCGTTGATCTTGCCGAGGATCTCATCAGCGGCGATCCGGCGCTCCTGGCGACCCAGGCGGAACGCGAAGACCGCGATCTCCTTGCCGAGCGTGCTGGGGGTCGCGGGCTGGCCGTGGGTGCGCGAGAGCATCGGCACCTCGGCTGCAGCCTTAGAGAGGGCGGTGAGGTCCCCGATCACGTCACGCAGCGCGGGCAGCCACACCTGCTCGACCGCGCCCTTGACCATCAGGGCGTAGGAGAGGTTGTTGACGTCCTCGCTGGTGCAGTAGATGTGCACCACCTCGGCGAGCGGCTCGAGGGAGGTGCCGGCCAGGCGGCGCTTGATGTAGTACTCGATCGCCTTGACGTCGTGGACGGTCTCGCGCTCGATCTCGGCGTGCTCGGCGATGCCGTCTGCGCCGAAGTCCTCGGGGATGGCGCGCAGCAGGGCTCGCTCGTCCTCGGTGAGGGTGCGCAGGCCGGGGATGACCTGCTGATCGAGCAGGTGGATCATCCACTCGGTCTCGACCACCAGGCGGGAGCGGTTCAGCGCCGCCTCGGAGAGGTGGTCCACCAGCGGCGCGACCTGCGCGCGGTAGCGGCCGTCGAGCGGGGTCAGGGCGATCTGCGGGGTGATGTCCGCGAAGGAGTGAGCCATGGGGAGCATTCTCCCAGATTCGATCGCCCGGCCGACGAGCGCGCCGCCGGACGGACGGCTCAGGTGCTTCGCGTCATGGGTATGCGGGCGGGATGCTCACTCGCCGCTCGAGTAGCTGCGACGTCCCCGCTCGTCACCGAGCCCGGTGACCCCTTCGACGATCGCCGAGAGGATGCCGATGATCACGCCGGCCCCGAGCGCCCACCAGAAGCTGTCGAACTGCAGGGTCAGTCCGGCCAGGGCCGAGACCCAGCTCGCCAGCAGCAGCATGAGCGTGTTGATGACCAGCTGGAACAGGCCGAGCGTGAGACAGGTGATGGGGAAGGTGAGGAACTCCAGGATCGGCTTCACGATCACGTTGATCACTGCGAGGATCAGCGCGATCGCCCCGATGGTGAGGACCTGCGTGAGCACGCTCGCGCTGTCGTCGCCCAGATGCATGCCGGGCAGGATCAGCGCGGTGACCCACAGCGCGAGACCGGTGACGATGATGTGGCCGAGGAATCTCATGGCTCCATTATCTGCACTCATCCTGAGGGCGCCAGTGGGGCTATCCCCATCCTTGCTGTGCCCCGGACAACCCGCCCCGACGGCGCACGTGCGGCATACCCTGGCGGCATGTCCGACCAGCCACTGGAGAACGTCCGCCTGCGCTCCACCCTCGAGAACCTGCCCGCCTACGTCCCCGGCAAGCCTGCGGCCGACGACGGCATCGTGCGGTACAAGGTCTCCTCGAACGAGTCCCCGTTCGCACCCGTCGACGCTGTCCGCGACGCCGTGATCGCCTCCCTCGACGGGGCGCACCGGTATCCGGATGCGGCCGCCCTGGCGCTGCGCGAGACGCTCGGCGTGAAGCACGGCGTGGACCCCTCCCAGATCGCCCTGTCCACCGGATCGGTCGCCGTCTCCGGCGACCTGGTGCGTGCCGTGATGGGGGAGGGGGACGAGGTGGTCTTCGCCTGGCGCTCCTTCGAGGCCTACCCGATCCTCGTCGGCTCCCACGGCGGGGTCCCCGTCCCGGTGCCGCTGACCGCGAGCGGTGAGCACGATCTCGCGGCGATGGCCGCGGCGATCACCGACCGCACCCGCCTGGTGCTGCTGTGCACCCCGAACAACCCCACCGGTCCGTCGCTCTCGACCGAGCAGGTCGAGGAGTTCCTGGCACAGGTCCCCGACCACGTGGTGGTCGCGATCGACGAGGCCTACCGAGAGTTCCACGACCCCGCCACCGTGCTCGGCACCGCGGGGATCTTCCGCCGCCACGGCAACGTGGTGCTGCTGCGCACCTTCTCCAAGCTGCAGGGGCTGGCCGGCCTACGGATCGGCTACGCCGTCGCTCACCCACGACTCGCCCGGGCGCTGGGCCAGGTCACGGTGCCCTTCGGCACGAGCGTCCCCGCACAGGCCGCGGCGCTGGCAAGTCTGGACCCCGCGGTGCAGGAGGAGCTCGAGCGCCGCGCGGAGTGGATCCGCTCCGAGCGCTCGCGGGTGCTGCACGCGCTCGCCGGCCAGGGCTGGGAGCTGCCCGTCAGCCAGGGCAACTTCGTGTACTTCCCGCTCGGCGAGGACTCCGCGGCCTTCGCCGAGTTCGCCGATGCGCGAGGTCTCGTGCTGCGGGCCTACGGCACTGACGGGGTGCGTGCCACGATCGCCGAGCAGGAGGCGAACGATCTGATCATCGAGGTCGGCGGGGCCTGGCGCGAGCGCTGAGCAGGCCGTCCAGCCTGCCCAGCACCAGCACCTGTGCAGGCTCGACGCCGGCGCGAGGTGCGGCATCGCACCCCGCGCCCGGCACTCCCCGCACCAGGCGGTGAAGCGCTCAGCGCACGACCTCGTCGGCCTCTCCGCGCATCCCGATCCGCTCGGCGACGTAGTCGATGTCCTTGTCGCCCCGGCCGGAGAGGTTCACCAACAGGTGTGAGTCGGCGGGCAGCGACGGGGCGATGCGGATCGCGTGGGCCAGAGCGTGCGCGGACTCGAGCGCCGGGATGATGCCCTCGGTGCGGCTGAGCTGCTGGAAGGCCTCCAGCACCGCCTCGTCGCCCTCCTTGACGTACTCGACCCGGCCCAGCCTGTTGAGGTGTACATGCTGCGGGCCCACCCCGGGGTAGTCCAGCCCGGAGGCGATCGACTGGACCTCTGCGGCTTCCCCGTCGGAGTTCTGCAGCACCAGGGTGTCCATGCCGTGCAGCATCCCGGGGGTGCCGAAGGTCATGGTCGCCGCGTGCTGGCCGGGCTCGTCGCCCTGGCCGCCGGGCTCGACACCGATCAGGCGCACCTCGCGGTCCTCGAGGAAGCCGGTGAAGGCGCCCATCGCGTTCGAGCCGCCGCCCACCGAGGCGATCACCGCATCCGGCAGCCGCCCGTGAGCGGCGAGGAGCTGGGCCCGCGCCTCGCGCCCCACCACGGACTGGAAGTCGCGCACCATATCGGGGAAGGGGGCAGGCCCCACGACCGAGCCGATCGCGAAGAGGTATCGGGCAGGGTCTGCCGCGTAGACGGCGAATGCCGAGTCCACGGCCTCCTTGAGGGTCTGCTGACCGACCTCGACGGAGACCACCTTCGCGCCCAGCAGACGCATCCGCACCACGTTCGGGTGCTGCTTGGCGACGTCCACCGCACCCATGTGGATCTCGCATTCGAGCCCCACCAGGGCTGCGGCCGTCGCGAGCGCCACGCCGTGCTGGCCGGCGCCGGTCTCGGCGATCAGGGTGCGCTTGCCCATCCGCTTCGCGAGCAGCGCCTCGCCGATGGTGTGGTTGATCTTGTGCGCGCCGGTGTGGTTCAGGTCCTCGCGCTTGAGGTGGATGCGAGCGCCGCCGAGGGCATCGGAGAGGCGATCCGCGCTCGAGATCGGGGAGGGTCGGCCCACGACGTCCCGCAGCAGGCGCGAGTACTCGGTGTAGAACTCCGGATCGTGGCGTGCTTCCTCATAGGCCGCGGCAACCTCCGCCATCGGACCCACCAGCGGCGGTGGCAGGACCGCACCGCCGAACTCCCCGAAGCGGCCTCCGGTGTTCCCGGCGAACTCGGGGGAGTGGGTGAGGGTCGTGGCCTCGGCGAGGGTGTGAGGCTCATGCGCCGCCGGAGCGGCTGAGGCGGCTGAGCTGGAGGCGGCGGGCGCCGATGCTGCCGGGACGGGGATATCCGAGGAAGGAGTGTCCGACGATGCGGCGGACGAGACGGTGCTGGTCATGAGGGTTCTCCGATGTACGGGCCCGTCGCGGGCTGCTCCATTGCAGAAAGAAGCCGCCCGGCAGTGGGCGGCTTCTGTGTCAGCACATGCGACAGGGGACCGCCCTCAGACGGCCCACCAGCTGATCTTCGCGATGCGCATGGCACGGACAATAGCCCAGAGCCAGGGCGTCACGGTGCCAAGTCCACCGTGGTAGCCAGGAGTGGCTGGGCGCAGTGAGGGCCGCCATGTCAGGGCCTCACGCCGGGGACAGGATCGTGAGCCCCTCGATGGCGGCGGCCTCCGCCTGGCGAGTGTCATAGGTCAGCAGAGTGCCCGCCTCCGCGGTCAGTGCGGTCGCGACATGAATCGCATCCAACGTCCCCAGATGGGGAAAGCTCAACCGGCCCGCGAGCGCGAGGATGCCCTCGGTGAGTCGAAGGGTGTGGAACGGCCGCAGCACAGGCTCTACCCGGGACGCCTCGAGGCCGAGACGGATCGCCAGCCGCCGCAGCTCGACCGTGGCGATCGTGGAGATCGCGAACTGTGTGCCCGCCTGCCCTTGGGTAACCAGATGGGCGCGGAGGGGATCAGACTCGGGCTCCTCCACGAGGAGCTTGGCGAGTGCGGAGGTGTCCAGATGGATCATCGATCGCCACGCAGCTCGCGGAGCGCGTCACCGGCGGACTCCTGGATCTGCGCTCCGGGAGGGAAGGAGAAGTCGCCGGAACCCTCGCGCAGGACCAGCCCGTCGAGTGGCTGCTCGGAAATGGGGGAGACCACAGCGACCGGGGTTCCGCGCGTGGTCACCCGGAACGACTCTCCCTGGGTCACCTGGCGCAGGACGGCGGCCGAGTCGTTCCTCAGCTCGCGCTGACTGATCGTCTTCATGCGACCATTGTAGCGTTCGTGTAGCACTTGTGTCGGCCCCGTGGGGACGGCTGTCCACCCGTCCACTTCGGCTGCCCTGGGCGGACATCACTACCGCCGAGGTGCCTCGCACCGATAGCCTCGGAGGTGGTCGGGACCCAGCCGCTGCGGGAAGGGCGCCCGAGGCGTCCGGTCCGACTGCCCGACTTTGCCGAAGGACCATCCATGAGCACGCCCCCCGCGCCCGCCCCCGCACTCGGAGGGCCCCGCGCGTACCTGGTGTGGATCGCGGCCGTGACGGCCTACTCGATCGCGGTGCTGCAGCGCACCACGATGGGGGTCGCGGGGCTCGAGGCGGCGGACCGCTTCGGCGCCTCGGCGACCATCGTCTCCAGCTTCGTGGTGCTCCAGCTCGGCGTCTACGCCCTCGCGCAGGTCCCTGCCGGCATGCTGCTGGATCGCTACGGCTCTCGCGTCACCCTGGTCTCCGGGGCGCTGCTGATGGGCATCGGGCAGCTGCTGATGGCGCAGACCGAGACCTTGGGCACCGCGATGATCGCCCGGATCATCCTCGGCGCCGGTGATGCGCTGACCTTCTCGAGCGCGATCCGCCTGGTCCCGGCCTGGTTCCCTCCGGGACGGGTGCCGCTGCTCACCCAGCTCACCGGAATCCTCGGCCAGGTGGGACAGATCGCCTCGGCCGTGCCCTTCGTGGCGCTGCTGAGTCTCGCCGGCTGGGGCACCGCCTTCACGTCGGCCGCCTCCCTCAGCGCGGTGGCCGCCCTGCTGGTCCTGCTGGTGGTGCGGGCGAGCCCGGCCAGGATCCCGCGCCCCCGGGTGAAGCAGGATCTGCGCCGGATCCCGCAGGTGCTGGTGCGGATCATCCGCCACCCCTCCACCCAGCTGGGCTTCTTCATGCATTTCACCGCCGGCTTCACCGGTATCGCGTTCTCCATGATGTGGGGATACCCGTATCTCACCGCGGGGGAGGGGCTCAGCCGGCCTGCCGCCTCGGCGGTGATGACGGTGCTGGTGGTGGTGGCGATCATCGCCGGGCCCGTGATCGGCTCGCTCACCCAGCGCCACCCGCTGCGCCGCTCGACCCTGGTGCTGCTGATCGTGGTCAGCATCGTGGTGCCGCTGCTCGCACTCGTGTTGTGGCCCGGCCCGGCGCCGATCTGGCTGCTGATCCTGCTGGTCGCCGGCTTCTCGATCGGCGGTCCCGCCAGCAGCGTCGGCTTCGACTTCCCGCGCACGGATCTGGCCCGGCACCGGCTGGGCACCGCGACCGGGGTCGTGATCATGGGCGGCTTCATCGGCGGTCTGATCTCGATCCTGCTCATCGGCGTGGTGCTGGACCTGCTGCGGCCCGACGGCAACTACGACCTGGCGGCCTTCCGGCTCGCCTTCGCCGTGCAGCTGCCGATGCTCGCGATCGGGGTGGCCGGGATGCTGATCACGCGCCGGAACCTGCGGCGGAGGATGGCCGCTCGTGGCCAGGAGGTGCCGCTGTGGCGCGACGTCTGGCGCTCGGGCCGCTGGCGCCGGCTCTGACCCGGCCCTGGGTTGCTGAGGGCTTGCCGCATCCCAGTACCCTGACGTAGCGTTCCTCCCATCACTTACTTTCAAGGAGAAACAATGTCGTTCACGCTGGGCATCGTCGGAATCGGTCAGTTCGGCTCCCACTTCGCGGAGCTCTTCGCCGCCCATCCCGAGATCGACGCGCTCTACGCCGTCGACGCCGTGCCCGAGCGGATCGACGCCCTCGAAGCTCGGGGCGTCGCGTTCGACAAGCGATTCGACACCCTCGAGGATCTGCTGGCCTCCGACGTCGACGCGGTCGCGATCTTCACCCAGCGCTGGACCCACGGCGAGCACGCCCTGGCCGCACTGCGGGCCGGCAAGCACGTCTACTCCGCGGTGCCGATGGCGATCAAGGAGGAGGAGATCCGGGCGATCACCGAGGAGGTGCAGCGCACGGGGCTCGTCTACATGATGGGCGAGACCAGCCAGTACAACGCCGCCGTGGTGCTGGCCCGCCGCATCCACCGCTCCGGCGCCTTCGGCGAGGTGTTCTACGCCGAGGGTGACTACGTCCACGACATGGACCTCGGCTTCTACGACGCCTACAAGTACTCCGGCGGCGAGAACTGGAAGTCCACCGCGTCCTACCCGCCGCTGCTGTACCCGACCCACTCCATCGGCGGCATCCTCGGCGTGCTGGGGGAGCGGCATGCCGTGTCCGTCTCGGCGCTGGGCCGCCCCGACACCCGCGGGGACGGCGTGTTCGACAAGGACGTCTCGATGTTCGGCAACGACGTCAGCAACGCCTTCGCCCTGTTCGGCATGGACAACGGGGGCGCCTTCCGCACCAACGAGCTGCGCCGCGTGGGCTACCCCAGCCACAAGCGCGAATCCCGCTTCCGCTTCTTCGGCGAGGAATCCTCCTTCGAGGAGACCATCGACGTCACCTACTGGCACGACAAGAAGCGCGTGCTGGAGGTGACCGGGCAGATCGCCACCGGTGCGACCATGAGCCTGGACGACCCGCGCCTGGCGGACGTCTCCCCGGCCCTGCGCGACGCCTTCGTCGCGGGTGCCGCTCCCGCCCACCACCAGGAGCGCCTGCCCAAGGAGTTCCAGGGAATGCCCAACGGACACGAGGGCGCCCACCACTTCCTGGTCGACGACTTCGCCCGCGCCGTGGTCGACGGCATGCAGCCGATGGTCAACGCCTGGCAGGCGGCCCGCTACACGCTGCCCGGGGTCATCGCCCATCAGTCGATGAACCAGGCTGGCGAGCGGCTCGTGATCCAGGACCTCGGGGACTGCCCCCTGCCGGTCCAGGACCTCGATAAGGACCAGGAGCCGATCGACCTCGAGGCGCTCTACGCGGCGCAGGAGGCGGCCAAGGGATCAGCCGCCGAGTGAGCCGTGGCGGGCGGGCCGCGCGAGGGAACCCCTTCTCGGCCCGCCCGCACCCTGGAGTTCCCGGCCCGCGGGACCCTAGAGTTCAGGGCATGATCTCTCCCGATTTCCGCAAGGCAGCCCAGCACACGATTCTCTACGCCCTGGAGCGCCAGGAGGCGCTCGACGAGGCCCTCACCGACGCTCTCGGGAAGTACCGGTGGGACCTCGACCTCTCACGCCACCAGATCACCTGGCCAGGCGTCCTTCGGAGGTGGGATGCGGAGGTGTGCGGAACGAGTTCATCCTCGCGCTGACCTTCATACAGGACAGCTCGAAGTAGACCGTCCATCATCACCCTGCCGGTCGTGATCTTCTTCGTGCTGGTCCAGCGCAACCTCGCCCAGGGCATGACCGCCGGCGCTGTGAAAGGCTGAGGCATGGAACGTGCCTCGTGGGATGCCGACGTCGCGGATCTCGGCACCGTGGATGTCGGCGCCTGGGATCCCGACGCGCTTGGCGTGCTGATGGCGCCCTTCACTGGCACGACGCTGCCGCAATGGATAGGTGCGGCGCTGGATGCGGGCCTGATCTCGGTGATCCTGTTCGGCCACAACACCCCTGACGCCGGCACCGCCGGGCGCCTCGCCCGTGCAGTGCACGAGCGTGCCGAGGAGTGTGTGGTCGCGATCGACGAGGAGGGCGGGGACGTCACCCGCCTCCAGGCGCTCACCGGCTCCTCCCTCCCGACCGCCTGGGCGCTCGGGGAGGTGGACGACATCGAGCTGACCCGGGAGGTCGGCAAGGCGCTCGGGGACCTGCTCGCCGCCTGCGACCTGGACCTCGACCTCGCTCCCGTGCTGGACGTCTCCACCGACCCGGCGAACCCGGTGATCGGCACCCGCGCCTTCGGCGATGATCCCGACCGGGTCGCCGCCCATGCCAAGGCCTTCGCGACCGGGCTGATGGAGGCGGGGCTCGGCACCTGCGCCAAGCACTTCCCCGGCCACGGCGCCACCGCCACCGACTCCCACACCGCCCTGCCGCTGATCGATCTCGATGCCCGACAGTTCGAGCGCGAGCACCTCGCCCCCTGGGGGATCGCGCCCTGGCTCGACAGCATCATGACCGCGCATGTGCTGGTCCCCGCCTATGGAGTCGGCCCCGCCTCGATCTCCCCCTGGTCGCGGCCGCTGCTGGACCAAGCTGTGGGCGGCACCTACCAGGGCCTCGTGATCACCGACGCACTGGACATGGCGGCTGTCGCCACGGATCCCGGCTACGGCGAGTCCGTGGTGCGGGCGGTCGAGGCCGGCGCGGACCTGCTGTGCCTGGGCACCTCTCTGCGCCGTGATGACCAACTGATGCTCCGTGAGGCCCACGACGCCCTGCTGGACGCGATCGACAGCGGCCGGCTCCCCCGGGAGACGCTGCGCGCCCGGGCCGCGCGCACCCGCTCCCGCCTGCACTCCCTGCGCGTCCGGCGCCGTTTCGTGCCCGCCCCGGCGCTCGAGGATGCGCTGCGTCGCGCCGAGCTCCTCGGCGCCGAGGCGGCAGCCCGCGCGGTCCGGGCCCGCCACGCCTCCCTCACGCTGGACCCCGCCATGGTGGTCGACCTGCGCGTCCGTTCCCAGCACGCCTCCGGCGCCCGCTCCCAGCAGCTCGTCGACGCGCTCCGCGAGCGCGGGGTGCAGGCCGCAGAGCCCGACTATCCCGACCAGCCCGGCCCGCCCGACTATCCCGGCCCGCCCGACTATCCCGGCCCGCCCGGCCAGGTCGGCCAGAAGGGCCTGCAGAGCGCCGCCGCCCAGCTGCTCGTGATCACCCGGCTGCCGCGCAGCGACCCCGAGGAGGGGCAGCGCCTGGCCGCCCTGCTCGCCCGGAACCCCGAGGCGATCGTGGTCCACACCGGAGTGCCCGATGCCGCCCCGGACCACCGCCGCCTCGTGCTCGCCCACGGCGGCGGCCGCACCATGATGCGCGCCGCGGTCGACCTGATGCTCGGCGGGCCGCGATGATGCTGCATGGAGGGGCGCTGCACGGGCGAGAAGCGCGCCGAACCGGAGGCGGCTCCCTTGACCTTACGGTCCCGTAAGTTACGCTACCCGGGTGAGTGTCTTCCGTTCCACGATCCCTGATGTCGCGGCTGAGGAGCCGATGGTCCAGCTCCTCGCGGCCGACGGCACCCGCACCCCGCACGACGAGCTCGACGCCGTGCTCGAGGAGAGCGGCCTGGCCACCCCCGAGCGACTGCGCGGCTACTACCGCGACATGGTGATGATCCGCGCGGCGGATGTCGAGGCGACCAGCCTGCAGCGCCAGGGACAGCTAGGGCTGTGGGCCAGCGCGCTCGGCCAGGAAGCAGCCCAGATCGGTGCCGGCCACGCCTCCCGCGAGCAGGACTACCTGGTGCCCACCTACCGTGAGCACGGCATCGCCTGGGCGCGCGGGATCGAACCCTGGCGCCTGCTGGAGTCCTTCCGCGGGGTCAGCCACGGCGGTTGGGACCCCAATGAGCTGCGCACCCACCCCTACATGATCGTGCTCGGCTCGCAGGCCCCGCACGCCGTCGGCTATGCGATGGGGCTGCAGCGCGATGGGGTGGTGGGCACCGGCCAGCCGGAGACCGACACCGCCGTCCTCGCCCTGTTCGGCGACGGCGCCTCGAGCGAGGGAGAGGTCTCGGAGGCCTTCACCTTCGCCGCCTCCTTCCAGGCGCCGGTCGTGTTCTACACCCAGAACAACCAGTGGGCGATCTCCGTGCCCACCTCGGTGCAGTCCCGGGTCCCGCTCGCCCAGCGCTCCCGCGGCTGGGGGATCCCCTCGGTGCGAGTGGACGGCAACGACGTGCTCGCCGTGCTCGGCGCCGTGCGCATCGCACTGGACTCCGCACGGGCGGGTAAGGGCCCCGTGTTCGTCGAAGCCCTCACCTACCGCATGGCCTCCCACACCACCAGCGATGACGCCTCCCGCTACCGCCCCTCCTCCGAGGAGGAGGAATGGGCCGAGAAGGATCCGATCCTGCGCCTGCGCCGCCACCTCGAGCAGATCGGCGAGATCGACGAGGCGTACATCGCTCGCTGCGAGGAGGAGGCGCACGACCTCGCCATGCAGCTGCACCACCACATCCACGGCATGGCGGACCCGGACCCGGTGGGCATGTTCACCCATGCCTACGCCGAGCCCCATCCGATCGTCGAGGCCGAACGGGAGCAGTACCTCGAGTACGTCGCCCAGTTCGAAGACGAGAACGACGCCGCCGACGAGAGCGACGAGCAGAACGGGACGCACGCATGAGCAGCACCAACCTCCCGATCGCGAAGGCGATCACCGCCGGGCTGCGCGACGCGATGGCCGCGGACGACAAGGTCCTGCTGATGGGCGAGGACATCGGCGTGCTCGGCGGCGTCTTCCGAGTCACCGACGGCCTGCACGCCGAATTCGGCTCCCAGCGCGTGGTGGACACTCCGCTTGCCGAGGCCGGCATCGTGGGCACCTCTGTGGGCCTGGCCGTGCGCGGCTACCGGCCCGTGGTCGAGATCCAGTTCGACGGCTTCGTGTTCCCCGCCTTCAACCAGATCACCACCCAGGTCGCGAAGATGCACAACCGCACCGCCGGTGCGGTGCACATGCCGATCGTGATCCGGATCCCCCACGGAGGCGGGATCGGTGCGATCGAGCATCACTCCGAGAGCCCGGAGGCGCTGTTCGCGCACACCGCGGGCCTGCGGATCCTGGCTCCTGCGACCGCGCAGGACGCCTACTGGATGACCCGCCAGGCCATCGAGTGCGAGGACCCGGTCATCATCTTCGAGCCCAAGAAGCGGTACTGGGTCAAGGGCGATGTGGATCCCGACCACCGTCCTGAGCTGTCCCCGTGGGAGGCTGCGGTGGTGCGACCCGGAACCGACGCCACGCTGCTGGCCTGGGGACCGAGCATGCCGCTGGCGCTCGAGAGCGCGGAGGCCGCCGCCGAGGACGGCATCGACCTGGAGGTCATCGACGCCCGCTCGCTGGCACCCATCGACTACCCGACCATCGTCGCCTCGGTGAAGCGCACCGGCCGCCTGCTGATCACCCACGAGGCCCCGGTGCTCGGCGGCCTCGGCGGGGAGATCGCGGCCCGGATCTCCGAGGAGTGCTTCTACCACCTCGAAGCCCCGGTGCTCCGCGTCGGCGGCTACCACCTGCCCTACCCGCCCTCGCGGATGGAGCATGCCTACCTTCCCGACCTCGACCGGGTGCTCGACGGCGTGGACCGCCTGCTCGAGCACTGACGGAAGCGCCTCGCGCGTGAAAGGATCACGACCATGAATGCCGCCACCTCTGCAGGCTCCGCCGGAACTTCCGGCGCGAGCTCGATCGTGACGATCCCGCTCAACGACCCCGGGGAAGGCCTCACCGAGGCCGAGATCCTGGAGATCAAGGTCGCCGTGGGCGATCGCGTCGAGATCAACGCCGCGGTGGTCGAGGTCGAGACCGCCAAGAGCGCCGTCGAGCTGTCCACCCATGTCGCCGGCACCGTCGTCGCGATCCTCGTCAAGGTCGGCGACGAGGTGCCAGTGGGTGCCGGGCTGATCCAGGTCGACACCGCCGGCGGCGCGGCGCCCGCTGCTGCGCCGCAGCCCGGTGATGAGGCTCAGCCCGCCGCCGCGCAGCGAAGCTCTGCGCAGTCGAACTCCGCGCAGTCGAACTCCGTGCAGTCGAACTCTGCACAGCCCGAGGCGGACCCGTCGGCCGAGGAGCTCGCCGCGCAGTCCACGTCCGCCTCCTCTGCTGCGTCAGCCGCTGCGACGGAGGAGCCGAAGAACCTGGTCGGCTATGGCGCACAGGCCGCCCCGCAGCGCCGCCGGCGCCGGCTCGCCGAACCGGCCCAGTCCGATGACGGCCAGCAGGTGCCGATCGGCCGCATCCTGGCCAAGCCGCCCGTGCGCAAGCTCGCCCGTGATCTCGGCGTCGCGCTGCACGAGGTGCTCGCCACCGGGCCCGAGGGGACCGTCACCCGCCAGGACGTGCTGAACGCGCAGCAGCGCTCATATGGCGGCGAGACCGACGGAGACTACTTCCCCGAGGAGTCCCCGCAGGCCCCGGAAGGTCTCGGCGGCGCGATGAAGTCCACGCGCGACCAGCCGTTCTCGGGTGTCACGAGCGACGATCGCACCACGCGGGTGCCGATCCGCTCGGTGCGCAAGCGCACGGCGGAGGCGATGGTGGCCTCGGCCTTCACCGCACCCCATGTGACGGTCTTCAACGAGATCGACATGACCCACGCAGTGCAGATCGTCACCCAGCTGCGCGCCTCCCGCGAGTGGGCCGACGTCAAGATCAGCCCCCTCGCCGTGATCGCGAAGGCGCTGCTGGTCGCGATCCGTCGCAACCCCGAGGTCAATGCTTCCTGGGACGAGGCCGCCCAGGAGATCGTCTACAAGCACTACGTGAACCTCGGCATCGCTGCGGCGACGCCCCGCGGACTGATCGTGCCGAACCTCAAGGACGCGCATCTGATGACCCTGCGGGAGCTGGCCGAGGGCATCAGCGAGCTCGCTCGCACCGCTCGCGCCGGCCGCACCTCGCTGCGCGACACCCGCGACGGCACCATCACGGTCACCAACTACGGCGTGTTCGACATCGACTCCGGCACCCCGATCCTGAACCCGGGGGAGTCCGCGATCCTCGGGGTGGGCGCGATCAAGGAGAAGGCATGGGTGGTGGACGGGCAGATCGTGCCGCGCCAGGTCGCCACGCTGTCACTCAGCTTCGACCACCGCCTGATAGACGGCGCCCTGGGCGCGGAGCTGCTCCGCGACGTCTCCGCAGTGCTGGAGGACCCCTCCCTGGGGCTTGTGTGGGGTTGAGCGACGAACTGCGCAGCTGGAGCCGTCGGCGAGCGTGCGAGTCGGCGGTGGAGGCGGAGCGGGAGGAGCTCGACCTGAAGGTGTGGGGTTGAGCGCCTCGGCGGCGGGAGCGGTCAGCGGCGGCGCAGTCGTCGGTACGCTGTGTCGGTGACCTCGAGCCCCTCTCCCGCGCCCCGCACCCCGCGTCGCGATGACCCGAGGATGCACACGGTCGAGATGGCCGCCGTGCACCTCGAGGACGTCATCGATTCCGAGACGCTGGGCTCCGGGCCGGTTCGCGCTCCACTGACCTGGTGGCAGACCGCGCTGCTGGTCGCGGCAGGTGGTGCGCTCGGAGGAATGCTGCGATTCGCACTGTCGGCGTTAGCCCCGACGGTCACCACTCCCACGCTGGTCGAGGTGCCCTGGGCGACGTTCTGGGTGAATCTGCTCGGCTGCCTCGCGCTCGGCGGGCTCAACGGCGCGCTCGAGGTGCGGTCGGGGAGGTCCTGGATGCAGCCGCTGCTGGGCACCGGCCTGTGCGGGGGCTTCACGACCTTCTCTGCCGTGGTGCTCGAAGGGTCGGCGATGATCGGCGCCGACTTCCCGCTGCTGGCCCTCGCCTACGGGGCGGCGACGGTGCTGCTGTGCCTCGGCGGCCTGATCGTGGGACTGATCCTCGGTCGGCGCTTCGCCGCACCTCGTGAAGCCTCGCTCCGTGATGTTGAGTCCCGTGATGCAGCGGCACGTGATGCTGGGCCCCGTGATGTCGCCCCTCGCGATGCTGATGCGGAGGGCCGGGCATGAGCGCGGGGATGTATCTGCTGGCCGCGCTGCTGGTGGGGATCGGCAGCGGACTCGGGGCCGTCGCACGGTGGGGTCTGCGAGAGCTCATCACCGCCGTGGCCGCAGCGCGCTCCGCTGGCGGCAGCGAGCGGCTGCGCCCCTGGTCCACCTTCGGCGCCAATCTCATCGCATGCTTCTTGATCGGGATCGTGGTGGCGAGGTTCGGCTCCGCGACAGGGACCGGCGAGTTCGTCTACCTGCTGCTGGCGGTCGGTTTCTGCGGCGGCCTGTCCACCCTCTCCACCGCGGCCTTCGACATCGTCGAGCTGGTGCGCCACACCACCTTCTCCCTGGCCCTGGCCTATCTGATGCTGAGCGCCGGCGGCGGGATGGCGGCGCTGTGGCTGGGGTTGGTGATCGCGTCATGAGCACGTCTGTCGCGCAGCGTTCGCGGCCCATGCTGATCGTGATCCTCGGGGCCGTCTTCGCCCTGCTCGCCGGGTTGTCGGTGCTCGCCGCCGATGCTGCGGGCGGCGGCAACCTGGTGCTGCTGGATGCCGGGCCGATCGCCCGCCACGGCGCACCGGTCGCGGCGACTCTCGCCGACCTCGCCGCAGCCCTCACCCTCGGCGGTGCGGTGATCGCCGGCTGGCTGCTGCGTGATGAGGCGGACCGTGCCCGGGTGCTGATCGTGGTGGGAGTGGCCGCCGCGATCACCACCCTCGCCCGGGGAGCCTCCCTCGCCTTCTCCTATGCGGTCGCGACCGGGCAGCCCGTCGGCTCGCCGCGCTTCGGGTCCGATCTCGGTGTCTTCGTCGCCACCGATCTGGGGATCTGGCTGCTGACGGCTCTGGTTGTCGCCGCGGCCACTACCACCGTCGCGGTGCTCGGCAGCTCCGTCCGCATCGCACGCACGGTCGCGGTGCTGGCCGGACTGATCTCCTTCTGCGCTGCGATGACGGGCCACGCAGCCGGCGACGAGACCCACGAGGTGGGCACCTCGACCATGCTCATCCACCTGCTCGCGGTAGGGATCTGGCTGGGAGGGCTGGCCGTGCTGCAGCTCCTCCCGGACCGCGGACGCGATGACGGGGCCGTGGTGCGCGGCTACTCGCACCTGGCGCTCATCTGCTGGGTGGCGCTCGCCCTGAGCGGGGTGTGGGCGCTCGCGGTGAGGATGAACCATCCCGGGGAGATCCTCACCAGCCCGTATGTGCAGCTGGGGGTCGCCAAGGCCGTCCTGCTGCTCCTGCTCGGCGGCCTCGGGGTCCTGCAGCGCCGACAGATCGCCGAGGGCTTCGGCACAGCCCCGGATGCTGCCCGGGGCGCCGTCTCGAAGGATGCGGGCAAGCACGCACGAGCCACCTACCGGCGCCTCGCCGTGCTAGAGCTCGCACTGATGGGACTCGCTGTGGCGCTCGCCGCCGCGATGAGCTCCTCCCCACCACCCGCCGAGGCGGGGACTCCGCCCGGGGGCACCGCCGGGGTGCTCACCGGCTACCCGCTGCCGGCGATGCCGGAGGTGTCCAGCGTGCTCACCGCCTGGCGGCCTGATCCCTTCGGGATGGCGCTGGCCTGCGCGCTGGCGCTGGTGTGGTGGCGGCCCCGGGCGCCCCGTCGTCCGCGCACACAGAGCCTCCGCCTGCTGCTGGGCGCAATGGTGCTGGTGCTGATGACCAGCGGACCGTTGAACGTCTATGGCAAGGTGCTGGTCTCCGCCCACGTGCTGCAGCATGTGCTGCTGATGGTTCTGGCCGGGACGCTGCTGGGCAGCGTCGGGGCCGTTCCGCAGCGTCTGCGGGCACTGGTCGAGGACCGCTGGTGGGTGGCGATGCTGCTGGCCCTGGCCGGCCCGTTGCTGCTGATCCTCGGCTACGTCAGCCCGTTCCTCCGGCTCGCGCTGGACGGGCATGCCGCGCATCTGGCGCTGCAGATGCTGGCACTGGCCGGAGGAGTGCTCACCGCGCTCGCCGTCCGGGCTGTGCCCGTCACGGTTCGGCCCTGGCAGCGCCTGCTGCTGCGCGGGGCTCCGCTGCTGCTGGGTCTCGGCACCGGGGTCGCGCTGCTGCTGACCGACTCATTGCTGGCGGCGAGCTGGTTCGGAGCCACGGGCCGCACCTGGTGGGCTGATGCGCTCGCGGATCAGCAGCGCGCGGGCATCGCGGTGCTGGTGGTGGTGGCGGTCGCCGCGGTGATCGTGATGGTGCCGCGTCGGCGCCGCTCAGATCCTGCCGCCTGAGGCGGCGTCGGCGAGCCTCGTGACGGCCTGGCGGCAGCCGGGCCCTGGAGAGCGATGGCCCGACGGCCCCGCTGCCCGACGGCCCCGCTGCCCGACGGGCGTGCTGCATGACGGGCCTGCTGCGTGACCGCGCTGCTGCCTGACGGCCGTGATGCATGACAGGCCCGTCGGTCCAGTGGGCCGACGGGCCTGGCGAGGTCGAGATCAGGCGAACAGGCCCCGCACTGACCTCAGCCGCGCCAGCAGGGTGTCGCGGTCCGCTGCCGGAACCAGCTTCTCGCCGGTCTCGTGCGTCGAGGCTGCGCTGCGGATCGTGACGCGGTTCGCGCCGACCACGCTGCCGAGCCGGCCCAGCAGCCCGCTCCCGGCGCGCGGGTGGGTGACCGGGACCGCGGATTCGGCACCGGCGCGCAGGCGACGGAACTGCTCGACCGCAGAGGACGAGGAGCCGTCGCGGGTCGCAGCCATCATGTATGCGGCGATATCGGCCTGCTCGACCAGGATCGGCAGCACCCCACCCGCAACTCGCTGCTGGCCCAGGATCACCAGGTCGTCGCGGCCACGGGCGAAGGCGCCCAGGAACAGATCGAGGTCGCCGTCGGCGGTGCGCGGCACCACGTCCTGGGGGAGATGATCGGCACCGGACTCGTATCCGGTGGCGAGCACGATCAGATCCGGGGCGAAGCTCTGATGCCCGGCATGGGATCCGGTGCCGAGATGGGTGACGATGCCCTCGGCATCGATCCCGGTGACTTCCCCGGCAGGGGTGATCCGCCCTTCACGCACCCGGTCCAGCACATCGTCGGAGACGATCACAGCATCCTCGAGCAGGGGCGCCACCGGGGCGGGCAGGCCCATGGAGGCGGGGTCGCCGACGGTACGGCGGATCAGCGTCTCGGCAATCTTCGCGTTGAGCCCTCCGAGCGCGGCGGGCTCGCGGGAGGCGGCCACGTCACCGGGGGTCCCGGCGATGCGGCGCGGCACCACCCAGTGGCCGGTGCGCATCGACCAGCGCACCTCGAGGGCGCGCCGGGCGGCGTCGACCGCGATATCGGCGGCGGACTGGCCCGAGCCGACCACCAGCACCCGCTGGCCCTCGAGCCCGTCGGCCCCGTTCCAGTCCTTGGAGTGGATCACCCGCACCGTCGCCGGGACGGTCTGCGCCCAGTCGGGACGGTGGGGACGCTCGGAGATGCCGTGTGCCGAGATCACCGCGCGGTAGATCCCGATCTCGCCAGTGGACAGCTCCACCTGCCACACCCCCTCCTCGAAGGGGCGGGCGGAGCGCACCGCGGTGCGGGGTCGGAAATGCTCGGTGAGGTCGTGCCGGGCGGCGTAGGCGCGCAGGTACTTCGACATCTGGGTGGGTGAGAGGAACTCCGGGAAGGAGACCGGCTGCAGCATGTCCTCGTACTGGGTGTGCTCGCGCGAGGAGATCATCTCCATCGTGGGCCACACCGGGGAGTCCTCGCGCTCCGGGTCCCAGATCCCGCCGACGTGCTTGGCACGGTCCACCAGGTCGAAGGGCACCTCGAGCGCCTTCAGCGCTGCGGCGGCGGCGAGACCGGCGGGGCCGGCGCCGATGATCAGCACCTTCTCGCGGGTGGGGATCTGGTCGTGGAGATCGGGCATCGAGAGGAGCCTTCTTCCGAGTCGGGCGGCGCGCGGTGCCCGGTGCGGATTCCGGACACCCGGCTCAGCAGCGGGCGGACGCTGGCCATCCTAATCGCCGAGCCCGCCGCGGGATGCCGCAACGGCGCGAGCGTGATCGACGGGACGTCACCGCGGGCGCCGACGAGCAGTCCGCGGCTCAGGTCACCGCGGTGACCACCGCAGAGACACCGAGCGTGACGATGATGGTGCTGGTGACGTGCGCGAGGATCACGTGGTTCCGCACCAGGCGACGGGCCGAGGCGGTCAGCGGCGTGAGGTCCCCGGCGCCGGAGGACGCCTGGATCAGCACCGCCCCGTACACGTACTCGGCGATGCCCCGGTCCTTGCCGGTGGTCCCCGGGAGGGAGAAGGCGGTGGCGTGGGAGTCCTCGGCGGCGTATTCGACCGCGAAGGTCATCACCGCACCGATCCAGGCCGTCACCACGGCACCTGCCGTCAGCGCGAGCAGCGCGGCGATCGGTATCCCCGGCGGAGGGACGATCAGCAGCAGCGCCGCGAGCACTGCGATCAGCAGCATCTGCATCACCTCGCTGAAAGAGCTCGAACGGCCCATGTACCACCGGTAGAAGCGCACGTGGCGCCGTGCCCGGGGCAGCCGCGCGGCCGCGACCAGGCGATGGCGCGGCTGAGCAGTGAGCACCCACAGGGTCAGTCCCGCGAAGGTCAGCGAGTACAGCGACACAGTGATGATCAGCAGCATGAGGAACAGCGGCAGCTGCACCTCGGCGGTCTCCGCCCCACGGAGCGACGAGGCCAGTGGCACCACGATGACGGCACCGATCCCCAGGGAGAGCACGCTCGATGCCAGCAGCCGCAGGTTCTCCGAGAGCAGGCGGCGGCGCAGTGAACGGCGGTGCCGAGGGAGCCGTCGGCGGCGCGCAGGACGCACCCGCTCCCTCACCACCGGACGGTCGGCCGCACTCCGGGACTGCTCGCTCGGCGACTGCTCGGCCGCACCGTCGTCGGCTTGGCGAGTCTGTTCGATCGCACCGTCGTCGGCTTGGTGAGTCTGCTCGGCCGCACCGTCGGACTGGTGGGTCTGTTCGGTCGTGTCGTCGGGCTGGAGGGCCTGTTCGGCCGTGTGGTCGGGCTGGTCAGCCACGGTCTCGGGCTGTTCTCGGTGGGGGAGTCGGTCATGACTGCAGCTCTCCGGCCAGCTCCCGGGCCAGGAGCAGCGCCCCGGGCAACCCGGTAGCGGCGGTGCGGAAGGAACGCCCCTCCGCTCGCAGCCCGGCTTCGACGGCCTCGCGGATCGGCCCCGGGCCTGCCAGCACCGACCCGGCGAGCACCACCGGCAGCTCGCCCTGCGGATCCAGCGCCTGCACGGTCTCGAGCACATGGCCGATCGCGACCTCGAGGATCTCGCGGGCCACCGGATCGGTCGCGACCCGTCCGGGCAGGCGGGCGAAGCGTCCGAGCGCCGCGGGCGCACCCGCCGGGAGCTGCTCATCGAGGGCACGGATCAGGTCCTGGCGGGGATCGCCGGTGGCCGACGGGGGCAGCAGCCCCTCCCGCAGATCCAGAGCCAGGAGCTCACCGACCTCCTCGGTCAGCAGAGTCCGCGGTCCGCGGCCGTCGATGTCCGCGGCGACCGCCTCGAGCGTGCGGCGCCCCAGCCAGACCGCGGAGCCGATGTCGCCCAGCAGCCACCCCATCCCGTCGCGACGGGCCACCGCCTCCCGGTCCTGGAAACGGACCGCGACCGCGCCGGTCCCGGCCAGCACCAGCAGCCCGTCATCGCCCACGCCGCCGGCGAGGAAGCCGGTGTGCAGGTCATCCGTGATCAGGACCCGGGCCGGATCGATGCCGAGCTGGGTCAGGCGCTCGCCGACCGCTCTGCGCACCTCCAGTGCCCGAGCCGGCCCTGCACCGGAGATGCCGAGCGCCACCGCGGCGACCCCGTCGGCCTGTCCCAGACCGTCATGTCCCTGGACGCCCTGCTCCAGCTCCCCGCGCCCCCGGGACAGGACCTCGCGGACCGTCTCGACCAAGTTGTCCGGGGCCTCGACTCCCGAAGAACGAAGGTTCGCCCCCGGCCCCTCGGCCTCCGCGACCACGGACCCGTCCCTCTGCGCGAGCACCACTCGGGAGCTGGTCCCGCCGATGTCTCCCGCGATCAGCAGCGACGGAGCCTCGGACCTCGTCGGGAGCATGTCGCCGTGACCGGCCTGCGCCGCGGCGACGTCGTCCGTCGGCGGCCGATCGACCGGCTCGACCGACGGCGCGATGACCGGCTTGGTGGACGGCACGGTGGGCAGCTCAAAGGCCGGCTCAGCGTCGGACGTATTCATCGGTTCCCCTCGTCTGGACCTCACATGGTAGGCGGGCCGCACGGGAGAGCGCCGACATCTCGCTACCCTGGTCCGCAGCACGGTGAGCGACGCCCCGAGGACCGATGAAGGTCCAGCGGCATCGCCCCACCGACATCTGGCCCGGACATCCAGCCCCAACTCCAGCTCTGACATCCAGCCCCGACATCCAGCCCCGACATCTGGCTCTGACGTCCAGCCCGGATTTCCAGCACTGACATCCAGCCCCGATCCACAGGAGACCGACGTGAGCACCCCCCAGCCGGACCCGAGCCTCCTCGACGTCCGCCTCGTCGACCTCGCCTCCCCGACCGAGGAGCGCAACCCCGCGAGCTCCGAGCTCGATGTGCTCGATGCCCGCGGCATGGTCGACGTGATCCTCGCCGAGGAGGCGACGGTCGCCGCGGCAGTCCAGGCGCAGGCCGCGCAGATCGCCGCCCTGGTCGAAACCTGCGTCGCGGCGATCACCGCAGGCGGCACCGTCCACTACCTCGGTGCCGGCACCTCCGGGCGGCTCGCTGTCCTGGATGCCGTCGAGCTCGCCCCCACCTTCAACGCCGATGCGTCGATGATCACCGCACATCTGGCAGGCGGCGACGGCGCCTTCCTCACCGCGGTCGAGGGCGCCGAGGATTCGGCCGAGGCCGGAGCGGAGCTGGTGCGCACCGAATGCCGTGCCGGGGATGTGGTGATCGGCCTGGCCGCGAGCGGTCGCACCCCGTTCGTCGGCGGCGCACTGGAGGCGGCACGCGCCGCCGGGATGCCCACTGCCCTGATCTCGGCGAACCCCCAGGCCTCGCTCGCCCCCCTCGCCGATCACCCGATCCTGCTGGACGTCGGCCCAGAGGTCGTCACCGGCTCCACCCGGATGAAAGCGGGCACGGCCCAGAAGCTCACCCTGAACGCCCTGTCCACCGCGACCATGGTCCGGCTCGGCACCACCTTCGGGAACCTGATGATCGACGTGCGGCCCACCAACGCGAAGCTCGTGGCGCGCACGGTGCGGATGCTGGTGCAGGCCAGCGGGGCTACGCCGCAGCACGCCGCCGAGGTGCTCGAGGCCGCCGCCGGCAGCGTGCGGGTGGCACTGGTCGCGCTGCTGGCAGGCGCCGAGCCGGCCGCCGCCGCGGAGGTGCTCGAGCGTTTCCCGCGCGATGCCCGCCGCGCCGGTGATCCGGCCGGGATCCGCTCCGCCGTGGCCGCGCTCGACGAGCGGAGCTGATCGCGGCGGGGTGCCGCGCAGAGAATTCCCTGGACCTCCGCGCAAGGGATGTCTACGGTGCTCCCATGCGCCTGTGATCAGCCTCCGTCGTCCACCGACCCTCCCCGTCGAGGAGCTGCTCCATGCCTGCGCACCCCACCACGCCCTTCCCCTCCGCCATGGCGACCGCCACCGGCGACCCCGCCCTCCATCTGCGGGCCGACGGGATCTCCTTCTCCTTCCCGGATCGCCGCGTCCTCACCGATGTGAGCCTGGTGGTGCCCGCCGGCCGACCCACCGGCCTGCTCGGCGAGAACGGCAGCGGGAAGTCCACCCTGCTGCGGATCCTCTCCGGAGAGCTCGCCCCCGATGCGGGCACGAGGATTGCCCCCGGGCCTGTCCGCGTGCTCCATCAGGAGCTCCCCTTCGGCCCTGCGGCGACCGTGCACGACGTGGTCGCCGATGCCCTCGAGCGTTCCCGCCGCCTCGAACTGGAGCTGGTCGCCGCCGGAGAGGCGCTCGCCGCCGACGGGGGAGAGCTCGCCGCGCACGCTGTGCTCCGATACGACGCCCTGCTCGCGGAGGCGACCCTCGCGGACGTCTGGAACGCTGACCGGCGCGCCGAGGAGGTGCTGAGCGGCCTGGGCCTGGACCCGGTGGCGCCCAGCACCGAGATCAGCAGGATCAGCGGCGGCCAGCGGGAGCGCCTGGCGCTCGCCCATCTGCTCATCGCCCGCCCCACCACCTGGCTGCTCGACGAGCCCACCAACCACCTCGACGACGACGGCGCCGCCTTCCTGGCCAGCGCGATCGCCGCGCACCCCGGACCGGTCCTGATCGCGAGCCACGACCGCGCCTTCCTCGACGACGCCACCGCTGCACAGCTCGACCTGGACCCCGCGGAATCGCCGGTCGCGGACGAGCCCGGCGGGCTCACCGTCTACACCGGGGGCTTCAGCGACTACCTGCTGGCCCGCTTCGAGGCGCGCGACCGCTGGGAGCATCGCTATCGCACCGAGCAGGAGGAGCTGAAGGCGCTGCGCCAGGAGGTGAAGGACTCCGAGACCGTCGGACACGTAGGTGCCGCGCCGCGCACCGAGGGAAAGATGGCGAAGCGGTTCTACGAGGACCGCAACGCCACCGTCGTCTCCCGCCGGCTCCGGGAATCGCGGGCACGCCTCGCCCAGCTCGAGGAGAGCCAGGTGCGCAAGCCCGCCGCCGAACTGCACCTCACCCACCTCCCCGAGGCCACCGGCCGCGCGCAGAGCGGGACGGTGCAGCTTGCGGTCAGCGAGGTCGAGGTCGCCCGCCGCCTCGCCCCCACCTCCTTCAGTCTGTCGGTGGGGGAGCGGCTGCTGATCACCGGCGCGAACGGGAGCGGGAAGTCCACGCTGCTCGACGTCATCGCCGGCCGGCTCGCCCCCACCGGTGGCACCGTGGACAGGCCCCGGGGCCTGCGGATCGGGCACCTCGGTCAGGACGACGAGGCCATTCCGGGTCGCAGCGTCCGGCAGCATCTGCACGCGGCCGCAGGGCTGGATGCGACGGCCGACGATGCAGTCCCCGAACTGTTCGGACTGGTCCATCCTCGTGACCTCGACCGGCCGCTCGAGCTGCTCTCCCGCGGCCAGCTGCGACGGGTGATGCTCGCCGCGGTGCTTCTGGACCCGCCAGAGCTGCTGGTCCTCGACGAGCCCACCAACCATCTCGCTCTGATCACCGCGACCCGGCTCGAGGCGGCACTCGAGGACTGGGACGGCACCCTGCTGATCGCCTCCCACGACCGCTGGCTGCGCAGCCGCTGGCAGGGAGAGCGGCTCGAGCTCGGAGCCTGACCCTGGGTCCTGGGTCCTGGGTCCTGGGTCCTGGGTCCTGGGTCCTGGGTCCTGGGTCCTGGGCTCTGGGTCCTGGGTCCTGGGTCCTGCGTTCTGCGTTCTGCGTTCTGCGCCCTGCGTTCTGCGCCAGCGGCTCGGCTCCGTCGGGCAGCGACGGGGCGATGTCACACGCGTTCATCTTCCTCGGCACGGAACCATCTGCCGGGCCAGGCTGCGCCCATCACCCGTCCCAGGAGGAGCACCGCCATGACACAGCAGACGCAGAAGTTCGAGACCCTGACCATCCACGCCGGCCAGTCTCCCGACTCGGACGCCGGCTCCCGCGCCCTGCCGATCCACCAGACCACGAGCTTCGTGTTCCCCTCGGCAGAATCTGCCGCGGACCGCTTCGCACTCGCCGAGGCCGGCCACATCTACTCACGCATCAACAACCCCACCCAGGGCGCGGTCGAGGATCGCATCGCCGCACTCGAGGGTGGCGCGGCCGGGCTGCTGCTCGCCTCCGGGCAGAGCGCGATCACCCTGTCGATCCTGAACCTCGCCGGCACCGGCGACTCCATCGCCGTCTCCCCGAGCCTGTACGGCGGCTCGTTCAACCTCTTCAAGCACACTCTGAAGCGGCTCGGCATCACCGCGCAGTGGGTGGCCGACCCGACCGATCCCGAGTCCTGGCGCGCCGCCGCGGATGACACCACCCGCGCGTTCTTCGTCGAGTCGATCCCCAACCCCAAGCAGGACATCCCGGACCTGCGCGCGATCGCGGACGTCGCCCACGAGGTCGGGGTGCCGCTGATCGTGGACAACACCGTCGCGACCCCCTTCCTGCTGCGTCCGCTCGAGCACGGCGCGGATGTCGTCGTGCACTCGGCGACCAAGTTCCTCGGCGGCCACGGCACCTCGATCGCCGGCGTGATCGTGGACGGCGACAGCTTCGACTTCGCCGCCCACGCGGAGAAGTACCCCCAGTTCAACGAGCCCGACGAGTCCTACAACGGCCTCGTCTTCGCAGGCCTGCCGGCCGCGTTCGCGACCCGTGCCCGCACCAATCTGCTGCGTGACCTGGGCCCGGCCGTATCCCCGTTCAACGCCTTCCTGATCGGGCAGGGTCTGGAGACGCTGCCCCTGCGCATGGAGCGTCACCTCGAGAACACGCACAAGGTCGCCGCCTTCCTCGAAGGTGATGATCGCGTGGGCCCGGTGACCTGGGCGTCCCTGGACTCGTCCCCCTACAAGGCGACCGCCGACAAGTACCTGCCGCGCGGCGCGGGCAGCGTGCTCGGCTTCGTCCTGCCCGGCGGGCTCGAGGCCGGCAAGCGCTTCGTCGACGCCCTCACCCTCCACTCCCACGTCGCGAACATCGGTGACGTGCGCTCGCTGGTGATCCACCCCGCCTCGACCACTCACTCGCAGCTCTCCGAGCAGGAGCAGCGGGCGGCCGGGATCGAGCCCGGTTTCGTGCGCCTGAGCGTGGGCATCGAGCACATCGACGACATCCTCGCCGACATCGAGCAGGGCCTCGCCGCCGCAGCCTGACCCGCGCCCGTGCCGCGTCGTCTGACGCGCGCCCACGTCGTCTGGCGCACGCCCCTCGCCGCGTGAGGCGCCGGTCCTACCTCCATCCCCTCTGAGCTGTCGCTCGCGCACCCTCGAAGCGACAGTTCAGAGGGGATGCTTGTCGGGAGCGGGGGAGGGATGGTCGTCAGGAGCGGGGGAGATGCTGCGCGACCGTGAGGGAGGAGCCTGGTGAGGAGGAGCCTCGTCGGGAGCAGCTGGCGTGAGCGGTTCGACTGCCGTGCAGGATGGGTGGATACCCTGGTCGGCATGACCCTCGAGCCTGTTGCACTTCTTTCCTCCCCGCTGGACCAGTGGCCCCCGCGCTGGTCGCCGAGCGGAGTGATCTTCGACTGCGATGGGCTGCTGGTGGACACCGAGAGCCAGTGGGTCGCGCTGCAGGACGACTACCTCGCCCGGCACGGCGCGGCCCTCGACCCGGAGACCCGCCGCGCGATCACCGGCCGCGCCGCCGAGCTGGTCGTGCTCACCATCGCGGACGTCGTGGACAAGGACCCGCTCCTGGTCGGCGAGGAGCTGATCTCCGCGCACCGCGAGCACGTCGGGGACCGGCTCACTCCGCTGCCCGGTGCGCTCGAGGCGCTGCGTGCGATGGCCGCGGTGCGCCCGGTCGCCGTCGCCTCGAACTCCCCGCGCGATCTGCTCGACGCCAAGCTCGACGGTCTCGGGATCGCCGACGTCGTCGACACCTCGATCGCGATCGACGACGTCGCAGAGCCCAAGCCTGCTCCGGACATGTATCTCGCCGCGGCCCGTGCGCTCGGCGTCGACCCCGTCGACTGCCTCGGCTTCGAGGATTCCGATACCGGTGCGGAGGCCGCGCTGGCGGCCGGCCTGCAGCTGATCGCGGTGCCGTCGATCCTCGGCCAGGAGCCGCGCGCGCCGCGCCGACTGGCATCCATGGCCGACCCGGTGCTGAGCGGCTGGATCGCCGGCTGGGAGCTGCGGCGATGAGCGGGGCGGAGGTGCCGGCCCGTTTCGCGGAGGCATTCGGGGACTGGACCCCGCGCGCCGTCGTCTTCGACTGCGACGGACTGCTGCTGGACACCGAATCGGTCTGGCAGCGCACCGAGGACCTGGTCGTCGCGGCACACGACGCCCAGCTCCAGGCCGGCGACGAGGACGTGCTGCACGGCTCCACCATCGAGGCTGCCGCCGAGCTGATCTCACGCCGCTCCGGCCACGACGAGCAGGAGGTCCTCGCGGATCTCCACCGCGAGTTCGAGCGTGAGCTCTCCGCCGGGATCCGCACCATGGCGGGCGCCGAGGAGATCCTGCGCCTGGCGGGGGAGAAGGTGCCGCTGGGCTGCGCCTCGAACTCGTGGCTGGCCGCGTTGGAGGACAAGCTGACCCTCGGCGGGCTGCGCGAGAAGTTCGCGGTGCTCGAGGCCTCGGACACCGTCGAGAACGCCAAGCCCGCTCCGGACATGTACGCCGCCGCGGCCCGTGCCCTCGGCATCGGGCCGTCGGACGTGCTCGCCTTCGAGGACTCGGGGACCGGGGCGCAGGCCGCGCGCGATGCAGGTCTGCGCCTGATCGCGGTCCCGGCTCCCGGCTATGACGCCCCGCCCGCGGATCTGGCGCTGACCTCGCTGACCGACCCCGACCTCGCGGCCTGGATCCGCAGCTGGTGAGCTGAAGGAGCCGTTCCGGCCGTCTCGCAGGGCGTGGGAACGACGTGATCGTCAGCGTGGTCGTCAGCGTGGTCGTCAGCAGGAGCGAGCACGCGGGAGAGCGGCCCGGATGTCCGCGCATGTCACCCGAGTTCGACCTGCGACGCCGATCCGGTGTTCACTGGTCCCCATGAGCACAGCGTCCGATCCTTCTGCGCCCCTGACCGCCCGCGCCCACGGCTCCGCCCTGCGCGGCCGCGGCTGGCTGAACACGGGAGGTGTGGAGCTCGACCTCGAAGCGCTGCGGGGGAAGATCGTCCTGCTGGACTTCTGGACCTTCTGCTGCGTGAACTGCCTGCATGTGCTCGACGAGCTGCGCCCTCTGGAAGAGAAGTGGGAGCAGGAGCTCGTGGTCATCGGGGTGCACTCGCCGAAGTTCGAGTTCGAGAAGGACCCTGAGGCACTGGCCGCCAACATCGAGCGCTACGAGGTCACCCACCCGGTCATCGATGACCCGGAGCTGGAGACCTGGAGCGCCTACGGGGCCCGCGCCTGGCCCACCCTGATGGTGCTGGACACCCATGGCCGCATCGCCGGCAACCTCTCCGGTGAGGGGCATGCCGCGAACCTCGACCAGCTCGTCGAGCAGCTGGTCGCCGAGGGAGAGGCCGACGGCTCGCTGCGTCGCGGCCCGGCCCCCACCGTGCTCACCGAGCGCACCCCCCAGACCCTCCGCTTCCCCTCGAAGCTCTCGGTCCTGCCGGACGGGCGCCTGGTGGTCTCCGATGCCGGCCAGCACCGGCTGGTGGTCTTCCAGAACGACGGCACGACGGTCGACGCGATCATCGGGACCGGGACCCGCGGCCACGCCGACGGTGACGCGGAGATCGCACAGTTCGCCGAGCCCAACGGCGTCCTCGCGCTCCCTGACGAGATCGCCGCCGAGGTCGGTTACGACCTGCTGATCGCCGATACGGTGAACCACCGACTGCGCGGGGTGAAGGTCGGCCAGGACCGCCTGCTGCGCTCGCGCACCGCGACCGAGGTGACCACCGTCGCCGGCACCGGTGCGCAGTGGATGCAGGGCGAGCCGCTGCCCCGGGGCGAGGGGGATGCACGCACCTATTCACTGTCCACGCCGTGGGACCTGACCTGGTCGCATGTGCTGAACCGGGCGGTCATCGCGATGGCCGGCATCCACCAGCTGTGGACTTTCGACCCGGTCACCGGTGCGCTCATGGTGCTCGCCGGCACCACCCAGGAGGGCCTGGTGGACGGTCCGGCCGTGACCTCCTGGTGGGCCCAGCCCTCCGGGCTCGACGAGCTGCCCGACGGCCGCATCGTGATCGCCGACTCCGAGACCTCCGCCGTGCGCATCCTGGACCCGCGCACGATGCAGGTCAGCACCCTCGTGGGGCACGGGCTGTTCGACTTCGGGCATGTGGACGGCGCCGCGGACGTCGCGCGGTTCCAGCACCCGCTCGGGGTGACGGCACTGCCCGATGGCCGCATCGCGGTCAGCGACACCTACAACGGCGCGATCCGGATCATCGAGGAGCCGTCGGCCGACGGCGACCACGCCACCACGGGCGGCATCACCGCCCTCAGCGGCATGGTCGGGATCGCGGACCTGCCGGGCGCCTCGGGCACAGGCACCGCTGCTGGGGGCACCGCTGCCGGGGGGAACGGGGCCGGGGACGGCGGCGGGACCGCGCACGTGGTCACGGTCGCCACCGACCTCAAGGAGCCGTCGGACGCGATCGTCGGCCCGCCGGTGGACGGCATCGGTCAGCTGATCGTCGTCGAGTCCGGCACCCACCGCATCACCTGGGTGCCTGTGGCGAAGGCTGCCGAACGGATGATCGACCAGGGCGCTCAGCGCTCCGAACGGCCGGTCACCGAGGTGGGACCGGGCCCGCTCACCGTGCGAGTGCTGTTCACCCCGCCGCCGGGCCACAAGCTCGATGACTCCCTGGGCCCCTCGACCCAGGTGACCATCTCGACCACCCCGACCTCGATGCTCACCGCAGGTGCCGGGGTGGACACCGCCCTCGAGCGCACGCTCGAGCTCGATCCCGCCTACACCGAGGGAGTGCTGCACGTCAGCGCCCGGGCCGCCTCCTGCGATGCAGATCCGGCGGTCGAGTTCCCGGCCTGCCACATGCATCAGCAGGACTGGGGAGTCCCGATCCGAGTCGTCGAAGGCGGACCGGATCATCTCGATCTCTCGCTGCTGGACTGAGTCGGTCCAGGCCCCGGCCGCCGCCCTCCGCTATTCTCGTCCGCCGGAGCCCCGCTCCGGTGCGTTGACCTGCTCGGCCTGCCGAGCCCCGTCGTCGGAAGCTCACCCGTGGATCTGATCACGCAATTCCCCCTGGGCGACGATCTCGCCTGGACCCTCCTGGCGCTCGGCGTGCTCGCCCTCGCCGCCCTCGTCGCGGGGGCCGTCGTCCCCAGCCGGATGCGTCGAGATGAGGACAGCGACCAGGTCGACGACGCACTCGGCCATCGCCTCGGCGCGCAGCTGCTCTCCGCCGGCTCGCTGATGCTGTGGATCGGCCTGCCGGTCGCGGTGCTGCTGTACCTCGCTCCCGGCACGACCGATGACCGGATCCTGCGCTCCGCGCTGCTGCTGGTGGGCGTCGCCCTCGGACCGCTCGCGGCCTGGCGCGGCATCGCCATCCAGCTGGCCGCCCTCGGCATCGCCGCCGAACGACGCGCCGCGATGATCTCCCGGCTGGGGGCGCTCGCCGTCACCGGGGCACTGGCCGTCGCGATCATCCCGATCGTCATCATCGTGTGGTTCCTGCAGACGACCGCCGGACCGGCGCTGATGGCCCTGGCCGCAGGCGCTGCGATCTCCGCCCTGGCGATCCGGGTCTGCGGGGCACCCATCGAGGCGGCCGCCTCCTCCGCCGGGCTCCTCGTGGGAACCGACGAGCACGAGCTGGACGCGGAAGACCCGCAGAACCTGGGCGGTCCGCACCTGCGCAGCGCCCGCATGTTCCGCCGCGGAGGTGGACTCAGCGCCGATCTGGTCGCCGTGGCCACAGCGGTCGCCGCGGTCGGAGTGCTGCTGGGGATCCCCGTCTTCGCGGCGGAAGGATTCATCGTGGTGCTGCTGGGGCTCGGAGCGGCACTGCTGGCCGCTGCCATCGCCGCAGTGATGCCCCACGTCGGCAGCACCGGCCATGAGCGCGGAGCGCTCCGTCTGGGCGGGCTGATCCCGGCAGTGCTCGGCGCCGCCGGAGCAGTCGCCGCCGCTGCGCTGTGGATCCCGTCCCTCTACAAGGACCTCCGCTTCGAGGACGTGGGCCTCGAGAACTTCACGGACCCGGCGATCACCGGCGGCACCCCCACCCCGCGCGAGCAGCTCGAGCCGCAGATCGAGGGCGCGCTGACTGACATGGGCCAGTGGCTGACCAGCACCGATGAGTCGCAGTACGCGAGCGCCTTCCTGGACACCCTCACGCTCTACTCGATCACCCCCAACGTGGTGGTCGCGATCGCCCTCGGCCTCGGCGCCCTCACCGCGCTGGGCACGGTGGCGCTGCTGGGCGGCACCGGGCACCGCTTCGGCGGGACCGTGCTGCGCGCCGCCCGCACCGCCCGCACCGGCGGGGCGCTCGGCCTCACCGCCGGGCTCGGCTCGACCGCGCTCACCGCGGCCGGAGTCGTGGCCCTGCTGGTCCTGATCACCACGGTCATCGCCGTGCTCTCCGCCGGGGTGCCCGCCCTCGCGCTCGCGCTGCTGGCATATTCCGGGATCGGCGCCCTGATCGTGGTGGCGGCCCATGCGGGCTCCCTCCTGGCGTCCACTCTGACCGAGGGCCCGGAGATCGACGCCGGGCTGGCCAACGCCGGTTCCGGTGCCGCGACCGGTCCGCGCGCGGCGCTGCTGCTGGCAGGCGCCCTCACCGCCCTGCCCGTGCTGGGCCCGCTGGGCAGCGCCCTGCAGCTCGCACCCCGCGCCGCGACCGTCTGGGAGGACCGTGCCCTGCACGCCGTCGGTCCCACCTCCCTGACCGTGCTCGGCGGGGTGGGGCTCGGCGTGATCACCGTGCTGCTGGTGACCGCCTCCCTGCTCGACGGCGCCCGCCGCCTCGGTGCGAATGCCGTGGTCGAGACCCGCGCCTCGATGCTCGAGGGCCGTGCCCGCGCCGAGCTGGTCGAGCTCTCGGAGATGGTGCGCCGCGCCGCCGTGCCGTCCGTGGTGCTGGTCGTGCTGATGCCGATCGTGGCCGGGTTCGGTCTGGGACCGGGGGCTCTGCCCGGACTGGTGATCGGGGTGGTGCTCACGGCGACAGGCCTGGGCCTGTGGCTGCTCGGCTCCGCCTCGACCCTCGAGAACGCCGCGGCCGTGATCGGCTCGGGCCGCTATGGCGGTCGCGGCTCCTGGGGCCACTCCGGCGCCCTGGGCGGCACGGTGCTGACCGGCATCCTGCGCGCCGCCGTCGGCTCCGTCGCGCTCCCGCTGCTGCTGACCACCTCGCTGCTGGCGGCGCTGTCCGTCAGCGCCGTGGTGGGCATGACCACCGACGGCACCAGCGCCTTCCTGCGCTGGGGCATCGCCGTGCTCGCCCTCGTCATCGTGCTGGTCTGCTGGGTGGTGGCCGCGACGGCCCCCGAGGTGGATCTCGAAGATGGTGAGGGAGAGATCTCCCGGCCGCTGTTCGCCCGGGCCGAGGAGACTGCGGACGGGGGTCTGGATGCGATGGACTGGGGGGCCGACGATGAGAACGTCGAGCAGGTCCCGGTGCCTGCTCAGAAGCCGACCCGCGCCCAGCGCAAGAAGCGCCGCGCCGAGGCGAGGGCCGCAGAGGAGTCCGACGAGGAGGACGAGGACTGACCGTCCCCGCAGGGCCCAGACGGCCCCGCCGGGTCCAGACCGCGTAGTCGGGCTCAGACGGCCCCGCCGGCCTCAGACAGCGAAGCGCCCCGTTCGATCCGCAGCTGCGGTTCGAACGGGGCGTTTCGGTTGTCTGCGTCGCGGCGTCGGCGTCGGCGTCGGCGCCGGTGTCAGGCCTCGACGCCCAGGCCTCGCAGGACGAAGCCTTCGAGCGCCTCACGGGCGTAGCGCTTGGCGGAGGAGCCCACCAGTAGACCGTTGATGATGCGCACGGTCGCGTCCACATCGAGATCAGCTGCGAAGTCACCACCGGCCACGCCGTCGGTGACGATCGTGCGCAGCACGTCCTCGATCAGCACCACGTGGTCGCGCATGCGCGCGGCCGTCTCCGGGGTGAGGCTCGCGCCGCCGGAGGTCTGCGGGACATGGAAGGAGATGTTGAGGTCCAGCTGGGTGTGCACGTAGGCGATCGCGGCATCGCGGGGGGTGGCGGAATCGCTCACCCCGGCACGCAGCTGGGCGATGTAGTCCGTCGTCTCATGGATCGCGTACTCGACCAGGAGGGTCTCGCGGTCGGGGAAGTGGTTGTACATCGCCGTGCGCCCCACGCCGGCCGCGGACGCAATGCGGGAGAAGGTGACCGACTCGAACGACTGCGTCTCGAGCAGCTCGGCGAGCGCGGCGAAGATCTTCTCCCGCGTGCGCTCGCGATGCTCCTCGAGGGATCCTCCGATGATCTTGGGCATGCCGCATTCTTACACTTCCGCGAAGATCGACATAACCCGGGCGGCGATGCGCCGACGTGCGGGTTTCCGCGCTGTCCGTGCTCTCCGTGCGGGAGGCTCCTGCTCACCGGGCTCGGGCAAGGCCTGACCCCAGGACGAGGTGGCGACGGCGCTGACTTGGAGGTACGGCGCTGACCTGGAGGCATAGTGACGCACGCGAGTAGGGTGTGCGCACCCAGACCCCCACGAAGGAGTGACGATGGCCCTGCATGAGTTCGAGTTCGAGTCCACATCCGGTCAGGATCGGATCCAAGCCTGGATCTACTCCCCGCCGCAGCCGCGGGCGATCGTGCAGATCGTGCACGGCCTGGGCGAGCACTCGCGTCGCTATCTGCGTCTGATCTCCGCGTTCCTGGACGCGGGCTTCGTGGTCGCCGCTGATGACCATATGGGGCATGGTCGCACCGCCGCTCTGAGCGGGCACTGGCAGGATTCGGGCACGGCCGATCCCGACGGCGTCATCGCCGACGAATGGGCCCTGACTCAGAAGGTCCGGGAGCTCCACCCCGACCTCCCGCTAGTGCTGTTCGGGCACTCCTGGGGCTCAATCATCGCGCGCGGCTATGCCGCGCAGCACGGCGAGGAGCTCGCGGGCCTCCTCCTCGGAGGGATCGCCGCCGCGCAGCCGTCCTTCGAGGCCGTGGCGCTCGCAGAGATCGATGCGGCGATCGCACGGGACGGAGGCGACGCCCCCGCGGGCGCCTTCCTCCCCACCCTGTTCGAGGGCTTCCTCGATCGCTACGACGACGTCCAGGGACCCACGGACTGGGTAGCCGCGGACCGCGGCGTCGTGGCCGACCACGCCAGCGACCCGCTGAACAACTTCCAGGCGGTGATGACCCTGCGGTTCCTGCGGAACTTCGTGGGCCTGTACCGCGAGGTGACCCCCGATGCCTGGTACTCCAGCGTCCCCACGGACCTGCCGGTGGCGGTGCTCGCGGGGGAGGATGACCCCGTCGGCGGCTTCGGGGCGGGTCCGGAGGAGGTCGGCCGGAAGCTGCGCGAGGCGGGCGTGGAGGACGTGATGGTGCGGGTATGGCCGGGATACCGCCACGAGATCCACAACGAGCCGCCGATCCGCGACGAGGTGCGGGACCAGCTGATCAGCTGGATCCAGGAGCATCTGCCGGCCCGCTGAGCTCCGCCTGGCCCCGGGATCTCCCGGCATGACGAAGGGCCCGGCACCTTGTCTCACGGTGCCGGGCCCTTCGGATGTCCTGCGACATCATCGAGAGCGGGTGACGGGAATCGAACCCGCGCTATCAGCTTGGGAAGCTGAAGTTCTACCATTGAACTACACCCGCGAAACGCCGTCCGACCTGGCCTGCCATCCCGGAGGACCACGGCTGCTCGAGCGAACGCGAATCAGCATACCCTCTCCCAGCAGTGCTCCGCCAACCGGCGCCTCGCGTCCTGTCCCGGCAGAGCGCGGGCGCTTGGTCCGCACGGGCGGCAGGCGCCCCGCCGGTGATGCCCCACCCCGAATCTTGCCGTGGGCAGTGATGCTGGGATGCGGGGATGCTGGGACGCGGTGCCTTCCTCGACGCGGGGAGACTAGTCTGGGCGCCGTGCTGCTGAGCGATCGTGAAATTCGGGCCCAGATCGAGGCCGGTCGGGTACGCCTGGACCCCTTCGATGACGAGATGATCCAACCCGCGTCCGTGGATGTGCGGATAGACCGCTTCTTCCGCCTCTTCGACAACCACAAGCACGCGATGATCGATCCTGCACTCGAGCAGGCCGATCTCACGCGTGAGGTGGCGGTCGACCCCGAGGAGGCGTACATGCTCCATCCGGGGGAGTTCGTGCTCGCCTCGACCTATGAGCAGATCACGCTGCCGGATGACGTCGCCGCGCGCCTCGAGGGGAAGAGCTCCCTGGGACGGCTCGGCCTGCTCACCCATTCCACGGCGGGCTTCATCGACCCCGGCTTCCAGGGCCACATCACTCTCGAGCTGTCGAACATGGCGACCCTGCCGGTGGCGCTCTGGCCCGGGATGAAGATCGGGCAGCTGTGCTTCTTCCAGCTCTCGAGCGCCTCGGAGCGCCCCTATGGCAGCGCCGGGAATCTCAACCGCTACCTGGGCCAGCGCGGCCCGACGCCGTCGCGCTCCGCGCAGAACTTCCATCGCACCCTGATCCCTGTCGAGGAGGAGCAGTGACCGCTTCGGTCCCCCCGTCGAGCACCGAGCTGGCACCGTTGAACGCCGAACTGGTGCCTTCGAGCACCGAACTGGTGCCGTCGAGCCCGTCGAGCACTGAGCAGAGCCGCACCCGGCATCGTCTGCAGCTGCCCCGCGACACCGACCCCGGTGACGTCCTCACCATGATCCGTAACGTGCTCCCCGCCGCCGGCGAGGACCAGGACGGCGCGATCGAGCTCGAGGCGCAGGTGCGCCTGGTGCCGGACCGCTCGCCGCGCGGTGCGGGACGCTGGGATCTGGAGACCCCGCGGGAGCGGGAGGTGCCGCTGCCCGAGGGTATGGGTGACTCCCACGGCTACGACCGGGCCTTCCCCGAGGGGATGCCCTTCGGCGCCGAGCGGCGGGCGCTGGACCTCGCCTGGTCGCTGGGCCGTCGTCTCTACGGCGCGGTGGTCACCGACGGCGGTGTGCGGCTCGAGCCGCATCCCTTCCAGATCCGTGATCTGAGCGTGGTGAGCGCTCACGCGCTGGCCCCGGAGTCCCTGGTCGAGCTGCTCGCCCCGCTCGAGTCGGAGGTCTCGCTCGACGAGGTTCCCGAGCATGTCGCGCGCGCCGGATACAGCGCCTCGATCCCGCTGCCGGGAGGGGAGGAGATCTCGGTGCGGGTGGGACTCAGCTCTCGCCCTGCGGCGCTGTCCGCGCTGGAGTGGCTCGACGACGCCGTGGAGTACCAGCTGGTGCATATCACCGCAGACCCGGAAGAGGATGCGGTCGAGGTCCCCTCGGCCGAGGTCGCCGAGCGGTGGGAGCACGCCTACCGGCGGATCGGACTGATCGCCGGGCTGCTCATCGAGAGCGTCGGCGGCTACGTCGTGGACCTCGAGGGATTCCTGGTCGACCCTGCAGATCTCGGCTGACGACGGGCGGGCAGGCCTGCCCCGCTGACGCCTCCAGTCCTCAGTCAGCCGCCGGAGCCCGCCCGGCGGCACCGAGCCGGATCGGCACGAAGGCGATCAGCCCCACGGCCATCACCAGCACGATCCCCAAGATCCCGGTGCGGGTCTCGCCCGAGATCGCGACCGTCGCGGCGAAGGCGGCGGTGCCCAGGAAGCCCAGCGCACGGCCGGTGGTCGCGTAGAGGCCGAAGTTCTCCGTCTCCCGACCGGGCTGCGAGAGCCGGGTGAGCAGGTTCCTCGACGCGGACTGCACGGGGCCGACGAACAGGCAGATCGCCAGGCCGGCGATCCAGAACACGAGGCTCGAGCTGAAGAACAGCACCACCAGGCCCAGCACGATGACCCCGAGGGACCCGGCGATGATCACAGGACGGGGCCCCACGCGGTCATCGACGCGACCTCCGAGGAACACCCCGACGCCGGCCACCAGGTTCGCGGCGATGCCGAAGATGATGATCTCCGTGAAGGAGAAGCCGTACGCGTTCGCTGCCAGCACTCCGGCGATCGAGAACACCGCTCCCAGGCCGTCGCGATAGATGGCCGAGGCGACCAGGTACTGCAGCATGATCGGCTCTTCGCGGAAGGCCCGGATCACGCGGCGCACGATGTGCGCGTAGCCCTGCCAGGGGTTCCACTTCTCGCCGGGGGCGGAGGCGGGGTGCTTCGGGGCCCGCAGCATCAGCGGCATCGTGCCCACCAGGATCCACAGCGCGACGAACAGCGGGATCACCCGGTAGTTCCAGCCGTTCTCGCCGGTGATCCCGAGCAGCCCGGTCCCGGGCATGACGAACAGCACCAGCACCATGCCCAGGCACACGATCGAGCCCCAGTAGCCCACCGCCCAGGCCGTGCCCGAGATGCGGCCCCGGTTGGCGGGGGTGGAGATCTCCGGCAGCACGGAGTTCACGAACACCCCGGCGAGCTCGCTGAACACCACGGCCAGCGCGATCAGGGCCGCGCCGAGCACCAGGTAGTCGGAGTCCAGCGCGACCAGGGGCATCAGGGCGATCACCACGACGGTGGCGAGGGTGGTGACGCGCAGCAGGGTGTTGCGGGCACCGCCCCGGTCGGCGAGGTTCCCCAGCAGGGGAGCGAGCAGCGCGACCGCCACCGCACCGATGGACTGCCAGGTGGTCAGCACCTGTGAGCCGTGAGCCTGCGCGGCCGTGATCGCCGCATCGCCCACGGCACCCTCGGCGGCCACGGCGCTGGCGACATAGGTCGCGAACACGAACGTGAGGATCACCGAGCTGAAGGCCGACATCCCTCCGTCCCACAGCGCGAAGGGGACGACGGGCGGGCGCGCGGGGCGGGAAGCGGACACGTGCGCCTCCGGGTCCGAGATGGTGGCCATGCGCTCACTCTACGGAGCAGCCGGGGTGTCGGTGCCGCAGTCCGTGAGATGTGTGGTCGGATGCCCCTGATTCAGGAATGGGGGCGCGGCCTCCCGTAAGATGTCGTCGGCCCCTTCCCCCTGCTCCGGTTGGAGACTCGCGTGTTCCTGATGCTGCTCGCCCACCTGGTGGCGGCGCTCGTGGGACCCCTCCTGGTGCGATGGATCGGCCGGAACGCCTTCTATCCGCTGGCCGTGGTGCCGGGGGCCTCAGCCCTCTGGCTCGCCACGATCGACCCCCGGGCCCTCGCGGAGCTCCCGCGCGAGGAATCGATCCCCTGGATCCCCGCCTTCGGCATCGACCTGGCCTTCCGGCTCGATCCGCTGAGCTGGGTGCTGGCGCTGATCGCCACCGGCATCGGCGCGATCGTGCTGCTGTACTGCGCGCGCTACTTCCAGGACACCGAACCCGGGCTGGGGCGCTTCGCCGGGGTGCTGACCGCGTTCGCAGGGGCGATGGTGGGCCTGGTGCTCGCGGATGACGTGATGGTGATCTACACCTTCTGGGAGCTCACCACCGTCTTCTCCTACCTCCTGATCGGGCACTACCAGGACAAGCAGGCCTCGCGGCGTGCTGCACTGAATGCCCTGATCTCGACCACCGCCGGTGGGCTCGCGATGCTGGTGGGCCTGCTGATGGTCGCCTCGCAGGCCGGGTCGATGCGGCTCTCGGTGATCGTCGGTGATCCGATGTGGGAGCAGGCCGGCCCGTATCTCGTCACCGCGATGGTGCTGATCCTGGCGGGCGCCACCAGCAAGTCGGCGCTGCTGCCCACCCATTTCTGGCTCCCTGGCGCGATGGCCGCCCCCACCCCGGTCTCGGCCTACCTCCATGCTGCGGCGATGGTGAAGGCCGGGGTCTACCTGATCCTGCGCATGGCCCCGGCGCTGACCCACCTCGAAGTGATCACGATGATCCTGGCCGCCGTGGGTGCGGCGACCATGCTGGTCGGCGGCTGGCGGGCGCTGCGGCAGACGGACATCAAGCTGCTGCTCGCCTACGGCACCGTCTCGCAGCTGGGATTCCTGGCCGCGGTGACCGGCCTGGCCACGCACGATGCCGTGCTCGCAGGCCTCGCGATGCTGATCGCGCACGCGGTGTTCAAGGCACCCCTGTTCATGGTCGTCGGCATCATCGACAAGAAGTTCGGCACCCGTGACCTGCGCGTGCTGTCCGGAGTGGGCAGGGTCGCGCCGGTCGTCGCGGTGATCGGCACCCTCTCCGCCGCCTCGATGGCCGCGGTGCCGCCGCTGTACGGATTCGTGGCCAAGGAATCGATCTACTCCGCGCTCTGGTACGCGGGCGGCTGGCAGCGCCTGCTGCTGCTCGCCCTGATCGCCGGATCGATCCTCACCGTCGCCTACTCCTGGCGATTCGTCTGGGGCGCTTTCGGGCCCGCCCCGGGAGCTCCCCGGGTCCAGAAGCCGCAGATCCCGGTGCTCTACTGGCTGCCGCCCGCGCTGGTGGCCGTGTTCTCCGTGGCGCTCGCCGTCGCCACCGGCCCGCTCGAGGAGGTGCTGCGCGCCTCCTCCTCGGTGCTGCCGGAGACCGGCCCGGGAGTGCACCTGGTGGTGATCCCGCATCTGGGAGTCCCGCTGCTGGCCTCCGTGCTCACCCTCGGCCTCGGCATCGGACTCGCCCTGCTCGCCAAGCCCTTCGCGAAGCTCCAGAAGCGGGTCTCCCCGCAGCGCTGGGCCGACGGCGGCCTGCTGGAGGCCTTCGATGCCGAGCGCGGCTTCCGCCGGATCCTGCGCGGCACCGATGCGCTGTCGATCGCGGCCACCGCGCTGTTCCAGCGAGGGTCCCTGCCCTACACTCTGGGCACGATGCTGGTGGTGCTGATCGCCCTGGTGGGGCCGGTCGCGGTGTCCCAGGCCCCGCTGCCGGACAACCTGGTGCTCTTCCAGCATCCTCTCGAGCTGATCCTGCTGCCGGTGGCGGCGCTGGCGGCCTTCGGCGCCGCCCGTTCCCGTCGGCGACTGCGAGCCGTCTTCCTGATCACCGTGACGGGCTACAGCGTCGCCCTGCTCTTCCTGGTCGCCGGCGCACCGGACGTCGCCACCACCCAGGTGCTGGTCGAGACCGCGATGACCGTGGTGCTGGTGCTGGTGCTGCGTCGCCTGCCGATCCACTTCTCCCGCCGACCCCTGCGGATCGGTGCCTGGGGACGCTGGGGGATCGCGATCGCGACCGCGGTGGTGCTGTGCGGCGGCACCCTGTATGCCGCCGATGCCCGCTACCGCGAGGCGCTCGGCCCGGGCCTGATCGAGCCGGCGTACACCATCGGCGGCGGCCACAACGTGGTCAACGTGACCCTGGTCGATGCCCGCGTCTGGGACACGATGGGCGAGATCTCCGTGCTGCTGGTGGTGGCGACCGGGGTGGCCTCGCTGATCTTCGTCACCCGTCGCGAACGCCCCATCTCCCGGGTGCGCGACCTGGAGTCCAAGACCTCCATCTGGCCCCGACGGATGGATTCCGAGCTGCCCCAGAATGCCCTGGACTTCGACGCCCGCCCGGATGACGTCTCCGAGGGCAACCGCTGGCGGACCTGGCTCTCCGCGGGACTGACCCTGGCCCCCGAGAGGCGCATGGTCATGCTCGAGGTCATCACACGCCTCGCCTTCCCGATGATGATGATGTTCTCGGTGTACCTGCTGATGGCAGGGCACAACCTGCCCGGCGGCGGCTTCGCGGGCGGGCTGGTGGCAGGTCTCGCCCTGGCACTGCGCTATATCGCGGGCGGCCGCTACGAGCTGAGCGAGGCCGCGCCGGTGCAGGCGGGTCTCGTGCTCGGCGCCGGGATGGCGATCGCGGTCCTGGCGGGCGTGCTCCCGGTGCTCTTCGGAGGCACCGTCTTCGCCAGCGCGACCCCGGTGGTGCAGGTGCCGCTGCTGGGGGAGCTGCATTTCCCCAGCGCACTGATCTTCGACGTCGGCGTCTACCTGGTGGTCGTCGGCGTGATGCTCGACTTCCTGCGGTCGCTCGGATCGCAGATCGACCAGCAGCAGGAGGCGGAGATCGATGCCCGTTAGTCTCTCGCTGCTCCTGATCGCCGGGGTGCTCATCACCTGCGGCGTCTACCTCATGCTCGAGCGCACCCTCTCGCGGATCATCCTGGGCTTCGTGCTGCTGGGCAACGGCGTGAACGTGCTGTTCATCATCGCCGCCGGGAAGCCCGGGCTGCCACCCTTCGAGGGCACCGGCGATCCTGCGGAGATGACCGATCCGCTCCCCTTCGCGATGGTGCTCACCGCGATCGTGATCTCGCTAGGCATCACCGCCTTCGGCATGGCCCTGGCCTACCGGGCCTGGCAGCTCTTCGGCCACGACGAGGTCCCCGACGACGTCGAGGACCGACGGGTGCTGCGTCGGCGGAGGCGCCGCCCCGAGGAGACCGACCACCTGCCCTGGTCCCAGGCGCTCTCGGAGGAGTCCCGCCGCGGTGCCCTGGCACAGTCCCAGGGACTACTCGCCGCAGAGGACGACGATCCGCTGGGCTCGGACCTCACCAGTGCCGAGGACGTCCCGCAGGACGCCACCGAGGCCGACGAGGGAGGTGCGCCGCCGCCCCCACGGCCCGGCCGTCGCCGTGCCGACAAGGGAGGGAAGCGGCCCGAGGACCCGCCGCGCGCAGGGCACTCCGCTGCAGACCAGGCGTCCCAGGACATGGGCAGCGTGCCCGGCGCGGGCCCCGCCACCGATACCGACCGAGAGCACACAGATGGGCGGGGTGAGGGATGAGCATCGAACTGCTCCTCGCGCTGCCGGTGATGCTTCCGCTGGCCGGTGCCGCGTTCACGCTGCTGCTGCGCCACTACACCCGGATCCAGCTCTGGGTCGCGATCCTCACCCTGGCCGCGATCTTCACCGTCTCCATGGTGCTGGGCTACTACGTCTCGCAGGAGGGCGTGCTGGTCCTGCAGATCGGCAACTGGACCCCGCAGCTGGGGATCGTGCTGGTCGCGGACCGTCTCACCGCGCTGATGCTGCTGGTCTCCAGCTTCGTCACCCTCGCGGTGCTGGTGTACTCGAGCGCGCAGACAGTCAGCGAGAACACCGAGCGGACCCCGGTGGCGATCTACCATCCCACCTACCTCGCCCTGGTGGCCGGGGTGTCGATGGCCTTCCTCGCCGGCGACCTGTTCAACCTCTACGTCGGCTTCGAGGTGCTGCTCGCGGCGAGCTACGTGCTGCTCACCCTCGGCGGCTCCGCCAGCCGTGTGCGCGCAGCCACCACCTATGTGATCGTCTCGCTGCTGAGCTCGGTGATCTTCCTGGCCGCGATCGCCGCCGTGTACTCCGCGACCGGCACCGTGAACCTGGCAGAGCTCGCGGTCCGGCTGGATGGCCTGGACCCCGGCATCCGGATGGTCCTGGAGCTGATGCTGCTGGTGGCCTTCGGGATCAAGGCCGCGATCTTCCCGCTCAGCGCCTGGCTGCCGGACTCCTACCCGACCGCCCCCGCCCCGGTCACCGCCGTGTTCGCGGGCCTGCTGACGAAGGTCGGCATCTACGCGATCCTGCGCCTGGAGACCCTGCTCTTCCCGGCCTCGCAGATCCAGAACCTGCTGCTGGCCGCGGCGGCGCTGAGCCTGTTGATCGGCATCTTCGGTGCCGTCGCGCAGACGGACCTCAAGCGAGTGCTGTCCTTCACGCTGGTCTCCCATATGGGTTACATGCTGTTCGGCATCGGGATGAGCACGCAGCTGGGCATGGGCGCAACCATCTTCTACGTCGCCCACCACATCACCGTGCAGTCCACGCTGTTCCTCGCGGCGGGCCTGATCGAGCACCGCGGCGGGACCACCAACCTGATCAAGCTCGGCGGGCTGCAGAAGCTGGCCCCCGTGATCGCGGTGCTCTTCTTCATCCCCGCCATGAACCTCGCCGGCATCCCGCCCTTCTCCGGCTTCATCGGCAAGGTGGGGCTGATCGAGGCGGGCATCCAGTACGACCGCACCGCGGGCTGGATCCTCATCGTCATCAGCGTCCTGACCAGCCTGCTCACGCTGTATGCGATCGCCAAGATCTGGAACCGCGCCTTCTGGCAGGAGCCCAGCGCCGAGATCATCGCCCGTGACGTCCCGCTGCCCAAGGTGATGGGCGGGGCGACCGCCGCGATGATCGCCTTCTCGCTCGTGCTCACGGTGCTCGCCGGCCCGATCATGACCTACGCCGACAATGCGGCGAGCTCCATCCTCGAGCGCACCCCGTATGTGGGCGCCGTGCTCGGCGACGAGGCCGCCGGCGAGCTGCAGTACCGGATCGATGACGCCGGGCACCGCCTCGACGGCAACGGGCAGGAGGTGGACGAATGATCTCCCGACGTTTCAGGGACCTTCGGCATTCATGGATCTGGGCGCTGGTCTCGGTGGCGCTGTGGTGCCTGCTGTGGGGTGGTGTGGACCTCAAGAACGTGCTGGGCGGCATCGCGGTCGCCGTCCTCGTCTTCGTGCTGTTCCCGATGCCGCCGACGGGCCACGAGCTGACCCTGCGCCCGGTGCGCTTCCTCCTCTTCGCGGCCCGCTTCCTGGCCGATGTGGTGGTCTCCGCCATCCAGGTCGGCTACTACTCGCTGCGCCCGGGCCCGCAGCCGCCGAGCTCGGTGATCGCTGTGCGGATGGCGTCGCGCTCGGACTTCTTCCTGACCTTCACGGGCGTGCTGTGCACCCTGATCCCCGGCTCTGTCGTGGTCGAGGCGCAGCGCGCCACCGGGATGCTGTTCCTGCACACCTTCAACACCGGGACTCCCGAGGAGGTCGAGAAGGCGCGGGCACAGGTCCGTGCCCAGGAGGAGCGGCTGCTGTGGGCCGTCGGCCGCCGCGAGGTCCTCGAGGAGGCGGGTCTGCGATGAGCACCTTCGAGATCCTGCTGGTCATCTATGCCGCCATCCTCGCGGCCGCTGCGCTGGGCGTGGTGTACCGGATGGTGGTGGGCCCGACGATCCTGGATCGTGCGATCTCCAGCGACTCCCTGGTCACGCTGGTGGTGATGGGCATGGCCCTCTACGCCGCGCACGCCCAGGCGGCCTGGGCGGGGCCGGCACTGCTGGGACTCACCGGCCTGGCCTTCATCGGCACCGTCACCTTCGCCCGCTTCGTGGCCCGCGAGGACCCGATGCAGGGCCGCCGGACCCGCCACTCCCGCGAGCCGCGCACGGACACCGGCCCCCATGAGGCGATCCACCCCGACCCCTCCAGCTCGGAGGCCTGGGACCAGGCGCCGGGGGGCGCATCGGACAGCACACCGGGCAGCACGCCGGGCAACACCTTCGTCGACGCCGAGTCCCAGGACCCGCTGACCGCCGAGGACCCGCTGGAGGATCCGCTCCAGCCGGGGGAGGCTCTCGAGGAGACGGGCCGGCCGGGGGAGGGGCGCGACGCCCCGCAGCAGCCGGAGCCGTTCGAGGACGGGGACGAGCACGGGTTCGGTGCCCAGCCGGGCTGGCGCGGCTTCGAGGACGAGCGCCGCGGCGTCCGTGATCCCGGAACGACGGAGGAGCCCCGATGACGACGATCGAGATCATCGCCGCTGTGCTGATCGCCGGCGGCGTGCTGCTGGGCGTGGTCTCCGCGATCGGGCTCAACCGCTTCGACGGCGTGCTGATGCGCATCCATGCAGCCTCCAAGCCCCAGGTGCTGGGGCTGATCCTGGTGTTCAGCGGGGCGGCGCTGTTCTCGGGCTCCTGGTCCCTGGCAGCCTTCCTGCTGGTGGTGCTGCTCGCCCAGATGCTGACCGTGCCGGTCTCGAGCGTCATGGTGGGCCGTGCCGCCTTCCGCCGCGGCTTCGTGCGCGGCGGCGACTACGCGATCGACGAGCTCAGCCCCCGGCTGGCAGATACCGATGATGATGACGATGACGAGGACGGCTTCATCGACGAAGAGGGGGACGATCACCGGGGGATGGCCGACGGCGACGTGGATCGCTTCCCCGAGAACGTGCTCACCGAGACCGTCGAACCGCTCACGGATCCCAACTGGGTGGACCCGGAGGAACGCGCGGACGACGTCGAGGACGAGGACATCATCGATATCGACCTCGACGACGAGACTGAGCTCGAGGCCGAGGAGGTCGCCGAGCGCGACCACCGGTGACGGGCCGACACCCCGGCTCGTCGGCCCGCCGCGCCTTTCGCTCCGCCGGGCCGGCCCGCCCGCCCCGCCGCGCCCTTCGCTCCGCCGGGCCGCCCGGCTCGCACCGGCTGCCGGGCCCGCCCCGGCTCAACTCAGTTCAGTTCAGTTCAGAACAGCCCGACCGACTCCCCGGCGTCGGTGACACCCATGCGCAGCGCGGCAGGTTCCTTGGGCAGCCCCGGCATCGTCATGATCGCGCCGGTCAGCGCGACCACGAAGCCGGCCCCGATCTTCGGCACCAGATCCCGCACATGCAGCACATGCCCGGTGGGGGCGCCGAGCGCCTTGGGATCATCGGAGAAGGAGTACTGGGTCTTCGCGACGCAGACGGGCAGGGTGTCCCAGCCGTTGCGCTTCAGCATCCGCAGCTGTGCCGGTGCGCGGTCCTCGAAGACCACGTCGTCGGCCCCGTAGATCTCGCGAGCCAGGGTCCGCAGTGATGCCTCGATCCCCTCGGCCGGGTCGTAGAGGTGGCGGAAGTCCGGGGCGTCCTCCTCGATCGCGGCGAGCACCTGCTCGGCGACCGCCAGGCCGCCGTCGCCGCCCTTCGCCCAGACCTCCGAGAGCGCGGCGCGGAAGCCCTGCTCCTTCGCCCATCCGAGCACTGCCTCGAGCTCAGCCTCGGTGTCGGTGGGGAAGCGGTTCAGCGCGATGACCGGCTCGATGCCGAACTTGCGCATGTTCTGCACGTGACGGGCGAGGTTCACGGTGCCGGCCAGGGCGGCGTCGATGTCCTCGGTCGCCAGCCCGTCCTTGGCGACCCCGCCGTGCATCTTCAGCGCGCGCACGGTCGCGACCACCACCCCGGCGTCGGGGGAGAGACCGCCGAGGCGGGCCTTGATGTCCAGGAACTTCTCCGCACCGAGGTCCGAGCCGAAGCCGGCCTCGGTGACGGTGATGTCCGCCAGGGACAGCGCCAGCTGGGTCGCGGCCAGCGAGTTGCAGCCGTGGGCGATGTTCGCGAAGGGGCCGCCGTGCACGAGCGCCGGGGTCCCGCCGAGGGTCTGGACGAGGTTCGGCAGCAGAGCGTCCTTGAGCAGCATCGTGACCGCGCCGCCCACGCCCAGGTCGGCGACGCTCACGGGCTTCCGGTCGTAGGTGAAGCCCAGCACGATGCGATCGATGCGGGCCTCGAGGTCCTTCAGGTCGGTGGACAGGCACAGCACGGCCATGATCTCGGAGGCGACCACGATGTCGAAGCCGTCCTCGCGGGGAACGCCCTGGGTCGGGCCGCCCAGACCGATCGTGATCTTCCGCAGAGCCCGGTCGTTGACGTCCACCACGCGCTTCCACTGGATCCGGCGGGGATCGATGTTCAGGGCGTTGCCCTGGTGAATGTGGTTGTCGACCAGGGCGGCGAGGGTGTTGTTGGCGATCTGGATCGCGTGGAAGTCCCCGGTGAAGTGGAGGTTGATGTCCTCCATCGGGACCACCTGGGCGTGACCGCCACCGGTGGCGCCGCCCTTGATCCCCATGATCGGGCCGAGCGCCGGTTCGCGCAGCGCGACCATGGTCCGGTGCCCCAGCAGCGTGAAGGCATCGGCCAGACCCACCGTGGTGGTGGACTTGCCCTCACCGGCCGGAGTGGGGGACATGGCCGAGACCAGGATCAGTCTCCCGGTCGTCCCCGTCGGCGTCATCTTCCGCACATCGACCTTGGCCTTGTAGGAGCCGTAGGGCACCAGGGCCTCGGCGGGCACCCCGGCCCTCTCGGCGATCTCGGTGATGGGCTGCAGGGTCGCCGCCTGGGCGATCGCAAGGTCCGGGTTCTCGGCTGACATCGTCGTCCTCCATTGGGTGTCGAGCGCCCGGGCACGGGCCGGGCTGATCCGAGGACCAGCCTACGGCGGTGGGAGAAGGAAGACGCGGGAACTGCAGACCTGGTGCTGGGGCGGACCAGGCACCGGCTCGGCATCGGCGGCACCGACCGCTCACGCCTGGCGGGCGCGCGCTCCATCGGCGGCGCGGTCACCGGCGTGATCCTGTCGATGGTGCTCTCCCCGCAGTTCGAGAACACGGCCGTCGACGGCATCCGCCTGAAATTCACGATCGCCACCCTGGTCCTGGCCGCCCTCGCGCTCGTCTTCTACTGGGTCTGCTTCCGCAACACCAAGGAGGTCGTCACGGCCGGCACGGGCACCGTCAACCTGCGCACCACCATGTCGATGGTGCGGCGGAACAAGCCGCTGATCGTGCTGTGCGTGGGAGCGCTGTTCCTGCTCGGCGGCTCGTTCACCATGAACGCGGTGATGATGTACTACGCCCGCGACGTGGTCGGCGGCGCCGGATAATTCACGCTCCTGTTCCTGCTGCAGACGGTCGGCACGATCGCGATCGCCTCGGTGATCCCGCGGATCTCGGAACGCTTCGGCAAGCGCACCAGCTACGTGGGCCTGGCGATGTTCGCCGTGCTGGGCCTGAGCATCGTGGGCCTCACCCCGACCGGGAACCTGCCGATGGCGCTGCTGGCCTTCCTCATCTACGGCATCGGCTTCGGCGGCACCAATGCGCTGATGTTCTCGATGCAGGCCGACACCGTCGACTACGGCGAAGGGAGGACCGGCACCCGCGCCGAGGGCGGCAGCTACTCGATCCTCTCCTTCGTCCGCAAGACGGGCCAGGGCATCGGCGGCTTCCTGGGCGGCGCGATCATCGCCGCCTTCGGCTACGTCTCCGGCGCTCCGGACCAGACCGACCAGGCGGTGCAGGGCATCAAGTTCGCCGCCGGCTGGGCACCTGCCGTGCTGTGCCTGATCGCGGTGCTGGTGATGCTCCTGTACCCGCTCACCGCGAAGGAGCACACCGGGATCGTCAAGGAGCTCCACCAGCGGCGAGCACGCAGCGCCCTGGGGGAGACCGCGCCCGGCGCGGGAGTGGTGCTCGCCTCGCGCGGCGACCAGCTCATCGCCCGCCGCCCGGTGGTCACCGTCAACGAGGACTACGGCGCCGGCGCCTCCTACGTGGCTCCGCGCGTCGCCGAGAAGCTCGGGGTGCCGTACGCGGGCCTCGCATTCAGCTCCGAGGATCTCGAACGGGCGTCCTCCTCCCACCCGAAGGTGCTGGCCGACGACACCACCGGCAGGTCCCTGCGATGGCTGCACTCCTTCTCCTGGCCGGGGATGGACGTCAACGTCGCCACCGCCTCCGGAGACGCGCAGGTGGTCACGAATCTGGTATCCAAGAACATCGACGAGGTGATGGGCCTGGTCAAAGGCTTCGGCGGCGTGGTGCTCGGACGGGATGCGAGCGCGATCCTCGACAACATGCGCGGCGCGGTCCACATCCGGATGATCGGAGATGTCCAGGACCGCGTGGACCGGGCCGCCGCGGACTACGGGATCACCCGCGAGGTCGCCGAGCAGCGGCAGGTGCGCGAGGACCGTATGCGGCCGCGGATGTCGCGCCGGCTCATGCACTGGGAGCCGACCGACGAGGGTCGCTATCACCTGATCATTGACTCCAGCCAGATGTCGCTCGACGAAGCCGTGGAGGAGATCGTCGCGGCCGTCGAGGCTGAGCGGGGGATGGTCGATATGGACCTGGAGGAGCCGACGGACGACTGAGCCGGTCCTGATCCGTCCCGCCCAGCTCCGGGCACGTCGCCCGGTCGCCGCGTTCAGGGTTGGGCGAGCCGCTCCCTGAGCACCTCCGCGCCTGCTCCCTCCAGTTCGTCGAGCGCAGCGGTTCGTCCCGCCATCGCCATGACGAGGTCGAGCATTGTGCCGCGCACCTCGGGGCCGTCGCCGACGGCCAGGTCATCGTCGGTCGCCTCGAGGCGCAGTCCTCGCACCAGCGTGTGGCTGTTGACGGCGAAGTCCTTGCTCGCGAAGAACTCGGCCACGACCCGTACCGCCTCGCGCGCGGGGACCAGCGGCAGGCCGAGCGGTCGCGCGATGTCCTGCCCGTGCACCACGACCTCTCCGAGCATGCCTGCCCGCTCCCCGAACGGTGCGGCCGACGACATCGCCGAGTCACGGAAGGCAGCCAGCCCGCGGGCCGGATCCGCAGCGCGATGCCGGTGCAGCAGGCGCTGGTTGTGCCGGTCTGTGTCGAACCGTGCGGCGGCCATGTTCATGAGCCAGGGGAGGGTCGGGGTGCGCGCTGCGGCGGTGAGATGTGTCAGCACATCCCGTACCGTCCACCCGGCGCAGAGCGAAGGACGCTCCCAGTCCACGTCGGGCACGTCCCGCAGCGCATCGGCGAGAGCGAGGCGCTCGGCGTGGAGGAGAGGGAGGACGTCGCGGCGGTTCACCAGGCCGACGGTAGGGCGGTGGAGGACCCGGCACAAGACCGGGCACAGTGTCAGACCGGGCCCGGCACGAGGCCGGACTCAGCACGGGGCCGGACTCAGCACGGGGTCGGACCTAGCGCGGGGTCGGACCTAGCGCGAGGGCGGACCCAGCAGGAGATCGAGCCTGGAGAACGACGAAGCCCCCTGGCGTACCAGGGGGCTTCGTGGTGGTGGCTCCGACCGGCGTCGATCCGGTGACCTTTCGATTTTCAGTCGAACGCTCTACCAACTGAGCTACAGAGCCGCGGCCGCCGAGGCGACCAGGGAACAGAGTACCAGGCGGGAGAGGCCGGCACCTCACCAGATCGGCGTGGTGTAAGGCACGCCACGAGACGCGGTCGGGCCGAGGATTCTGCTCAGGAGACCTGGACGATCGCCTTGCCGAAGTTCCGGCCCCGCAGCATGCCCGCGAACGCCTCCGGGGCGCGGTCGAGACCTTCGGTGATGTCCTCGGTGTGCTGCACCTGGCCGGAGGCGAGCCACCCGGTCATGTCCCGCAGGAAGTCCTCGAACATCGCCGAGACGAACTCGCGCTGGATGAATCCGCGCAGGGTGAGGCTCTTCGCGAGGATAGCGCCCATGAGCTGCCCGCTGCGGTCGGGGCCCTCGGGCAGCGAGGTCGCGTTGTAGTTCGCGGCCAGCCCGCATACCGGCACTCGCGCGAACTCGTTGAGCTGCGGCAGCACCGCGTCCCACACTGTGCCGCCGACGTTCTCGAAGTACACATCGATGCCGTCGGGGGCGGCCGCGGCGAGCCTGCCGGCCAGGTCCGGGGCCCTGTGGTCGAGCGCCGCGTCGAAGCCGAGCTCCTGCAGGCGGGCGACCTTCTGCTCGCCGCCGGCGATGCCGATCGCGCGGGCACCGTGGATCTTCGCGATCTGGCCCACGGCAGAGCCGACCGGCCCGGTGGCCGCCGCGACCGCGACGGTCTCCCCGGGCTGGGGCTTCCCGATCGCGAGCAGACCGGCGTAGGCGGTGAAGCCGGGCATGCCGAGCACCCCGAGAGCGGTCGTGACCGGGGCGGCGGCGGGGTCCAGGCGGCGCAGCTGCGCGGCGGGTTCGACGCTGTACTCCTGCCAGCCGCCGTAGGAGAGGACGGTGTCGCCCGGCGCGAAGCCGTCGGCCGCGGACTCGACCACCTCGGAGACGGTGCCACCGACGATCACGTCACCGACCTCCATCGGCGACGCATAGGACTTCGCAGCGCTCATCCGGCCGCGGACATACGGGTCCAAGGACAGGTAGCGGGTGCGCAGCAGCACCTGGCCCGCCTCGGGGGACCGGACCTCGCTCACGTCGTGCGTGAAGTCGTCGGGGACGGGCTCGCCCTGGGGGCGTGAGGCGAGGCGGATGCGGTGATTGCGCAGGGAGGTGCTCATCCCTCGAGCGTAAGGGGAAACGAGCGGAGGCGGTGAGCCGCGATCGGTGGCAAGTGCCCCGCAACGGGACTCGAACCCGCGTCGGCTGCTGGGGGTTCCAGAGAACGAAGCAGGCCCCGGAACGATGTTCCGGGGCCTGCTTTCGATGGCGACCCTGACCGGGCTTGAACCGGCGACCTCCGCCGTGACAGGGCGGCACTCTAACCAACTGAGCTACAGGGCCATGCGTGTCTGTGCGCTTCGCGTACTCGCTTCGACTCGAATAACTCTACCGGATGTTCAGATGGCTCTCGACCAAACTGGCTGTGAGCCGTCTCGCACTTCCGTTTCGCCTGGTCCGGACGTTTCCGTCGCACCTGGAGCGAAGTACCCCCAACGGGATTCGAACCCGTGTCGCCGGCGTGAAAGGCCGGTGTCCTAGGCCACTGGACGATGGGGGCCCGGGCAGCAGAACTGCCCGACGCAGAGCATACCCATCTCTGGCGATCTATGCCTCCGGGTTCGGCATGGATGCGTCGTATCCGACACGATGCGGCGCAGTTCCAGGCTGTCGCGTCACGTCCCGCGCGCAGCCCGCCACGTACGGCCCGCGCATGGTTCGATGGCTCCATGATCCGGATCAGTCGTGAGGAGTTCGAGGAGGCGGTCGATGACGCCCTGGACTCGCTGCCCGAGGAGATCGCCCGAGCCATCGCCGAGGCGAACGTTGTGATCCTGGTGGAGGAGGAGCCGTCACCGGAGCAGGCCGACGGTCGCGAGCTGCTGGGCCTGTACGAGGGGATCCCGCTGGACAAGCGCTCGGTCTTCGACGGCTACGCCCAGCCGGATCGGATCTTCATCTTCCGCGGCCCGCTCCAGCGCCATGCCATCTCCCGCGAACACCTGGTCCGGGAGATCGCGGTGACCGTGCTGCATGAGCTCGGCCACCTGTTCGGGATCAGCGACGCCCGCCTCCACGAGCTCGGCTGGGGCTGACCCGTGAGGACTGCTGCCGGGTCGCTCAGACCTGGTCGGCGTCGAGGTCCGTGAGCCCGGCCTCATGGGCGATGATCGCGATCTGCACGCGGTTGGTGCAGTCGAGCTTCGCGAAGATCTTCGAGACGTGCGCCTTCACCGTCGCCTCGCTCATGAACAGCCGCATCCCGATCTGGGCGTTGGACAGTCCCGCGCCGACCGCGCCGAGCACCTCGGTCTCGCGCTCGGTGAGCTGATCGAGCCCGGGGTGCTGCTCCTGGCGCGAGCCCGGATTGGCGTCGGAGAAGTGCGAGAGCATCCGTCGGGTGACGGTGGGGGAGAGCATGGCCTCGCCTCCGGCGACCACATGGACTGCACGGGCGAGGTCCTGGGGCGGAGTGTCCTTGAGCAGGAAGCCGCTGGCTCCGGCCTCGAGCGCCTGGAAGACGTACTCATCCATGTCGAACGTCGTCAACATGATGATCTTGGGCGGGTTCGGCAGGGCGCTGACCGCGCGGGTCGCGGCGATCCCGTCGAGCTTCGGCATACGCACATCCATCAGCAGCACGTCCGGGCGGTGCTTCTGCACCAGTGTCACCGCCTCCGCGCCATCGCTGCCCTGACCCACCACCTCGATGGCCGGATCAGCTCCCAGGATCATCGCCAGCCCAGCACGCACCAGGGAGTCGTCGTCGATCAGTCCTACACGAGTCACGTCGCCGTCGGCCACGGGATCACCGCCCTCACTTCGAAGCGTCCGTCGTCGGTGGGGCCCGACGTGATGGTGCCACCCGCGTGGGTGACACGGGTCTCGATGCCCGACAGGCCCATCCGGGCCCCGGGAAGATCCGTCGTGAACCCCTTGGGGAGAACATTACTGACCTCGATCACCAGCTCGATGCCGGGCTCACCGATCAGCGCCACCCGCGCCTTGGTGTGCAGGGCGTGCTTATGGATGTTGGTCAGCCCCTCCTGCACCACCCGGTAGGCGGTGCGCGCGAGCTGATCGGGCACCGGATCGTCGATGAAATCGAAGAGGTCCACGGAGATGCCGGCGTCCTGCGAGGTGGCCACCAGGCGGCGCACATCCTCCCAGGTGGGCTGCGGTGCCAGCGGCGCCTCCTCCCCATCGCCGCGCAGCACTCCCAGCACCTCGCGCAGCTCCGAGAGCGCAGTGGTCGCGGTCTGTCGGATCAGCCCGGCGGACTGCTGCACCTGGGAGCGCTCGAGGTTCGGGTTCACCTCGAGGGCGCCGGCCTGCAGGGCGACCAGCGAGATCTTGTGGGCGACGATGTCGTGCATCTCGCGAGCGATGCGGGTGCGCTCGGCGCGCCGGGCCTGTTCTTCGGCGGCAGCGCGCCCGGACTCCGCCTGCTCCGCCCGCTTCTGGAGCTGGGCGAGCAGGGCGCGTCGGGTCGAGGTGTACATCCCGGTCGCGGCTGAGGCGGCGACGATCAGCGTGCTCACCACCAGTCCGGTGATGCCCATGTACGGGCCGGCCCCGACCCAGAGCAGTGAGGGCACCGCCCCGGCCGCCACGGCCAGCGCTGCGACCAGCAGGGTCAGCAGCCGATGGTGGCTGCGGGTGGCGAAGCTGTAGACGACGATGATCAGCACCGAGAGCGCCATCACCGCCGCGTTGAGCACCAGCAGCACGGGCAGCAGCCAGCGCCAGTGCCGATGACGCAGCAGCAGAGCAGTCCCGAGCACGAGCGTGAGCGCGGCGCGCCACGGTTCGTAGGGGGAGGTCACGACGACCAGCTGCGTTATCGCCTCGGCCACCACGACGGCGAGGACGAGCACCTCCTGCCAGCGCTGCCGCCTCGGGGCTCCGGGTTCATCCACGTGGCCACTGTAATCGCGCAGCTCCCGGCCCCCACCCGGACCAGCAGCATCTGCCCGGTCCTCGCCCCAGGTCGGGGAAGGGATCGACGGAGGTCGCCCCTGTCGGCCCCGGGGACCACCCGCGGCCCGACCTTCGTCGCCGCCCGCCTGGCCCCGCGACGCTGTCGCGGCCGCGGGATGCAGGAGGAGTCTCGTCCCATGAGCATCACGACCCCGTCATCCACATCCTCCGGCCCCACCCTCGAGGTGCGCGGCGTGACCAAGCGCTACGGCGAGCGCGCGGCCGTCGACGACCTCAGCTTCGTGTGCCGTCCCGGCACCGTCACCGGCTTCCTCGGCCCCAACGGCGCCGGCAAGTCGACCACCCTGCGCATCCTGACCGGCCTGGCGCAGGCCGACGCCGGTGAGGCGCTCGTCGGCGGGGAGCCCTACCGGCGGCTCTCCCATCCCGCACGCACCATCGGGGTGATGCTCGATGCCCGCGCCCTGCACGGCGGCCGCACCGGCCTGGAGACGCTGCGGCTGACCGCCCGCACGATCGGCATGCCCGCCTCCCGCGCCGACGAGGTGCTCGAGCAGGTGGGCCTCAAGGACGCCGGTGGCAAGCGCGTGGGCGGCTACTCCTATGGCATGCGCCAGCGGCTCGGGATCGGGGTGGCGCTGATCGGTGACCCCGCCGTGCTGGTCCTCGACGAGCCCGCGAACGGCTTGGACCCCGAGGGGATCCGCTGGATGCGCCGCCTGCTGCGCTCCTTCGCCGCAGCCGGCGGCACCGTGCTGCTCTCCAGCCACCAGCTGCGCGAGGTCGAGGCGACGGTGGACCGCCTGGTGGTCATCTCGCAGGGCCGCCTGGTGCGCGAGGGCACCCTCGAGGAGCTGACCACCGACTCGGGCACGGGCACCCGCGTCACCGCACTGGACGCAGCCGCCCTCCTGAAGGCCCTGGACAAGCACGGGATCGCCTATGAGCAGCGCCTCGACGCCGAGCTCGAGGTGAGCCTCGCCCCTGAGGACATGGGACGCCTGGCGCTGCGCGAGCAGCTGGTGCTCACCTCCCTGGGTGCGACCTCCGGCGGCGGGCTCGAGGACCTCTTCTTCGCCCTCACCGGCGGCGCTGAGCAGCCCGGCGGTGCTGAGCAGCCCGGCGGCGAGGGGCCCGTGAATGCCACTGCGTTCTCGGAGACCGCTGCCGCCCCCGAGCCCGCCCCGGCACCGCTGCGCTGATCAGCACCGCGCGGCCCGCCCTGCGCTGGCCGGCACCGCCCGACCCGACCCGCATCGCATTGACCTGAACTGCACTGCACTGCCCCGCACTGACCCACCTGAGGAGTCACCCCATGAGACCCGCCATCGACCTGCGCAGCTTCCTCGACACCCGTGGAGCCGCGATCCTGCTGACCCTGTCCGTACTGATCATCGCCGGCTTCGCCGCCCTCGGCGGGCTCATCCAGCCAGCCGTCATGCCGGGCGGCACCTCCGAGGTGGAGTTCACCTTCGCCGTCCTCTCACTCCCGTTGAGCCTGGTCATTCCTGTGATCACGGTGATGATGGTGGCGGGGGAGTGGTCCGACAAATCCATCCAGAACACGCTGCTGCAGCGGCCGGGCCGGCTCGCGGTGCTGACCTCGAAGGTGCTCGCCGCCACGGTGGTATTCCTCGCGCTGATGGCGCTGTCCATCGGTCTCGCGGCCGTCGCCACCTGGGTGGGTGGTGAGCTGCTCGGCGAGGGCGCGATCTTCTCCAGCATGGAGGGGGTACTGACCACCCAGCTGGCGATGATGGCGGCGACGCTGCTGTTCTCCCTGGCGATGGCGATCCTGCTGCAGTCCACGGTGATCGGCCTGGTCACCGCGATCGGAATACCTTTCGTCGTCACGACCGCCGGAACACTCGCGATGGTGTTCGGGTCCGAGGTGATCAGCGATATCATCCGTGCGGTCGACCTGCAGACTGCTGCCCTTGCCTTCGGCGGTGGGGAGGCGACCGCCTTCGAGCTGCTGCCGCTGCTGCTGCTGGTGATCGTGCCGACCGTGTTCGGGATCCGGCGCTGGAACCGGCGCGAGGTGGCCTGAACGGTCAGGGAGCAGGACGTGCGCGGGGCCTAGGATGGCCGGGCCCCGCGCCACCCGCACGCCAAGCCCACCGCATGCCGCGCCCCCGGGCCCTGCGGATCCCGCCGCCCCGCCCGTCCAGCCCGCCTCCCGTACGGACAAGGAACCTGCATGACTCTCGCCGCCCACCCCCGCCTCACGCGTCTCGCCGCCGCGGCAGCCGTGACCATCCTGCTGCTGGCCGGCTGCACCGGGCCCGACGGGGCACCGGATGACGGTGACGGGGCGAGCGACGGCGGCGGCGCCTCAGCAGCGCCGGGGCCTGCGCCGGACGGGTCTGCACCGGACGGGCCGGCGCTCGAGGAGCTCGGCACCTCTGCCGCCGTGGACCTGCCCGCGGATCCGGCAGAAGATCCCGCCTACGCGGACTACTACGCGCAGGACATCGAGTGGGGACCCTGCGAGGGTGTGGACGGGCAGGACATCGAATGCGGCACGATCGACGTGCCGCTGGTCTGGAACGACCCGGAGGCCGGGGACATCCAGCTCGCGGTGGGACGGATCGCGGCCTCGGGTGAACGGGTCGGCGCCCTGGTCACGAACCCCGGCGGGCCCGGCGGCTCCGGCGTGAACTACCTCGAGAGCATGCCCTACCTGGTCTCGCCCGAGGTGCGCACCGCCTATGACCTGGTCGGCTTCGACCCGCGCGGGGTCAACCGCTCCGCCGGCATCGAGTGCCTCAGCGACGAGGAGACCGACGAGTACCTCGCGGCCGGAGCGGAGCCCGGCTCTCCGGAGGCCCAGCAGCTCGCCATCGAATGGGGCACCCGCGTCGCCGAAGCCTGCGAAGCGCACTCCGAGGATGTCCTTCCCTACCTCGACACCTATTCCGCCGCTCGCGACATGGACGTGCTGCGTGCGGCGCTCGGCTCCGAGCAGCTGGACTATCTGGGCTACTCCTACGGGACCTATCTCGGCGCCAGCTACGCCGAGCTGTACCCCGCGCGGGTGGGCCACTTCGTGCTCGACGGCGGAATTGACCCCACACTGACCAGCAACGACTTCGCGGCCGGTCAGTCGGAGGGCTTCGAACGCGCCACCGAGGCGTTCCTCGCGGACTGCCTGGAGGCGGGGGAGGGCTGCCCGTTCAAGGGCAGCGAGGAGGACGCCAAGCAGCAGCTGCTCTCCTTCTTCACCGCCGTGGAATCCTCCCCCCTGGACAGCGGGGACCCGGAAAGGCCGCTCACCGGGAGCCTCGCCCGGTCGGCCGTGATGCTGCTGATGTACGACGACGGGCTATGGGACTACGGCCGCGACGCGCTCTCCGCCGCGATGAGCGGGGACGGCTCGCTGCTGCTCTCGATCGCCGACAGCTCCTCCGAACGCTCCGCAGATGGCACCTACCGCACCAACGCGACCTTCGCGCAGGCCGCGGTGAACTGCCTGGACCGCCCCGAGGTCGCCGACGAGGAATGGGTCGCGCAGGAGGCGCAGCGCCTGGCGGAGGAGTTCCCGACCTTCGGCCCGACGTTCAGCGGGAGCGGCTGCGCCCAGTGGCCGGTCCCTGCGCTGCGTGAGCCCGCCCCGATCGCCGCCGAGGGCGCCGGCCCGATCGTGGTCATCGGCACCACCGGTGACCCGGCCACCCCGTACCAGTGGTCGCAGAGCCTCGCCGAGCAGCTCGAGAGCGGTGTGCTGCTGACCTTCGAGGGGCAGGGCCATACCGCCTATGGGCGCTCCGGCGGCTGCATCGAGGAACAGGTCGACGCCTACCTGCTCGAGGGCACCGTGCCGGAGGACGGCCTGACCTGCTGAGCCCGCGGCGGCCGACGGGGTGACACGGATCGCCCCTTCCTGCTTTGCACAGGGCCCTGCAGGTCACGTACAGTGAACCGGTCCGCCGTGCCCCGGCGACGACGCCGCCTTAGCTCAGTCGGTAGAGCGATTCACTCGTAATGAATAGGTCAGGAGTTCGATTCTCCTAGGCGGCTCCGCATGCAGAAGGGCCCCGCTCCTGTGACGCACAGGAGCGGGGCCCTTCCGCAGTTCCGGATGCCGTTCCGGCCGAAGTTCCGGGTGCCGTTCAGACAGCCGGTTCAGACGGCCGGTTTCGCGGGGCTGATGACGAGCTCGTCGATCACCACATGCGGCGGACTGGTCAGCACGAACGACACGGCCCGTCCCACGTCCTCAGGACTGAGCATGACGGCTCTGTCGGCGGCTCCCGGCACCTGCGGCCGCTGGTCCAGGAAGGCGCTGTCGACGTCTCCCGGGCACAGGTGGCAGGCACGGATGCCGTGTTGGTTCTCCTGCGCATTCAGGGTCGCCGCCAGCGGACCGAGCGCCGTCTTCGAGGCGCTGTAGGCCACCCCGGCGTCTGGCGAGAAGCGCCAGGCCGAATACGAGGAGATCAGCACGATCGTGCCCGCGCCGCGCTCCCGCATCCCCGGGAGCGCCGCGTCGATCACCGCCACCGGTCCCAGCAGGTTGATGTCAGTGAGCGCCGCGAACTGCTCGAGGTCCTGATCGCGCCAATAGCGGCGGGGCGCATTCGCCCCGGCCGACAGCACCAGCGCCTCGATGCTCCCGAGCTCCTCGCCGATCCGCACGGCCGCCGCCTTCACGGCTGCGCGATCGGCGACGTCCAGCGGCACCACGAGCGCGGTCCCGCCCGCGGCGCGGATCTCCTCGGCGACCTCCTCGAGCGGCTCGGCACGCCGACCGGACAGCGCCACCGGTCTCCCGTCCTGCGCCGCGACGAGCGCAGAGGCCCGGCCCATCCCCGATCCCGCGCCGGTCACCCAGACGGTGCGTGCATCCATCGCTGTCCTCTCCTTGCGGTCCCTTGACCGCGCCCGGAGCAGGGACGACAGTGGGACCCGATGTCAGTGGACCCGAGATCGGGTCCCGCCCAGCGTAGAGCGCACTCACGCGCCCGCGCCCGGGAGCCCATGATCCGAGGAGAAGCATGCAGATCGACATGTCAGGGCGCGTCGTGCTCGTCACCGGCGCCGCGCGGGGGATTGGCCGCACCATCGCACAGACCTTCGCCCGGGAGGGAGCGATTGTCGTGGGGCTCGATATCGACTCCGACGCGCTCGCCGAGCTGCGCGAGGAGGGCCTCGCCGAGACGGTCCTGACCTGTGACATCACCGATCCCGAGGCGGTGCGGGCGGCGATCGCGGCGATCGAGGAGCGGCACGGCCGGCTCGACGTGCTGGTCAACAACGCCGGCATCAACGCCGAAGGGCCGCTGGAGAGCTTCGACCCCGCACTGTGGGACCGAGTCTTCGCCGTCAACGTGCGCGGCGTGCTGAACACCTGCCAGGCTGTCATCCCGATCATGAAACGGCAGCAGTCGGGGCGGATCATCAACGCCGCGTCCTTCGCGGCGATCATCCCCAGCGTCGAGGCGGCGGCATACGGCGCCTCCAAGGCCGCCGTGGTGCAGATGACGCGGGTGCTCGCGAGCGAGCTGGGCCCCTGGGGGATCACCGTGAACGCCTATGCACCCGGCATGATCCCCACCGCGATGAACGGCTTCTCCGCGCTCGAGGAGTCCGCGGCGGCGACGAAGCTGGACCAGCTGAGCATCCGCCGCTGGGGGCTGCCGGAGGATGTCGCGAACCTCTGCCTGTTCCTGGCCGGTGACCTCTCCGGCTACATCACCGGTGCGCTGCTCGACGTGAGCGGCGGCAAGTTCGCCACCCAGGACCCGGGGGCGGCCTGGCGCATGCCCTGAGGGTCGCCCGCGGCGTCGTCACCGGATAGTGACCTCCTCAGAGAGGGAGTCGGCGTGAGGTTCGTCACGGTGTGTGGGAGTCTGGTTCGACGCGCATGCTGATGCAAAGGAGCTGTCATGTCCGCTCGTCCCACACGTCGCTCGCTTCTCGCCGGTGCTGGCCTCGGAGCCGGCACCCTCGCCCTCGCCGCCTGCGGAGGCGGCTCCTCGTCCGGCGGAGGTGGCGGTGGGGGCGGCACTCTGATGCTCACCCTCTCGAACCATCCGTGGACCGATGTGGTCAAGGATCTCCTGCCCCGCTTCGAGGAGGAGAGCGGCCTCAAGGTCGAGCTCACCACGCTGGGGGAGGACCAGCTCTCCGACCAGTACAAGGTCAAGCTCAACTCCGGCGCCTCCGACATCGACGTCGCAATGCTGCGCCCCCTGCAGGAGGGCAAGCTGTTCTCCCGCAACGGCTGGCTGCTGCCGCTGGATGACCAGGTCAGCGGCGCGAGCGACTGGAACTGGGACGACTTCCAAGCCCAAGGCGCCGCGACCACCGACGAGGGCATCGTGTGCGTCCCGATCGTGGTCGAGCAGGAGGTCATGTACTACCGCACCGACCTGCTCGAGGCGGCCGGGCTCGAGGTCCCCGCCACCTTCGATGACCTCGAGGCGGCCGCGAAGGCGATCCAGGAGGCGAACGACGGGGTCTTCGGATTCGTCGCCCGCGGGCAGCGCGCCGCGGCGGTCACCCAGTTCTCGAGCTTCCTGTACGGCTACGGCGGAGATTGGGACGACGCCGCCGGAACCGCGACCATCGACACCCCCGAGGCCCGGGCCGCGTACGAGATGTACACCAACCTGCTGCGCAGCTACGGCCCTCCCGGCACCACCAACATGAGCTGGAAGGAGGCCAGCGCCATCTTCCAGCAGGGCCAGGCCGCCTTCTACACCGACGCCAGCGTGTTCTACAACAACATGATCGACGAGACCCAGTCGCGCATCGGCGACACCTTCGCCGTCGCCCCGATGCCCGCCGGGGACGCCGGCTCGAAGCCGTACTCGATCCCGTCCTGGGCACTCTCGATCAGCGCCGCCTCGGAGAACACCGAGAACGCCTGGACGTTCATCCAATGGGCGACCTCCGCCGAGATCATGACCGAGATCAGCAAGGCCGGCGTCGCCGGAGCCCGGACCTCGGTCTGGGACGACCCCGACGCCACCTCCGCCTTCCCCGAGAACCTCACCGCGACCATCAAAGCCTCGCTCACCGAAGGCGTGGACCACGACCGGCCGGTCGTGGTCGAGGTCTCGCAGGCGCGCGACATCGTCGGCGCCCCGATCCCGATCGGCATCGAGGGCGGCGACCTCGACGCGGCCATCACCACCGCGCAGACTGAATACCAGGCCTTCCTCGACGAGGAGGGCTGAGCAGCCCATGACGGCCGACTCCCAGGTCGGGCGGCCGACGGGACACACCGTGTCCGGTGGGGCGCCCGGCTTCTCCGGCTGGGCGAACCGGCACATGAAGTGGCTGTTCGCGCTCCCGGCCCTCCTGTTCACCATCGTGATGGTGGTGTTCCCCGCGATCTACACGCTGATCATGTCGCTCACGGACGCCAGCGGGTCCCTGCAGCGAGGCTTCGGCTTCGTCGGCCTGGCGAACTATGTCGAGGTCTTCACCGGCCTGGACCGGTTCTGGCCGGCCGTCTGGCGGACGCTCTACTTCACCGTGATCTGCGTGGGTGTGGAGTTCCTGCTGGGTCTGGCGATCGCTCTGCTGCTGCGACGCCCCTTCCGCGGGCAGGGCTTCGTGCGGGTCGTGATCCTGCTGCCCCTGGTCGCCACGCCGGTGGCTGTGGCGATGATGTGGCTGCTGCTGTTCGAGCCCACCATCGGCTTCGTGAACACCTTCATCGGCTGGTTCGGCCTCCCGCCCCAGGGGTGGATCTCCTCCCCGACCCAGGCGATGCCGACCCTGATGTTCGTCGACATCTGGCAGTGGACCCCGATGGTCACGCTGATCCTGCTGGCCGGGCTCTCCTCCCTGCCGGAGGAGCCGGAGGAGGCGGCCCTGATCGACCGGGCGAACTTCTTCCAGCGGCTGCGCTTCGTGGTGATGCCGCAGCTGATGCCGGTCGTGATCACCGCCGTGCTGCTGCGTTCGATCGACGCGCTGAAGACCTTCGACCTGCTGTACGCGACCAAGGGTCGCGGCGGCGGTTCGTTCCATGAGGCGGAGACGCTGAACATCCTGTCCTACTCGCTGTTCTTCGAGTACAACGAGTACGGCATCGCCTCGGCCGTGCTGGTCGTCTTCTTCCTCCTCATCGTCGGTGCCTCCTGGGCCCTGTTCCGCTTTGCCCAGAGCGGTGATCGCGGATGAGGCGGCAGAAGCTCCTGAAGAACGTGGCGCGCTATGTCGCGATCGGCATCATCGCCCTGGTGTTCCTGTTCCCGCTGCTGTGGATGGGCCTGTCCTCGATCAAGACCAGCCTGGACATCACCGATCCCACGCGACTGTTCCGCTTCACCCCGACGCTGGACAACTTCGTCCGGGTGATGACCGAGGCGCAGTTCGGGTTGTTCATGCTGAACTCACTGGTCGTCGGCATCGCCGCCGTCGGCCTGTCGCTGCTGCTCGCAGTCCCCGCCGCCTATGTGATGGCGAAGTACGGGATGTCACGGTCATCCGGCATGCTGCTGGTGGCCCGGATCATCCCCGGGGTGTCCCTGCTGGTGCCGTTCTACTACGTGTTCGCGATGCTGGGCTGGGTGGGCGGCTATGCGCCGCTGATCATCTCCCACATGTTCGTCACCATGCCGCTGATCGCCTGGGTGATGCTGTCGTTCTTCGAGTCGCTGCCCAGCGACCTCGAGGAGGCCGGGCTGGTCGACGGCCTCACCAACATCGGGGTCTTCGCGAGGATCGCCCTGCCGCTGTCGACCCCGGGCATCGCGACGGCCTCGATCCTGGCGTTCATCTTCTCCTGGAACAACTTCATGTTCGCGCTGGTGCTGGCCAGTCAGAGCACCCGCACTCTGCCGGTCGCGATCTTCAACTTCATCGCGTACTCCTCGGTGGACTGGGGCGGCCTGATGGCGGCCTCGGTGATCATCACGCTGCCGGTGATCGTGATGGCGCTGTTCACGCAGAAGTACATCGTCTCCGGGCTGACCGCGGGGGCGACCAAGGGCTGAACCGCTGCGCGGGCGTCCCGGCCCTACCCTCTCCGGACACCCCACACCCTCTCCGGACCTAGACGCTTTCTTGAGATAGTCCAGACAGGGCGCTATGGTGGAGCCATGACGACCACCGCTCACACCTCCGCCCTCCGGGGCGCGGGTCTGCGCGTGACCGCTCCGCGGCTCGCGACGCTGGCGGCGGTCGAGGCGAACCCGCATGCCGATGCGGAGACGATCGCCCGGTCCGTCCGCGAGAGCCTGGGGGCCGTGTCCCGTCAGGCGGTCTATGACGTGCTGAACGCCCTCTCCGATGCAGATCTGCTGCGTCGGGTGTCGGTGGGCGGTCGCAGCATGCAGTACGAGATGCATCGCCACGACAACCACCACCACCTGGTCTGCCGCGAATGCGGCCGGCTCGAGGACGTCCCGTGCGCGGTCGGAGAGGCGCCCTGCCTGACCCCGCACAACTCCCACGGCTTCGACATCGAGATCGCAGAGGTCGTCTATCGGGGCGTCTGCTCGGAATGCCGGGCAACCGCGGGGGCGACTACGTCGGCGTCGGCGTCGGCGTCCTCGATCTCCGCCGGACCCGCCTCGACCCCCGCCCCCTGATCCCAGGCCGATGACCTCCGGAGTCCTTCCCGGCCCCCGTATCCGAACTTTTTCTCACAGCTTGTCAGAATCCCCCACCACCCAGGAGATGCAGATGACCGACTTCGATCCCACGATCCCGAGCACCACGGAAACCGGCGCTCCCCGCGAGTCCGATGCGCACTCGCTGAGCCTCGGCGCCGACGGCCCCCTGATGCTCCACGACGTCGCACTGGTCGAGAAGCTCGCCCGCTTCGACCGCGAGCGCGTCCCGGAGCGCAGCCCCCACGCCAAGGGCTCCGGTGCCTTCGGCGAGCTCGAGGTCACCGAGGACGTCTCGCAGTACACCAAGGCGGACCTCTTCCAGCCCGGTCGCAAGACCCCGATGCTGGCCCGCTTCTCCACCGTCGCCGGTGAGCTCGGCTCGCCCGACACCTGGCGCGACGTGCGCGGCTTCGCGCTGAAGTTCTACACCCAGCAGGGCAACTTCGACATCGTCGGCAACAACACCCCGATCTTCTTCCTGCGCGACCCGATCAAGTTCCCCGACTTCATCCACTCCCAGAAGCGCACCCCGGACTCGGGCCTGCGCTCGAACCAGATGCAGTGGGACTTCTGGTCCAACTCCCCGGAGTCCGCGCACCAGGTGACCTACCTGATGGGTGAGCGCGGCCTGCCCAAGTCCTGGCGCCACATGAACGGCTACGGCTCGCACACCTACATGTGGGTCAACGAGTCCGGTGAGAAGTTCTGGATCAAGTACCACTTCCACACCGACCAGGGCATGGAGTTCCTCAGCAACGAGGAGGCCGAGAAGCTGGCCGGCTCCGACGGCGACTACCACCGCCGGGACCTCTTCGACGCCATCGCGCGCGGCGAGAACCCCAGCTGGACCATGTCCGTCCAGGTGATCCCGTACGAGGATGCGAAGAACTACCGCTTCAACATCTTCGACCTCACCAAGACCGTCCCGCACGCGGACTACCCGCTGATCAAGGTCGGCAAGTTCACCCTGAACAAGAACCCGCAGAACCACTACGCGCAGATCGAGCAGGCGGCCTTCAGCCCCGGCAACACCGTGCCGGGCACGGGCGTCTCCCCGGACAAGATGCTGCTGGGCCGCGTCTTCTCCTACCCGGACGCACAGCGCCACCGCATCGGCACCAACTTCAACCAGCTGCCCGTGAACCAGCCGGTGGTCCCCACGAACTCCTACGACAAGGAGGGGTTCATGCAGTTCCTGCACAGCGGGGACGCACCGGTGTACGCGCCGAACTCCTACGGTCGCGCCTACCAGGACGAGCAGGGACCGGTCGACAACGGCTGGGAGGCCGATGGCGAGATGGTGCGCGCCGCGTACACCCTCCACGCCGAGGACAGCGACTTCATCCAGCCCGGCATCCTGGTGCGCGAGGTGTACAACGACGCCCAGCGCGACCAGTTCGTCGAGACCGTCTCCGGTGCGCTGAGCACGGTCGAGGAGCCGGTGCTGAGCAAGGCCCTCCAGTACTGGAAGAACGTCGACACCACGATCGGTGAGCGCATCGCGCTGGCCGTGAACACCGCCAAGGGTGACGAGCAGCCCGGCGGGGATCCGCTGAACGCCTGATCCACAGCAGTCAGGGCCGGGTCGGGGCGACATGCCCCGGCCCGGCCCTTTCATGTCTGCTGCCTGCAGTGGCCCGCGACTGCCGTGGCCCGCGACTGCCATGCCCCGCGCCTGCAGTGCCTCGTGCTTGACGTGTCTGCCGTGCCTCGTGCCTGCCGCCCGCCGGAGTCGGCTCACCGGGGTCGGCTCAGACGACGAGGACCTCGCAGTCGGCGGAGAGCAGGAGCTTCTGGACGGTCAGGCCCAGCAGGTGACGGGCGAGCTCCTGATGTCGGCGCACTCCCAGCACCAGCAGCTCCGCCTTCTCCTCCTCCTGCACCTGCAGCAGCACATCGGCGATGTCGTCGTCGGTGGTCTCCTGGCGGAAGGCGACCCGCACGCGGGCGTGCCGCAGCTGGTCACGAGCGATCTCGAGCTGCTGTTCGTCGGCGTGACGGGGATCCGCTCCGACCCCCTCGCGCAGAACGTTGACCACGATCAGCGGCCCACCTCGCTGCTCCGCCTCGTCGCGGGCTGCGGACAGCGCCTTGAAACCCACGTCAGTGGGGATGAATCCGACGACGACGGCCATCTGCTCTCCTCGGGTGGGGTCCGGGCGGCGGCCGCCGCTCGGTGTGCGCGGCCTGGCCAGATCCTACTGGTCGCCGGGCGGTATGCGGGGGGACCGGCGGCGATAAGGCCCTTGGCCGGTATGCCAGCAGGGTCAGACCCGTCCGCCTGCAGGGCACGACTCGTGCGCCTGCAGGGCCCGACTTGTGCGACGACGAGCCCGGCCCGGGCGACGATAGGCAGGCAGTGCCTATGCGCGACGCTGGCCGGAGAGCTTCTGGATCTCGTCCATGATTCTGGCGTTCAGGATCCGGCGCCGCACTCCCTTGGACGCGGTGGGGTCGATGTCTTCGAGGTGGATCGGGGTGCCGATGCGCACGGTGATGGCGCCGCGGTGGGGGAGCAGCCGCGAGAACATGTGCTGGGTGCCCTTGAGTCCGACGGGGATCACGGGGCAGCCGGACTCGACGGCGAGCCAGGCGGCGCCCTGCTTCCCCGGATGCAGCAGGCCGTCCCGGGAACGGGTGCCCTCGGGATAGATCGCGAAGCCGTCGCCGTCGCGGAGGATCGTGAGCCCGGCCTGGAGGGCACCCTTCCCGGAGGACAGGGCCTCGCGATCCACCGGGACTGCCTCGACGGCCTCGAAGAACCAGCGCAGGACGCGCCCGCGGATCCCCTTCTGCGTCCACAGGGTGTCCTTGGCGACGAAGCGGATCTGCCGGGGCAGCGCCACGGGCAGCACGAAGCTGTCGATGTTGGCGAGATGGTTGGAGGCGATCACGAAACCGCCCTCGCGCGGGACGTTCTCGATCCCGGAGACCCGAGGGTTCCAGAAGAGCTTGACGAAGGGGCGCGAGATGTTGCGGGCGCCGAAGTAGAAGCGTCTTGCCACGTGGTCCTCCTGAGACGTGCTGATCCGCGCCCCACGATAATCCTGGTCCGGTGGTTCCTGTGCCGATCGCCGCGTGACCTCCGTCCCTGCGTCGCAGGTCGCGCCGGGGGAGCGGCTCGGCCCGGCATCACCGGGGTGTGGTAGAACAGGCGTGCGCTCCGTGCCGTCCGGAGCGCACTGTCGGAACGGCCCGGCGCCCGCCGAGGATCCCGCGGAGCTGCCGCCGACCCCGTCCGAGCCCGAGGAGCCAGTCGATGCCCAAGACCCTGAACATTGCCGTGATCGGCGCCGGAACCATGGCCCAGGCCGTGCACCTCCCGGTGCTGCGCAGGCGCTGGGACCGTTTCACGATCGCCGCGCTGGTGGATCACTCCCCGCGTCGGCGCCGCGAGTCTTCCGAGGTGTGGGGGATCGAGGAGGACAAGCGCTACGAGACGGTCGCGGATCTGATCGCGGCGGTGCGCGCCAAGACCCTCGCGATCGACGCCGCGCTGCTGTCCACCGACGGGCTGCATGTCGAGGACCTGCTGACGCTCATGCGCCGCGGCATCCCGGTGCTCGTGGAGCCGCCGGTGGGCTTCTCCGCAGACGAGGTCGAGCAGGTCGCCGGCTTCGAGCGGATGACGGGCCGACGCCTGCTGATGATGGCCTATCCCCAGCAGTACGACGACTCCGTGACCCGCATGTCCGAGCACATCCCCGTCAAGGATCTGCGGATGGTGGATCACGAGGTGCTGATGCCTGCGAGCCAGCCGCTGTTCGGCAGTGCCCACGTGACCACGGCCTCGTACGATCTGCCCACCGAGGTGCGCTCGCAGCGGCGCAAGGCCCTCCAGGCCGCGGTCGAGGCGGGCGCGGGCGCGGGTGCGACTCAGCGCGACCGTGATCTCTATGTCAAGGGCCTGCTGACGGGCGTGGCGCATCAGATGGCCGTGATCGAGGCGGCCTATGGCCCGATCGCGCGCCTGGTCGCGGTGAGGCACTGGCCCAAGGGAGTGATCCCCGGCTCGATCGAGCTGCTCGGCGAGCTGGACGGCGGGGCACAGGTGCGCCTGGTGTGGCACTACCTGCCGTTCGCCCCGGAGTACTCCGAGAGCGTGCAGGTGCTCTCGGCGCGACGACGGATGCGCGTGGAGCTGCCCGCCCCCTCGCACAGCGACGTCCGCTCGACGATCTCCCTGCGGGAGAAGAAGTCGGGCGTGGTCCAGGAGACCTCGACCACGGCTCCCAAGGGGGCGGTGGAGCTCATGTGGGAGGCCTTCCACGCCTTCGTGGAGAAGGGCAAGCAGCCGGTCTCGGGTGCTGCCGAGGCGGCAGCCCAGGTGACGTTGCTGCGCGAGGTGCTCTCGAGCATTGTCGGCGCGGATGGTCGCAGCCTCGAGGCTGAGAAGGACGCCGCCGACGACGAGGCTCACGACGCAGCGCCTGGTGATGAGGTGCTGGGCGATGAGGCAGTGGAGGGCGAGGCACGGGAGGACGAGGCGCCTGAGCCAGCTGCTGTGGGTGGCGCGACCGCCCAGGGCGAACCCGAGCTGATCGTGGAGATCGCCGAGCCCGCAGCGGAGGCCCCTGGAACCGCAGCTGCAACAGCAACAGCAACAGCAACAGCAGCCGACGACGACGCGACGGCGACGGCCGATGACGATCCAGCGGCAACCGACGACGCGGCCCTCGCCGCCGATGCGACAGCTGCCGCGCCCGAGAGCGCGGAGCCTCTGGGAGATGCGCAGGGGGAGGAGGTCGTCGACGTGTGGCATCTGAGCGGGGAGACCCCGGCCGACGGCGCGGCTGGCAGCGTAGCGCCGGAGGCTCCTGCGCCGAATGGTCCCGCGGCTGACGGCCCTGAGGTTGACGCCCCCGCGGCTGACGGCACTGAGGCTGGCGCCCATGCAACTGGCGACCCTGCGGCTGGCGACCCTGCGGTCGACGGCCCGACGCTGGCGGCTCCCGCCCCAGAGGACCCTCGCTCCTGACTCCTGACCGCGCACGAGTGCTGAGAACCCCCGCCGCCCACTGGGCCGCGGGGGTTCTCGCGTCCAGGCGATCCCGGATCCCAGAGGGGATGACGCGGGCGGGCGCGGGCAACGCCGGGGCTCGCGCGGATCTCGCAGTGGGCCCGTGTCGGACCCTCCGACGGCCCCGGAAGACGACATGCCGACGACACGCCGAGCCGACTGTCGGGACACGCCGACGACACGCCGAGCGTCCTCTCGGACATGCCGGGGACCTACCTCACTACTTCGCGCTGCGGGAGGTCGCGGGGAGCGGCGTCATCCACCGCAGGAACGGGCTGTCGGACCCCTCATCCACACTGCTCTGTGCACGCATCCTCGGATTTCGTGCGTGGCCCAGCCCTTCGTCCCCAACCCTGCAGATCTATCCACAGCCCATCAACAGTCGATTGTGGATGACAGTGTTGTAACTCAGTACATCTTGTGGTCGTCGCGCCGGGTCACCACTAGGTGTAGTGTTGACGCAGTCGCACCGTACCGGGTCACCGGAGGTCGGGCGGCGCACCGGAACTCATCGCTGCGCCCCTGATCCACGGCTCCGGAGCGTGGCGGCACGGTCCTTCGGACCTCCCCCGGACAACCCGTGAAGCTCCCGTCCTGCGCCCCGGCGCGGCGCTCGTGAAAGGCCCCTCCCTTGGACATCACCGTGTACTCGAAGCCCCTCTGCGTCCAGTGCGATGCGACCAAGCGCGCCCTGAACAAGGCGGGCGTCGCCTACGACGTCGTCGACGTCACCGAGGACGACGCGGCACGCGAGCGCATCATGAACCTCGGGTACCTCCAGGCCCCCGTGGTCATCGCAGGACAGGACCACTGGTCCGGCTTCCGCCCCGACAAGATCAAGACCCTCGTGGGTGCCGGCGCACAGCGCCAGGCCACCGCCATCTGATCGGGCCCGGGAGGCGTCGGCGTGGCGAACCTCGTCTACTTCTCCTCGGTGTCCGGCAACACCAAGCGCTTCGTCGAGAAGCTCGGGATGCCGGCACGCCGGGTCCCGCTCTACCCCCGGGATGAGCACCTCGTCGTCGACGAGGACTTCGTCCTGGTGGTTCCGACCTACGGAGGGGGCAACGGCCGTGGCGCCGTCCCCAAGCAGGTCATCAAGTTCCTCAACGACGAACGCAACCGGAAGCACATCCGAGGCGTGATCGGTGCGGGGAACACCAACTTCGGAGAGGCCTACTGCTTGGCCGGCGACATCATCGCCCGCAAGTGCGAGGTCCCCCATATGTACAAGTTCGAACTGTTCGGCACTCCGCGCGATGTGACGCGGGTCCACGACGGATTGGAAGAGTTTTGGCGACACTGACCGAGATGCCCCCGGTCGAGCACAACAAGCGGCTCGACTACCACGCGCTGAACGCGATGCTGAACCTGTACGGACCGGACGGGAAGATCCAGTTCGACAAGGATCGGGAAGCGGCGCGGGAGTACTTCCTGCAGCACGTGAACCCCAACACCGTCTTCTTCCACTCGCTGCGCGAGAAGATGGACTACCTGGTCGAGAACAAGTACTACGAGCCCGAGGTCCTCGAGCAGTACGACTTCTCCTTCATCGAGTCTCTCTCGGAGCAGGCCTTCGCCAAGAAGTTCCGCTTCCCGACCTTCCTGGGCGCCTTCAAGTACTACACCTCGTACACCCTGAAGACGTTCGACGGCGAGCGGTACCTCGAGCGTTTCGAGGACCGTGTGGTGATGGTGGCCCTGGGTCTGGCCCGCGGCGATGAGCAGCTGGCCCGCAACCTGGTCGACGAGATCCTCGACGGCCGTTTCCAGCCCGCGACCCCGACCTTCCTCAATGCCGGCAAGGCACAGCGTGGAGAGCTCGTCTCCTGCTTCCTGCTGCGCATCGAGGACAACATGGAGTCGATCGGCCGCTCGATCAACTCCGCTCTGCAGCTGTCCAAGCGCGGCGGCGGCGTGGCCCTGCTGCTCTCGAACCTGCGTGAGTACGGTGCGCCGATCAAGCACATCGAGAACCAGTCCAGCGGCGTCATTCCCGTGATGAAGCTGCTCGAGGACTCCTTCAGCTACGCGAACCAGCTCGGGGCCCGCCAGGGCGCCGGTGCGGTGTACCTCAACGCCCACCACCCGGACATCCTGCGCTTCCTGGACACCAAGCGCGAGAACGCCGACGAGAAGATCCGTATCAAGACCCTCTCCCTCGGCGTGGTCATCCCCGACATCACCTTCGAGCTCGCGAAGAAGAACGAGCCGATGTACCTGTTCTCCCCGTATGACGTGGAGCGCGAGTACGGCAAGCCCTTCGCGGACGTCAACGTCTCCGAGGTCTACCGGGACATGGTCGACAACCCGAACATCTCCAAGAAGAAGATCCAGGCGCGTGACTTCTTCCAGATCCTGGCGGAGATCCAGTTCGAGTCCGGCTACCCGTACATCATGTTCGAGGACACCGTGAACCGGGCGAATCCCATCGCCGGCAAGGTCACGCACTCCAACCTGTGCTCGGAGATCCTGCAGGTCTCGACCCCCTCGACCATGAACGTCGATCTGACGTACGAGGAGATGGGCCGGGACATCTCCTGCAACCTGGGCTCGCTGAACATCGCCAAGGCGATGGATTCACCGAACTTCGGCCAGACCATCGAGACGGCCATCCGTGGCCTGACCGCAGTCTCGGACACCTCGGACATCGACTCCGTGCCGACCATCGCCGAGGGCAACCGCAAGTCCCACGCGATCGGGCTCGGGCAGATGAACCTGCACGGCTACCTGGCGCGCGAGCGCATCTACTACGGCTCCGACGAGGGCCTGGACTTCACCAACATGTACTTCTACTCGGTCACCTATCACGCCATCAAGGCGTCGATGCGGATCGCGAAGGAGCGCGGGGAGAAGTTCTACGACTTCGAGAACTCCAAGTACGCCACCGGCGAGTACTTCGCCAAGTACATCGACAAGGCGTGGGAGCCGAAGACGGAGAAGGTGCGTGCACTGTTCGCCGAGTCCAATGCCCACCTGCCCTCGCAGGAGGACTGGAAGCAGCTGCGTGGCGAGGTCGCGGAGCACGGCATGTACAACGCCTACCTGCAGGCTGTCCCGCCGACCGGTTCGATCTCGTACATCAACAACTCCACGAGCTCGATCCACCCCATCGCCTCCCAGATCGAGATCCGCAAGGAGGGGAAGATCGGCCGGGTGTACTACCCCGCCCCTTACCTCACCAACGACAATCTCGAGTACTTCCAGGATGCGTACGAGATCGGCTACGAGAAGATCGTCGACACCTACGCCGAGGCCACGCAGCACGTGGACCAGGGCCTGTCGCTGACGCTGTTCTTCAAGGACACCGCCACGACGCGCGACATCAACAAGGCGCAGATCTACGCCTGGCGCAAGGGCATCAAGACCCTCTACTACATCCGCCTGCGGCAGATGGCGCTCGAGGGCACCGAGGTCGAGGGCTGCGTCAGCTGCATGCTCTGATCTCTCGCCCGTTGAGATGACGCCGGGGCCCGGACGAGGAAGATCCTCGCCCGGGCCCTGGCGTTCTCGTCGGTGGAGACGACGTGAGCTCCGGAGCCCTCCCGATCGTGATCGAATATCCTTACGCACCATGAGGGAGAGACGATCGTGGTGCAGCGGCCGCCGTTCCAGGTGGCTGGCGATCGTGCTGCTCGGGGTTATCGGCTTCGAAGCGGCACTGATCGGACTGTTGCTCTGGGCGTATTTCTCTGGCCTTGTTCCGTATGCAGTGGTGTGGGGCGATGTGGGGACCTGGGCGCAGGCAGTGGCAACTGTCGTCGGGCTCTTCTTCGCCGGACTCTCGCTCCTCGTCGCGGCGTGGCAGGTCCGTCAGCACCGTGACTCGGAACGGCTCCGGGGCGAGGAGAAGAAGGACGTCGTGCGGCGATCGATCTCACTGCGCAGCGAATGGCGGGAACGCATCAGCAATGGACGTCGAGAACGGGTCCTCGTCTACACGTATGAGCTGTCGAACCACTCATCGCTCCCGGTCACCAACGTCAAGATCGTGGTCCACCAGCTGGACGACGACAACGAGAGTCGATATGACCTGGACTCCCTCACTACCCTGGACGACTACTTCCAGGGCGTCGCGGTGGGGACCCTGGCTCCGCACGAGAGCGTCAGCGGAACAATCGAGGTCACGAACTGGAACGCCATCGGCATGCTCGAGCCCGACCGTGTCGCGAATCCTGAGTTCTGCTTCACCGATCCTTGGGGTCTGCATTGGCGTCGACCCGGCACGACGTGGGGCAAAGGGCAGGCGGTTGACGAGCCGATGGGCGGACCACTCTGCATGTGTTGCGGGAACCTGCCGCAGACCCGGCGGCAGTCCTGGGCGTCCGCGCAGGCGTGAGAGCGTGTGCCGCAGAGTTCTCGCCAGTTCGGATCCGAACTCTCAGCTGCTCCCGCCGTGCTTTCGGGCACTATCGTCCCCGCGCAGCGCCACGCCGAGACCGCTCAGCGCGCCGTAGAGCACCCCGGCCACCGGCCAGATCACCCAGGTCAGTCCCCAGTCGCCGGAGCCGAAGCTCCAGATCAGATAGGCCGCGAGCATGACCGGCCAATAGAGCGCCGCCACTACGCGGACCGCCGGGCTGTCGCTGTGCTCGAGGGTCTCGTTCTCCTCTTTCTGCTGGAGCAGCGTGCTGGTCGCGGAGTCGGACCACCCGGCCCTGGCGATGATCGCGAGGCCCAGCGCCACGATCACCAGCGTCCCACTCACGCCGTACAGCGTGGCGGGGGACTCGTCGCTGGAGAGGAGAGCGGCGAGAAGAGTGGGAAGAGCGCTGAGGATCCATAGCGTGATCGCGACGGCGGTGGCGAGGAGGGTGCTGCGGCGGTGCTCTCGGTGGATCTCCTGCGCGTAGCTGCGCACCTGCGCAGTGAGGGTGAAGCCCCCCTCGTCGATGTCCTCGAAGTCGCTGAGCCGCGCATTCCGCGCCATCATCAGCAGCAGGCCCAGGCTCACCATCACCAGCACCGCGGTGACGCCGACGCCGATCACCCAGCCCGCGGACGCCTCCTGGGCGCCGGTGGCGGCGAGGAGCAGCAGCAGCGGCGCCGCGCTGAGCACGAACAGGACCAAGCCCGCGGCAGGCATCCACTGAGAACGGCGCACGGCCTCGACATAGGCGCGGGCGCGCTCGAGCTCCAGAGGGGCGGCCGGCGACACCACGGGTGCGGCGGCGGCGCGGCCCAGCTCGGCGCTGATCCCCAGCACCGGGGCGACCTCCTCGAGGGTGCCGAACTCGGCGATGACCTGGCCGACGGCCTGGGATTCGGGGAGGCCGTCCTCGATCAGGCCCTGCAGCTTGTCCTCCATCATGGCGCGCAGCTCGGTCCGGGCCTCCCGCAGGCGCGGAGTCTCGGGGTAGGGGGCGAAGAGGGTGTCCAGATAGGAATCGATGACGTTCACGAGGCGTCCTTTCCTTCCGTGAAGTGGTCCACGAGTGCTCGGGTGCTGCGCCATTCATCGCGCTTGAGGCCGAGTTGGTCGAGGCCGTCGGGAGTGAGCTTGTAGTAGGTGCGCGGCTTGCCCGTGGGGGAGGCGTCCTCATAGCTGTCGAGGAGGCCCTGGGACTGCAGCCGCTTGACCGCGGTGTAGAGGGTCGTCTGCTTGATGACGTACTCGCCGCGGGAGCGATCGGTGATGGTCTTGGAGATCTCGTAGGCGTAGGAGGGCTGCGTCTCGAGGATCGCCAGCAGGATCAGATCGATGTGCCCGCGAATGGCGTCGGCTCCGATCACATCGGCTCCTCTCTTCCTCTGGATGGTGGGGGTACGCATGCGACGGATATGCATGACAGGTGGGTCCGCCGCACTAATGCGCATAACGTACTACGGCAGCCGTAGTACGGCAAGGGGGGTATTCGGGGGATTTCGGGGAGCCCAGGTCGGGACCTCGGTCCCGTGGAGGACGGCGTGCGGGCGCGAAGACCACTAGAGCTTGTGTGCGCCGCGCGTCGCGAGCACTAGATGTTGTGGTTCCTGCCTAGCGTGTGCTCATCGCCCTCGTCGGCGACCGCCTCCCGGCTTCTGCCCCGAGGTCTCTCCCCGCCCCACCCCCTCACCTCTCAGGAGAGAACCCATGACCGCGTTCGCACCCACCCCCGCCCGGTCCGCAGCCCCCGCCGGGCCACTGCCTGTCGAGTCGACGGCGCGGCAGCTCATCGACCCCGTCGCGACCGTCACCGAGTACGTGGAGCGCTCGGACTGGAGGGTCAACGCGAACGCGAACCAGGGATATTCGGTGGGCGGGCTGATCCTCAACGCCGCCGGCAAAGTGATGGCCAATCACTGGCTGGAGGAGGTGTTCAGTCCGGAGGCGGGCCGAGCCCACCGCGAGGGCGACCTCCACATCCACGACCTCGACATGCTCACCGGCTACTGCGCCGGCTGGTCCCTGCGGGCCCTGCTCGAGGAGGGCTTCAACGGGGTGGCCGGCGCGATCGGCTCCCGTCCGCCACGGCACTTCTCCTCAGCCTGCGGGCAGATCGTGAACTTCCTGGGGACGCTGCAGAACGAATGGGCCGGGGCGCAGGCCTTCAGCTCCTTCGACACCTATATGGCGCCCTTCGTGCGCCTGGACTCGATGAGCTACGAGCAGGTGCGCCAGCATATGCAGGAGCTGATCCACAACCTCAACGTCCCCAGCCGCTGGGGCTCCCAGTGCCCCTTCACCAACCTGACCTTCGATTGGACCTGCCCCGCGGACCTGCGCGAGCAGCGCCCGCTGATCGGCGGCGAGGTCCAGGACTTCACCTACGGCGAGCTGCGCGCAGAGATGGACCTGATCAACCGCGCCTATCTCGACGTCATGACCGAGGGGGACGCGGACGGTCGCGCCTTCACCTTCCCGATCCCCACCTACAACATCACCGAGGACTTCGACTGGGACTCGGACAACGCCGAGGCGCTGTTCGTGATGACTGCGAAGTACGGGCTGCCCTACTTCCAGAACTTCCTGAACTCGGATCTGGATCCCGGGATGATCCGCTCCATGTGCTGCCGCCTCCAGCTGGACCTGCGCGAGCTGCTCAAGCGCGGCAACGGCCTGTTCGGCTCGGCGGAGCTCACCGGATCGATCGGAGTGGTGACCGTGAACATGGCGCGGCTCGGCCACCTCCACGCCGGGGACGAGCCGGCGCTGATCGCCGCGCTCGACCACCTGCTGGAGCTGGGCCAGGACACCCTGGAGCGGCGCCGCACCACCGTGCAGGAGCTGATGGACTCCGGGCTCTACCCCTACACCAAGCGGTACATGGGCCACCTCGGCAACCACTTCTCGACTCTCGGAGTGAACGGCATGAACGAGATGCTCCGGAACTTCACCGGCGACCGCCTCGACCTCATGACGGAGGAGGGGCAGGCGATGTGCCTGCGGATCCTCGACCACGTGCGCGAGCGGATGGTCGAGTTCCAGGAAGCCACCGGGAACCTCTACAACCTCGAGGCGACTCCGGCCGAGGGTGCCACCTACCGCTTCGCGAAGGAGGATCGTGCTCGCTTCCCCGGGATCCTCACCGCGGGCACCGCGCAGAACCCGTACTACACGAACTCCTCGCAGATCCCGGTGGGCGCCACCGAGGACCCCTTCGAGGCGCTCGAGCTGCAGGAGGAGCTGCAGGCGAAGTACACCGGCGGCACCGTGCTGCACCTCTACATGAACGAGGCGATGAGCTCTGCGGCCACCTGCAAGGAACTGGTGCGGCGCGCCCTGACCCGCTTCCGCCTGCCCTATCTCACCGTCACCCCGACCTTCTCGATCTGCCCCACCCACGGGTACCTCTCGGGCGAGCACCTCGAGTGCGAGCGCTGCGGGCAGGCCTGTGAGGTGTGGACCCGGGTGATGGGCTACTTCCGCCCCGTCGCGTCCTTCAACATTGGCAAAAAGGGCGAGTACGCCGAGCGCACCTTCTTCACCGAGGCCGCCTCGGGCGTCGGGGCAGGGTCCGTCGTGCCCGAGCAGCAGCGCCTGGCCGCAGGCACGGCGTGAGCGCCGACGGCGCTGTGGTGCCTGCGGTCGCCGCCGAGGACCTGCAGATCGCCGGTGTGGTGCCGCTGTCGAGTGTGGACTGGCCGGGGCACCTGGTCGCGACCGTGTTCTGCCAGGGCTGTCCGTGGACCTGCACCTACTGTCACAACACGGCGATCCTGGACCCGCGCACCCCCGGCGCAGTGGGCTGGGCGCAGCTCGAGCAGCTGCTGGGCCGCCGCCACGGCCTGCTGGACGCGGTGGTGTTCAGCGGGGGAGAGGCCACCATGCAGCACGCCCTGGTGCCCGCCGCCCGCCGGGTGCGCGGAGCCGGGTTCGCCGTCGGGCTCCACACCGGCGGCGCCTACCCGGGCCGGCTCGCGGCACTGCTGGGCCAGGACCGGGACGGGGCACGGAGCGAGGCCCCGCTGGTGGACTGGGTGGGCTTCGACGTCAAGGCCTCGCCGGCCGGTTATCCCGCGCTGGTGGGTCGCGCCGGTGCCGCCACGAAGGTGCAGCGGTCCCTGGGCATGCTGCTCAACTCGGGCGTCGACCACGAGCTGCGCATGACCGTCACCCCCGCGCTGCAGGCCGAGGTGCTGCAGGTCGTGCGCCTGGTCGCGCAGGCCGGGGGCGGCGCGCTGGTGCTGCAGCGCGCCCGACCCGACGGCGCCGACGCCGGCTTCGCCGCGCAGCTGGCGCGGGCCCCCGACTGGCCCGAGCGCTTCGAGGAGATCGCCGACGCCGCCACCCGGCGGGGCAAGGAAGAAGGGGTGCAGGTCAGGGCCCGCACCTGAGGACTCGGGCGCGACGACGGCGCCGCGGCCGCCACCACCGGGCTCGGCGCCGTGACGACCAGCACCTAGGATGCGGTACGAGCAACCCTCACCGCCGCGTCCCGGTCCCAGGGGCGCGACGTCTCTTCCCCTCCTCCGCTAGGAGCCCCTCATGGAAGGCCTCGTCCTGAACTGGGAGCTGGGTACGGCGGGACTGCTGATCCTGGCAGTCTCCGCCGTGGCCGTGCTGCTGGTCATGATCATGGCGTTCAAGATCCACGCCTTCCTGGCCCTGATGATCACCTCGATCGGCACGGCGCTCATCGCCGGCATCGCCCCCGGCAGCCTCATGGATGCCCTCGGCTTCGGATTCAACTCCACGCTCGGCAACGTGATGCTGCTGGTCGCGCTCGGCGCGATGCTGGGGCGGATGATCGAGACCTCCGGCGGTGCGCAGCTGCTCGCCGACCGGATGATCGACCTGGCCGGGGAGAAGCGGGCCGGCCTCGGCCTGTCGCTGGCCAGCCTGCTGATGGGCTTCCCCATCTTCTTCGACGCCGGCCTCGTGGTGATGCTGCCGATCATCTACGCCGTCGCGCGCCGTGTCGGCGGATCGTTCCTGTCCATCGCCCTGCCCTCGGCGGTGGCGTTCAGCGCGATGCACATCTTCGCCCCGCCTCACCCCGGCCCGGTGGCCGCCTCCAGCATCGTCGGCGCCGACATCGGCCTGGTGATGCTCGTCGGAATCGTATTCGCAGTGATCATCTGGTACCTGGTCGGCATCCTGCTGGCCCCGCGACTGGGCATGCGCCTGGACGTCCCGATCCCCACGATCCTCGACAGCACGTCGGAGAAGACCGGCTTCGAGTCGAACCCACGGGTGAGCACGATCATCAGCCTGTTGATCCTGCCGTTGCTGCTGATCCTGCTCAACACCGGGCTGAACACCGCCGGCGCCGCACGGCCGGATCCGGAGGCGTTCCTCGCCGACCCGGTCGTCTCCGGACTGCGCCTGCTGGGTGAGACTCCGGTCGCGCTGCTGATCACTGTGGTGGTCTCGATGTTCGTCCTCGGCTGGGGAGCGGGCAAGAAGGGGAACCTGATCGAGAAGATCACCGACTCCGCACTGGGGCCGATCTGCTCGGTGGTGCTGGTCACCGGTGCCGGCGGCATGTTCGGTGGGGTGCTGCGAGTGACCGGGATCGGTGATGCGGTCGCCGGATCGCTCAACGACATCGGACTGCCGGTGATCGTGGCGGCGTTCCTGATCGCCCAGATCGTCCGCATCGCCCAGGGCTCGGCCACCGTGGCCCTGACGACGGCGGCATCGCTGATGGTGGGCGTGATCGCCGCCAGCGACTTCTCCCAGCTCCAGGTCGTGGCGATCGTGATGGCGATGTCCGCCGGCTCGGTGGGCTTCTCGCACGTCAACGACTCGGGCTTCTGGCTGGTCAGCCGATTCTTCGGGATGGACATGAAGCAGACCCTGTCCACCTGGACCCTGATCCAGGGTGCGATGGCCATCGTCGGCTTCATCCTGTCGCTGGTGCTGTTCGGCGTCGCGTCCGCGATCGCCTGAGGTCACGCCACGGGGCCGGACCGGTCAGGACCGGCCCCGCGGATCGTGCTTCCCGTAGGTCATCCGGCGCAGCAGGACCTCGGCGGGCCCGCGCAATCCCCGGGAGTCCATCCAGGCGGCGAGCGGCAGCGAGAGCAGCCAGACGCCGAGCGCGACAGCGACGGCGGACGCGGTGCTGAGGTGCGGCGCGAGCCCCAGGCCCCAGGCCGCCAGCAGCGGTGCCAGCAGCAGCGACTGGAACAGGTAGAAGGTCAGCGAGCGCTGGCCGACGGCCGAGAGCGCCCGTACGAGCCCGGTCGGCGCCGCCGCCGTGGAGGGGGCCTCCGCGGCGAGGGCGCCGTAGGCGCGCTCAGCAGGGGAGAGCGCCGCATGGGCCGCAGCCCGCTCGGCGCGCACGGCTCTGCGCTGAGCCTTGTCGGGCGCCGCCTCCGGCGTCACCTCCACCGTGGGCCGCTTCTCCAGGCGCATCGCGAGCAGGCCGAAAGCGGCTGCGTAACCGATCCCGCAGCAGATCCCTCCCACGGAGGTCAGGCCCAGGAAGGTCCAGCTCAACGCCTCCGGCACCGGCAGGACGCCGATGATCACGAGGGCCTCGGGCAGGCCGGTGAGCCAGCCGATCGCGATACCGGAGACTGCGAGGCGTCGCAGCGTGCGGGTATGGCGCCAGGGCTCGTCGAGCAGCCGGGCGCGGGCGCCGATCCAGCCCAGCAGGATCGGCAGCGGGGCGCCGAAGGCGGCGGCCGGCACCGTGCTGATCGCCCACATCACAGCCCGGGTCAGCATCGAGACCAGGTACGGCTGGGCGTAGGCGAGGTCCCGCAACCAGTCGTTGGCGAAGGGTGTGGTCGCCCCCTGCTGCATGTCGATCAGCACCTCCGGCGGGGCGAAGAACATGATCCCCAGCGCGCCGACGATGCTGAACACGGCGTAGGACACCATCACCCCGCCGATCACGCTCGCCCAGATGATCAGCGTGCGGGTGCGCCGACCGAAGAGCAGCCACACCCCCAGCAGGGCCGCCACCGCATAAGCGCCGAGGATGTCCCCGTAGAACAGCAGCGCCGCGTGAAGGAAGCCGAGCAGCAGCATCGACCAGTGCCGCCTGCGCATCATGAGTCGCACGATCCGCGGCTCCATCCCGCGATCGATGCGCGAGCGGTAGAACTGCACCATGCCGTAACCGAACAGGAAGGCGAACAGCGGCATCGCCCGGTGATCGACCGCGACCGTCATTACGAACTGCACCACGGAATCCGCCGGGCCGAGCGCCGGCACGTGCGGGGTCATCCCGACGCCGCCCTCATGCCCCCACAGGAACCAGGAGACGTTCGCGATCGCGATCAGCGCGAGCATCAGCCCGCGGGCGATGTCCGGGGCCAGGGAACGGGGGGCGGCGTGCGGGCGTGCGGCGCCCGCGCGGGCCGGAGCTGAAGGCGAGGTATGGTCCGAGGACGGGGCGGCCGAGCTGCTCACAACGGGCCTTTCGGTCTGGTCTGGCGGGCGGTGCCGGGACGGAGCGGCCCCGACGGTGGAGCGCCTCGAACCTACCTGCGCCTGCGGGTCGCCGGCACGCGACGAAGGTCGGTCTCCCGTCATCTCTCAAGCCAGCTGCCGACATCGTCCAGAGCACCCCCGCTCAGACCCCCGCCGAGGCGTTGGCCCGAAGAACCCCGCCTTCGCCAGGAGCTCTACGTCGGCGGCGGGATGACCGCCGTCGTCTGACCCGGCCGCCCGCCCCGAGACAAGCACGGGAGTCAAGGGACGCCGAGCGCCGACCGGGGTGGGCATTGCCACCGCCCCGTCGGCCTGCCGGGCCCCCGCCGAGCGCGGGCCGATGCCTAGACTGGAAGAGAACGGTCCCGTGCGCCTCTGCGCCGACCGGACGACCCCTTCGACGACAGTGAGGCTGCGGTGAAAGACCACCTGAACGCGACGATCCAGGCCATCAACTGGAACCGGATCCCCGATCCCAAGGATCAGGAGGTCTGGGACCGCCTGACCGGTAACTTCTGGCTGCCCGAGAAGGTGCCGCTGTCCAACGACATCCAGTCCTGGAGCCGTCGTTCCCCCGAGGAGCAGACGATGGCGATGCACGTGTTCACGGGGCTCACCCTGCTGGACACGGTGCAGGGCACCGTGGGCGCGATCTCCCTGATCCCGGATGCCGTCACCCCCCATGAGGAGGCGGTGTACACGAACATCGCGTTCATGGAATCGGTGCACGCGAAGTCCTACAGCCAGATCTTCTCGACCCTGGCCAGCACCAAGCAGATCGACGAGGCCTTCGAGTGGGGTGCGACGAACACGCAGCTCCAGAAGAAGGCCCAGATCATCATGGGCTACTACGAGGGTGACGATCCGGAGAAGCGGAAGATCGCCTCGGTGCTGCTGGAGTCGTTCCTGTTCTACTCCGGGTTCTACCTGCCGATGCGCTATTCCAGCCACGGCGAGCTGACCAACACCGCGGACATCATCCGGCTGATCATCCGTGATGAGGCCGTCCACGGCTACTACATCGGCTACAAGTACCAGAAGGCCGTCGAGAAGTTCTCGGCCGAGCGCAAGGCGGAGCTGAAGGACTACACCTTCTCGCTGCTGCTGGAGCTGTACGAGAACGAAGAGGTCTACACCGAGGACCTCTACGATCCCGTCGGCTGGACCGAGGACGTCAAGGTCTTCCTGCGCTACAACGCCAACAAGGCGCTGATGAACCTCGGCTACGAGGGTCTGTTCCCGCAGGACTCCGTCCAGGTGAACCCGGCGATCCTCTCCGCGCTGTCCCCGAACGCCGACGAGAACCACGACTTCTTCTCCGGCTCGGGCTCGAGCTACGTGATGGGCAAGGCCGTCGAGACCGAAGACGACGACTGGGACTTCTGATCCCCTCATGACAGGACGGGCCGGGCGATCACGCCCGGCCCGTCCTGCATGTCGAGGACGTCACTGGCAGGCTCGCACTCAGGCTCGCAGATAGGCTCGCAGACAGAAGGGCGCGGCATGACAGCACCGTTGGACGCCGCCGGGATCGTCCGCCTGCATCGGGTGGAGGAGGATCCGGATGCGATCCTGCGCGCTCGCGTCGCCGAGTTGCTCGGACTCCCGCCGACGGACGTGCTGGTGGGGCGTTCGTGTCCGCGCTGCGGCTCCTCGTCGCACGGCCGTCCCTGGGCCCGAGCGCGGGGCCGACGGGACGAGGTCCCGGTGAGCCTCACCCGCTGCGGGGAGCACCTGATGACGGCGGTGAATCCCGGTGGACCCGTCGGCGTCGACCTCGAATCGATCGCCGCCGTCGGCCGCGGCTGGGACCCGGAGCTGATGCTGCATCCGAGCGAACGGGCCGCCGCTGCACGCGCGGACCCGCCAGAGCGCGCCGTGCTCTGGGCCCGCAAGGAGGCGGTGCTCAAGGCCCTCGGGACGGGGATGCAGACCCCGATGAGTGAACTGCGCCTGGCGGACTTCGCGGTGGAGGACCTGCCGGCGCCGCCCGGCCACGTCGCCGCCCTCGCCCGGCTCTGATCCACGAGGGCGGGGTGACCTGCCCGCGTGGTGGACTGCCCGCTTGGTGTGATGTCCGCTTGTTGAGAGATTTGCGGATACGCAATTCATTGAACGGCCGGACACCCAGGCGAGCGGAGCCCGGGCCCCGACTATGACGCCCTGACGGGCACCGGGCACGGCGGCAGCGCGGTCTCGAACAGCCACGGCGACAGCAGCGCGGCGGTCTCCTCGCCGGCCTCGCGCCGCACATGCTCGAGGAACAGCTCGGTGGTCACGCTGCCGGCGCGATGCTCCGTGAGCCAGCCCCTGATGATCTCGAAGAAACGTGCATCCCCGAGGTGCAGGCGTAGCGCATGCACCGCGAGGGCGCCGCGCTTGTAGACCCGGTCGTCGAACATCAGCGCGGGGCCCGGGTCGGCGAGCTGCAGATCGTCCTGCGGCAGGTCGGCCAGCAGCGTGTGGTGCTTCTCGACCTCCGCCCGGACGGTCGAGACCCCGGATTCCTCTGCCCACAGCCATTCGCAGTAGCAGGCGAAGCCCTCATGGAGCCAGATGTCCTGCCAGCGCTCGAGCGTGACCGAGTTGCCGAACCACTGGTGGGACAGCTCGTGCGCGATCAGTCGCACGCTCTCCCAGGCGGTGTCCACGAAGTTGCTGCCGAAGGTCGACAGTCCCTGGGACTCCAGCGGGATCTCCAGCTCGTCCTCGGTGATCACCGCGGTGTAGGAGGCGAAGGGGTAGTCCCCGAACAGACCCGTGAAGAAGGTGAGCATCGCGGGTTGCAGGGCGAAGGAGCCCTCGAGGTCCGCGACGCTGAGCTCCCGCGGGGCGATCGTGCGCACCGGCACCGGTGCGCCCGCCTGCTCGAGCGTTCGGTAGCGCCCGATCTGGACGGTGGCGAGGTAGGTCGGCATCGGCACGGTCTGCTGGTAGGACCAGGTCACCGCGTTGCCCTTGCGGCTGGTGCCCTGCAGCTCCCCGGAGACGGCGACGGTGTACCCGGGCGGCGCCGAGAGCGTGATCGCGTAGGTCGCCTTGTTGTCGGGGCGGTCGTTGCAGGGGAACCAGGTCGGCGCTCCATGCGGCTGCGCGGCGACGATCACGCCATCCTCCAGCTCCTCCCAGCCGGCCGAGCCGAGGGCCCGCGTGGACACCGGGCGGGGCTTGCCGGAGTACTTCACCCGCACGGTCAGCTCTGTTCCGAGGCTCAGCGGGAGCTTCACCGTGAGCCGTCCGCGCAGATGGGTGAAGCCGTGCGCCCGGCCGTCCACGAACACCTTCTGGGGATGCAGGCCGTGGAGGTCGAGGTGGAGGGCGTCGGCCTCCTCCAGGACCCGGCAGGTCAGCGTCGCGTCCCCGTCCAGCCGATTTCCCTCGACCCGGTAGGCGAGGTTCAGGTCGTAGTGGAGCACCTCGAAGTTCGAGTCCCCATGCCGGGGGACGTACGGATCGCTGCCCGTGGCAGTAGCGCTCATGCGTCCATCTCCTCCCGTTCGTTCCTCACAGTTCGTCGACGGAGGGTGCTCATGCGCCGTCCTCTTCTTCCCAGGGGCCGATCGGGTTGCCCGTCCAGCGGGTGCCGGGTGGTACGCGTTCGCCCCGCATCACCAACGAGACGGGGCCGACGGTCGCGTGCCGATCGATCGACGCCGCCGGCAGGATCACGCCGCCGGGGCCCAGGGTGGCACCCTCGCCCAGGGTGACGGTGTCCATGCTCAGCACTCGGTCCTGGAAGAGGTGGGTCTGGACCACGCAGCCGCGGTTGATCGTGGAGCCGGCGCCGAGGGTCACCAGGTCCGTCTCCGGCAGCCAGTACGGGTCGCACCAGACGCCCGGCCCGATCTTCGCACCGAGCAGTCGCAGCCACAGGTTCAGCGCCGCGGTGCCGGCGGTGATATTCGCGAACCAGGGGGCCGCGAGCACCTCGGTGAAGGTGTCGGCCAGCTCGGAGCGCCACACATAGGGCGTGAACAGGGCGTGCTCGCCCGGACGGTGCTTGCCGATGATCATCCATTTGGCCACCACCGTGATCCCGGCGGCGAGGATTCCGGCTGCGAGCATCACCGGACCGCCGAGGACCACCGCGGCGATGACTCCCCAGCTGTCCTGCAGCAGCAGCGCGAACAGCACTGCGCCGACGGCCACCGGGAGCAGCAGGGCCAGCAGCAGCGGCACGATGCGGCCGGTCTCGACCAGCCCGCGCTGCACGAGCAGGCCGGTGGGCGGGTCGTAGGTGAGGGAGGAGTCGTGCTCGCCCTCCGTGCGGCGCAGCTTGCGGGGCGGGCTGCCCAGCCAGGAGGTGCCGGCCTTCGCGGTCTTGCGCCGCGGCGCGGCAGAGAGCACCGCGACCAGCGACTGCTTGGGGACCTTGCGCCCGGCGGCGAGCATCCCGGAGTTGCCTACGAAGGCGCGCTTGCCGACCTTGACGTGCTCCACCCGGATCCAGCCGCCGCCCAGCTCATAGGAGCCCACCAAGGTGTCGTCGGCCAGGAAGGAATGCTCACCCACCTGCACGAGGCTCGGGATCAGCAGCACCGTGGAGATCTCCGCGCCCTTGCCCACCTTGGCGCCCAGCAGGCGCAGCCAGAGCGGGGTGAGCGCCCCGGCATAGATCGGGAACAGCCAGGTGCGCGCCTCGTCGAGCAGGCGCAGCGTCCCCCAGATGGACACCCCGGCCGCGGAGCGGACCGGGTGGTGACCGGGCCGGATCGCGAGCGCCAGCAACCGGGTCAGCACCACGACCAGCACTATCAGAGCGCCGAAGCCCGCGAGTGCCGCGAGCGGCAGCCAGGGCAGCGCGGCGAGCACCGCCGCACCGAAGCTGTCGGTGTCATGCACGGCCGGCAGCAGCCCCGCCGCGCCGGTCAGCATCGCCACCACCGGCAGAGCGGCGATCAGGACGGAGAGCGCGGCGAAGACCAGCAGCCAGAGCGGACGGCGCCGCGGGGCGTCGGTGGACCAGGGACCGCGGGCCTTCGCCTGGCGCTCGGCCGGGGAGCCGGACCAGAACTCGCCCGCCGGGACGGTGCCGAGCACGGCGGAGCCGGGCGCGACCTCCGCCTCCGGGCCGATCTTCGCGCCGGGACCGAGCAGGCTGCGGGCCCCGACGCGGGCGCGCTTGCCGATCCGGATCTGTCCCATCCGCAGCCGGTCGCCATCGATCCAGTAGCCGGCGAGGTCGACCTCGGGCTCGATCGAGGCGCCGTCACCGATCTCCAGCATCCCGGTCACCGGGGGCAGGGTGTGCAGGTCCACGTCCTTGCCGAGGCGCGCCCCGAGCAGGCGCGCGTACAGCGGGAACCAGGCGGCGCCGGCGAGGTTCGTCGCCCCGAGCTCCTCCTGGACCTTCTCCGCCAGCCACAGCCGCAGATGGACTCGGCCGCCGCGGGGGTGGCTGCCCGGCCGCACCCCGCGCAGCAGCACCCGTGCCAGCAGTGCGGCGAGCATCATCCGACCGGGCGGCAGCAGCATCACCACGGCCAGCGGGATCACCAGCCACAGCGGGAAGGCCACCAGCCAGGGCAGATCGGTGAGGGCCGCGCCGAGGGTGGAGGCGAGCATCAGCCAGGTGATCCAGCGCAGTGCCGCGAGCGCCCGCAGCGGCACCAGCGCGAGCAGCTGGGCGACCTGGGTGCGGCGTCGCAGCGGCGCCACGGTGCGGTCGCTCGCCACCGCGGAGGTGCCCATCTCGTCGAGGTACGCGGCCAGGGAGGCGAGGGTGGAATGGGCGTAGATGTCGCCGACGGCGAGCTCGGCATGCTTCTCCCGCAACCGGCTGACCACCTGCGCGGCGGTGAGGGAGCCGCCGCCGAAGTCGAAGAAGTCATCGCTTCCGGAGGTGGCCTCAGCGCCGAGCACCTCACCCCAGATCTCCGCGATCCAGGCGGCCGTCCCGGACAGCGCCGCCGAAGGCGCGCCGCGGCGCGCGAGCGGCCAGGGCAGCGCGTCGCGATCGATCTTCCCCGAGGTGCGGGTGGGCAGCTCGTCCATCACCGCCAGGCGCGGCACCAGCGCGGCGGGCATCCGCTGGCGCAGCAGCTCCTTGGCGATCGTGGCGTCATAGCCGGCGTCGACGGTGAGGTAGCCGACCAGGAGCTGGTTGCCGGACTTCGTGGAGCGCACGGCGGCAGCGGCGCTGACCACGCCGGGCAGGCGCAGCAGCTGGTCGTCGATCTCGCCGAGTTCGATGCGGCGGCCGCCGAGCTTGATCTGGTCGTCGGCCCGGCCGGCGAACAGCAGCCCCGCGGGGTCGTTCTGGACGATGTCGCCCGAACGGTAGGCGCGGTCCCAGCCGAGAGTCGGCATCGGGGCGTACTTCTCCGCGTCCTTCTCCGGATCGAGGTAGCGGGCCAGGCCCACGCCGCCGATGATCAGCTCGCCGGAGGCGCCTGCGGGCACGGGCCGCCCCTCGGCATCGACCACGGCGAGGTCCCAGCCATCCAGGGGCAGTCCGATTCTCACCGGGTCGGTCCCGTCGAGGATCGCGCCGCAGGCCACGACCGTCGCCTCGGTGGGGCCGTAGGTGTTCCAGACCTCGCGGCCAGGGGCCTGGAGCCGCGCCGCGAGCTCGGGCGGGCAGGCTTCCCCGCCCATGATCAGCAGCCGCACCTCGGTCAGTGCGCTGTCCGGCCACAGCGACACCAGGGTGGGCACGGTGGAGACGATGCTGATGCGGTTGGCGGACAGCCAGGGGCCGACGTCCACGCCCGAGCGCACCAGCGAGCGCGGTGCGGGCACCAGGCACGCTCCGTACGCCCAGGCCAGCCACATCTCCTCGCAGCTCGCGTCGAAGGCCACGGAGAGCCCGGCCATCACCCGGTCGCCGGGGGCGATCGGGGAGTTCTGAAGGAACATCCGTGATTCGGCCTCCACGAAGGCGGCGGCGCTGCGGTGGGTGACCGCCACCCCCTTGGGCTTCCCGGTGGAGCCGGAGGTGAAGATGACCCAGGCATCGTCCCCGGGTTCGACCTCGCGCAGCCCGACGGTCGCGTCACCAGCTGTGTCGCCAGCTGTCTCGCCAACAGTGTCGCCAACATTGTCGCCATCTGTTGTGGCTGCGCGGCCGACGGCAGTGGGCGTGATGACCAGGTCGTTGCCGATCACGGCGACAGACGCGGATTCCTCGAACACCACCCGGGCGCGCTCATCGGGATCGTCAGCATCGACCGGGACGTACGCGGCGCCGGCGACCAGGATGCCGAGGATCGCGACGTACAGATCGGTGGTGCCGGACTTGATCCGCACCCCCACCTTGTCGCCAGGGCGCACGCCCTGGTCGGCGAGGCGGGCGGCGAGCTCGGTCGCGGCCCGGTCCAGCTCGGAATAGGTCAGGGTGTCCAGCCCGCTGTCCACGGCGGGGGCGTCCCCGGACTCCGCCACGACCTGGCGGAAGAGCGCCACCAAAGTGGTCGGCGCGGGCGCCCTGTTCCCGGCGAGCAGCTCGGGCAGGAGATGTGCAGAGTCATTCACAGCAGAAGTGTGTCCCCTCAAGATGACGCGGAACCGTCCAGGAGCGGACCAGCGGGTGGTGGGCGAGACGCGAGAAGAGGGTAATCGGGGCTCCCCGAAGTTCCCGCACACAAGGTGACCCAAGTTTCAATAACGGTTTATGGACCACTCGGTCGCCTCTGTGACCAGCGTGTTCACAGTCCTGCGCGAAGAGGCGAGGGGAAACGACCAGAATGGTGTGGCTGTACCCTTCTCTTCCCCTCGTAGATAGGACATTCGACAATGGGCCTCATCGGACTCATCATCTCCTGGATCATCATCGGCGCGCTCATCGGTCTCATCGCTCGGGCCCTCATGCCCGGCAAGCAGTCCATGGGACTCGGGACGACCATCGTCCTCGGCGTCATCGGCGCGATCGTCGGCGGTTTCATCGGCGGTCTCCTCGGTGGCTCGGGCATCAGCGGCATCATGGAGAACCCGTGGAGCCTCTGGACGATCCTGCTCGCCGTCATCGGCGCCCTGATCGTCATGTTCATCTACAGCCTCGCGACGAAGAACCGCGCCTGAGCTTCTGATTGACTGATTGACGCGTGCGCCTAAGGGCGCCGCACCCTCGACGGCGCCGTCCCGGATCTTCCGGGGCGGCGCCGTTGTCATGCCCCGGCCTGCACGCTCTCGTGCGCACTATCCCGCTCCCGCCTGCTCTCCCCGCCCCGCCCCGGCCGGCTCCCGTCTGGTCCTGCCCGGCTGTGCCCTGGTGCTTTCCTGCGCAATGAGCCAGTCTGGAGTCATGACCAATACAGCGCCCCTGATCACCGCGGATCTGGCCCGGGCTGCGCGGGCCCTCGCCCAGGTCTCCCTCCTCGACGTCTCCGAGCAGTCGGGCCTGGAGGTCGAGCACCTGCGTGGCCTGGAGCGCGGGCTCCGCGTCCTCACACCGGAGCAGGAGCAGCGGCTCCACGTCGCGCTCGAGGAGTTCGGCATCGAACTGCTGCCGGCGGATGAGCACGCCGGCTTCGGCCATGGCGTGCGTCAGAAGTTCAATCCGCGCACCGTGAAGCGGCTGGAGAACTGGGAGAACGAGGGCGGGCCTCCGGCGGAGGACGACATCTGAGCACGAAGCGCAGAGCCCCCGGTGCGCGGAGCCGCCAGCGCTCGGAGCTCGCGGTGCTCGAAGCCCCGGGCGCTCAGAGCGGGACGTCGGCCGTGCGCCGCCCTGCGTCCTCGACGGTGCGGCGCCCTGAGGACCAGCGGGCGGTGTCCGCCGCGAGCTCGTCGAAGTTCTCGGGCGCGACCAGCACCGTCAGCAGCGCGCTGCGGGCGGAGTACTGCGTCGGCACGACCGCAGCGCCACGGGCGGCGGCCCAGAGGCGCACCGAGTTCTCGGCGATGCCGACCTCCGCCGGGGGCACCTCGATCTGCGCGATCACCAGCTCGGTGCGGCGCAGCAGGGTCGCCGCCGTGACCGCCAGCTCGACCCCGGCGGTGTAGGCGCGCACCAGCCCTCCCGCACCGAGCTTCACCCCGCCGAAGTAGCGGATCACGATCGCGAAGGTGTCCACCAGGCGCGCATGCAGCAGGGACTGCAGCATCGGCATCCCCGCGGTCCCGGACGGTTCGCCATCGTCGTTCGAGCGGTGCATCTCCGCCCGCTCCGCGGTCTCGCCCAGCACCAGGGCGGTGCAGTGATGGCGGGCATCGGGGTGCTGCGTCCGGGCCGCGCGCAGCAGAACATCGGCCTGCTCGACCTCCTGGACACGGTGCAGCCGGGTGAGGAACCGGGAGCGCTTCTCGACCAGCTCGGTCTCGACATCGGCGGCGAGGACGAAGGGATCGGGCATGAAGGCGAGTCTAGGCCGCAGGGGAGCGGCCTTGCGGGCGGGCGGTGGGCGGACGGTAGCCTGGCCCCGTCGCCCTCGAGAACGTCAGGAGCTCCCCGTGACCCAGCCTCCCTCTGAGCAGCCATCGTCCCGCCCGCTGTCCCCCCAGCACGGCATCCCCGTGCAGGGCGGCATGCCCTCCCCGGGCGAGCCCGGGCGCCAGAGCACCGGCCCCCAGGGCGGCTACTCCGCGCCCGACGGCGGCTATGCAGGATCCGGCGCCGGCTACTCCGCGCCCCAGGGCGGCCCCGGCGCACCCGTGAAGAAGCCGTCCAAGGCGCCGAAGGTCCTGATCATCCTCGGCTCCGTGATCCTCGCCCTCAGCGTGATCATCGGCGTGATCCTGGCGGTGGTAGGCATCGGCGGCGCCATCGGTGACATCAGCGAGCTCGAGGAGTTCGACAGCGGCAGCGGCACAGTCATCGCCGAGGCCGACGAGACGTTCCAGATCTACGTCGAGGAGGGCACACCGACCCCGACCTGCATGGTGGACGGTCCTGCAGTCGGTGCAGGCACCTCGCAGAGCAGCAGCTTCCAGGACGGCGAGACGAGCTGGGTGTCCGTCGACTCCTTCACTGCGGAAGAGGGCGGCGAATACACCATCGACTGCGGCGGCACCCCTGTCGCGGTCGGCCCGCCGGCTTCTGTTGGAGGGATCCTGGCCGGAGTCGGCGGGATCTTCCTGGGCATCGGCGGCGGGGCACTCGGCTTCCTGCTGCTGGCGATCGGTGTGATCCTGCTGATCGTGCGTCGGCGCACGGCGTGAGCATCGAGGATCCCGCGGTCCTCCCGTTCCCCCTCGCCGCGGGGGAGTCCCTCGTGCGCAGCGGGAGTGCGAACATGCAGCGCGGCGCCGAGACGGCGGGCGGGAAGCTGTTCCTGACCACCGCGCGCCTGGTGTTCATCGCTCACTCGTTCAATGTGCGCAGCGGCCCCTCAGAGCTGCCGCTCTCACTGGTCGCCGAGGTCGGCACCGCCTGGACGAAGCTGCTCGGGGTGCTTCCGCTGCTGCCGAACTCGATCGCCATCGCCCTGCGGGACGGCACGGTGCGCAGCTTCGTGGTCACCGGCCGGGCCGCCTGGATCGCCGCGATCACCCATGCCCGCGGGGGCGGAGCACCCGCCCGCTGAATCCGCCGCTGGACACGACGCAGGACATGACGGAGCCCGGCAGGACATCGGTCCTGCCGGGCTCCGTCATGCGGGGCGCTGAGGCTCAGCGCTCAACCGTTGCCGTGCTCAGGCGTCCTCGGTGATCAGCGGGTACACGCCGTTCTCGTCGTGGACCTCGCGGCCGGTGACCGGCGGGTTGAACACGCACACGCAGCGGATCTCCTTGCGGACGCGCACCTTGTGCTTGTCGTGGTCGTTGAGCAGGTAGAGGGTGCCCGGTGCGAGCTGGTGCACCTCACCGGTGGCCAGGTCCTCGATCTCGCCCTCACCGTGGGTGATGAAGACGGCCTCGATGTGGTTGGCGTACCAGAAGTAGCTCTCGGTGCCCTCGTACAGCGTGGTCTCGTGGACGGAGAAGCCCACGCCCTCCTTGGCCAGGATGATGCGCTTGGAGCGCCAGGTGTCGGACTTGATGTCGGCGTCGGTGCCTTCGACCTCGGCGAGCGAGCGAACGAGCATGGGGGTGTCCTTCCGGTGGATGGTCCAGGTCAGGGGTTCTGCGCAGGCGTTCGGTGCCCGGCGCAGACCGTCGGCCCGCCCTCTGGTGCAGGCGGGCCGACGGAAGAGCGGTCTCAGGCGGCGAGCGCCTCGTCGACGGCGGCCTCGATGATGTCCAGGCCGCGGGCGAGCAGCTCATCGGGGATGGTGAGCGCGGGCAGCAGCTTGACGACCTCGTCGGAGGGGCCGGAGGTTTCCACCAGCAGGCCCTCCTCGAAGGCGCGGGCGGCGATCTTCCCGGCGATCTCGCCATCGGGCATCTGCAGACCGCGGGCGAGGCCGCGGCCCTTGACGATCAGCTCGTGCTGGAGGTGCTTGGCGGCGATGCGGTTGAAGCGGCTCTCCACGTAGGCGCCCTTGGCGATGGTGGACTTCTCGAGCTCGTCATCGCTCCAGAACAGGTCGATCGCCTTGGTGGCGGTCGCGAAGGCGGGGCCGAAGCCGCGGAAGGTGCCGTTGTGCTCGCCGGGCTCCCAGATGTCGAGCTCGGGCTTGATCAGCGTGAGCGCGAGCGGGTGGCCGTAGCCGCTGATCGACTTCGAGAGGGTCACCATGTCCGGCTTGATCCCGGCCTCTTCGAAGCTGAAGAACCCTCCCGTGCGGCCGCAGCCCATCTGGATGTCGTCGACGATGAGCAGGATCTCGTGCTTCGTGCACAGCGCGGAGAGTCCGCGCAGCCAGTCGGCGCGAGCGGCGTTGATGCCGCCCTCGCCCTGGACGGTCTCGACGATCACGGCAGCGGGCTTGTTCAGGCCGCTGCCGTCATCGGTGAGCAGCGCCTCGAGGTACATGAAGTCGGGGACGACCTGGCCGAAGTAGTCGTCGAAGGGCATCGGGGTGGCGTGCACCAGGGGGATCCCGGCGCCGCCGCGCTTCATCGAGTTGCCGGTGACGGACAGGGCGCCGAGCGTCATGCCGTGGAAGGCGTTGGTGAAGCTGATGACGGACTCGCGCCCGGTGACCTTGCGGGCCAGCTTCAGCGCTGCCTCGACGGCGTTGGTGCCGCCGGGGCCGGGGAAGGCGACCTTGTAGTCCAGGCCGCGGGGCTTGAGGATCTTCGCGTCGAAGGTCTGCAGGAACTCGCGGCGCACGTCGGTGAACATGTCCAGGCCGTGCACCACCCGGTCCTCGAGGTAGTGGTCGATGACGACCTTCTTGAGCTCGGGGTGGTTGTGCCCGTAGTTCATGGTGCCGGCGCCGGCGAAGAAGTCGATGTACTCGCGGCCGTCCTCGCTGGTCAGCACGGAGCCCTTGGCGTGGGTGAACACGGTGGGCCAGCCGCGCGAGTAGCTGCGGACGCCGGACTCGAGCTCGGTCGGGTCGACGGTGGGGGCGCTGACCTCGTCGGTCAGCTCGGGCTTCACGGTGGTCTCGGTCGGTGCAGTCATGGTCATGACATCTCCCTGGGTGGTGGTTCGTTGGTCTGTGGATGGCGCGAGGGCGTACGGAAGCGCCCGCGCCGACGGGTGGTTCGGAGGAGCCCGGGTTCAGGTCCCGGCGTGCAGTCCGCTGATCACATGCAGCAGCTCGGCGCCGTGGCCGGGGTCCGGGAAGTGCGCCTCCTCGAAGAGGGGCTCGATCGTGTGCTCGGCGCCATGGCGCTCGGCGAAGGAGGCGAACAGCCGCTGGGACGCGGCGTTGTCCGCCGTGATGGTGGTCTCCAGCGTGGCGACCTGCGGGAGGTCCGCCAGCAGGGCGTCGAGCAGGCGGGCGGCGAGGCGCTGCCCGCGCTGGGACTCGTCCACGGCGATCTGCCAGATGAACAGGGTCTGCGGCGCTGAAGGTCGCAGGTAGCCGAGCACGAACCCGACAGCTTCTCCCTCACGCACCGCCAGGCGGGTGGTCGCCGCGAAGTCGCGGGCCATCAGCAGGTAGGCGTAGGAGGTGTTCAGGTCGAGCGTGCCGCTGTCGCGGGCGATCCGCCACATGGCGGCGCCCTCCTCCATGGTGGGAGGGCGGAATTCCAGGTCGGAGCCTGGTCCGGTCGTTTTCTCGGAGGTGGACGGGTGGTCTGCGCTGTGCGTCATCAACGGGCCCATATCGCCGTCAACGGTATCGAGAGCGGTGACGCTTGTGCAGTCCCCCGGGGGGTTGCGGGGGGCCATCCTCGGAGTGTCGTGACGCAACTGTGACTGTCCGGCGTCCGGGAATCAGATTGTCGGACAACTGTGGACTATTCATGGCGACCTGGGGCGATGCCGTCTTTGAGCAGGCGATTCGCGTGCCCGGCGTACAGCGGCTGTGGTGTGCGTCACGTGACCGCGATGCGGGACACAGCTTCGCGTGCCTGTACACGCGCGGGTACAACGCTGTCTCGCCGGGTGATCCAGCAGGGTGCGGGTCCGGTCCCTGCGTGAGCCGCCTCGATACTCTCGTGCCCATGAACCCCCTCGAAACACTGAACGAGTTCCTCGGAAATGCTGAGGGCTGGCTCTGGACCTGGGCAGGGATGCCCGTGGTCGTGGTGCTCGGTCTCTACTTCACGATCCGCACCGGTGCGGTGCAGCTGCGGATGATCCCGGCGATGCTCGGCGCCATCACCCAGAAGGCGCAGCGCGAGCCGGTGGGCAGCGGGCGTAAGCGCACCGAGCGCACCAAGTCCCTCAGCGCCTTCCAGGCCTTCTCGGTCTCCGCCGCCGCCCGCGTGGGCACCGGGAACATCTCCGGCGTGGCCGGGGCGATCTTCTTGGGCGGGCCGGGCGCGCTGCTGTGGATGTGGATCATGTGCGTCGTCGGCGGTGCGGCGAGCTTCATCGAGTCCACCCTCGCGCAGCTGTGGAAGACCCGCTCTGCGGACACCTACAAGGGCGGTCCCGCGTTCTACATCCACCGCGGGCTGGGCAGTCGCGGCTTCGGTGCGTTCTTCGCGATCCTGTTCATCTTCTGCTTCGCCTTCGCCTTCACCTCGCTGCAGGCCAACACCATCGTCGATGCCGTCTCCGGCGCCGTTGCGCTCTACACCGATCCTGAGGGCCTGTCCTGGCTCCCGATCGTGCTGGGCGTGGTGCTCGCGCTGCTCACCGCCGGGATCATCTTCGGCGGCATGCGCCGGGTGGCTTCGGTCGCGCAGAGAATGGTGCCGATCATGGCTCTGATCTACCTGATCATCGGCATCATCATCGTCGGCATGAACCTCGGCGAGCTGCCCCGGGTGCTGGGCCAGATCGTCACCGAGGCATTCAACCCGCAGGCCGTCATCGGCGGCGGCATCGGTGCCGCCATCGTCAACGGCGTCCAGCGCGGCATGCTCTCCAACGAGGCCGGCATGGGCTCGGTCCCCAACGTCGCCGCCACCGCCTCGGTGAGCCACCCGGTCAAGCAGGGCCTGGTGCAGACCCTCGGCGTCTACTTCGACACCCTGCTGATCTGCTCGATCACCGGGTTCATCGTGCTGGTCTCCTTCCCCGACGTCTCCGTCGGCGGAGAGGGCCTGATGATGGTGCAGGAGTCCTTGGCCTCCAACCTCGGCTCCTGGGCCGCGGTGCTGCTCGCCGTGATCATGTTCCTGCTCGCCTTCACCTCGGTGCTGGGGAACTTCTCCTACGGCGAGGCGAATATGCACTTCCTGACCGCCAAGCGCGGCTGGCATGTTGCCTTCGGCGTCGCCGTGGTGGCGCTGGTGTTCCTCGGCTCCGTGATTGCGGTGGACCTCGCCTGGACCATCGCCGGGGTGTCCATGGTGTTCATCGCCCTCATCAACCTGGTGGTGATCGCGATCCTCACGCCCACGGCGGTCACGCTGCTGAAGCACTACAACGCCCAGCGCGCCCAGGGCCTGGACCCCATCTTCCTGGCCTCCGACCTGCCGGAGATCAAGAACGTCGAGGTCTGGGAGGACGTCGACGTCAGCGACTACGTGCGCGAGCGCGAACTGGCCAGCGCTCGCTGAGCCGTCCGGGGGTTCGCTGCGCCGGTGGTGCACCGCCGGACGCCGGGGAGCTGGGCCACGCCCGCCTCCCCGGCGTCCTCGGCACCGCTCGCGCGCCGCTAAGATGATCTGGCCCGCTCGGCGGGCACGGGCCTGTAGCTCAGTGGTAGAGCATCGGACTTTTAATCCGCGGGTCGAGGGTTCGATCCCCTCCGGGCCCACGACTAGCCCCCTGTGCTGGAGCGACGGATGGCGTATCGCCCAGGTCTGAGGGTTTTCCGTTTCTCCTCCGTCCCCTGACCTCGATGGTGCCTGCCTCGGTTCGGAAACGTGCCACCGGCTAGGCTCGATACCGGGGTACAGGACCGCGCCCACGAAGGCCGGTCACGCGAGAGGGGAACACATGTCGCAGGCGAACCATCCCTACGGCGATAGGGGAGACCAGGGCCATCCGGGCAGCGGACAGCCGGGCAACCATTCCGGATCGTATGGGTATGGCCAGGTCCCGCCGGCTCCCGAGCCCTACGGCTCCGTCCCGCCGGGCCCGCCATCCGGCCCGCCGCCCGGATCGCCAGCCCCGTTCAGCTCGGCGCCGTCCGCCTCGCCGGGGCCCTGGGCAGCCTCCGCCCCGTCAGCGTCGGCGGCACCGCCGCACCCGCAGGCACCGCCCCACGCCCAGGGGACGCAGACACTGTCTGCGGCGCAAGCCGGCGCCGCCCTGCAACGGTTCGGTATCGGCAACCCTCTACCCACCTTCGTGGTCGGCGCGCTCGCCTACGTCATCGCCCTCGGTGCTGCGCTGCTGGTGATCGTCTCGGCCATCGCCGTCGTGCTCACCCTCGACACCGGCGATCTGGCCGGGGGTACCACCTCGCCGACCGGCGGTGCGACCGCGCCCTCGGGAGATGGCGGGTGGCGGGCGATCGTGGGCCTGGTGGGAATCCCGTTCCAGCTGGTCTCCCTCGCCTCCTTCGGCTCCTATGACATCGAACTGAGCCTGGGTTTCCTGGGCGGTGCCACGATGAGCTGGCGGGGATTGCCGCTCCTGATCACCGTCGCGATGGTGGCGACAGCCTTTTTCGCCGCGCGTCTCGTCCAGCGCCGCTGGAGCTCGAACGGAGCGCTCGGCGCCCTGCTGTGGTCGGGTTTCTCCGGGCTCGCAGTGGCGATCTTCGCCGTGATCGCCACGCGCGTCACCGCGTTCGCGATCGAGGACGATTCGCTGGGGATGGCGCTCTCGATGCACTCCGCCGGGGCCGACATGTTCTTCGGCACCTGGGCACTGATCGCGCTGCCGCTGTTCCTGGGGCATGTGGCGGGGAGCGAGAAGCCCGCCTGGTGGCCGCTGGTGGCGGATCTCGCCGCCGCGCCCCGGCTCGCGCTCGTGCACGCCCTGGCATTCGCCATCCCGGTCGGGGTGCTGATCGTGGTCGGCGGAGCGATCGCGATGATCATCGACGGGGAGGCGCGATCCGTGCTGCCCCTCCTGCTTTCGCTCCCGATCTGGGGACTGACCGGCCTCGCCCTGCTGCCGGGGCTCGGGATGCTGTCCGTGCCGGTGCATATGAACCTGCAGGGCAACGTCGAGGACTTCGGGCTGGAGCGCTCCGACGAGTTCCTGTGGTTCTTCGATCTGCCCTGGTACGGGTGGATCCCCATGGTGCTGATCGCTCTGCTGATGCCGGTGGTGGTCGCGCTGCTGTGGAACCGGGACCGCGAACTCGTGAAGGGGAACATCCTCGCGCAGGCCGCCTCCTGGGCGGCGCTCCCGCTCGCCTACTTCGGAGGCTCGGTGATCCTGCTCGCGCTGGTCTGGACCAGCACCCAGGCCCGGATGGGGATGATGGGCAACATCGTCGTCGACGTCGGCCTCGCCCTCTGGATGCCTCTGGTCGCGTTCTTCCTCGGGCTGTTGGTCGAGGTGCTCGCACGGTTCGGCGCGCCGTTCGTGGACCGCTTCGTGCCCGGGGTGCTCGTGAACTGGTTCCGACGCTCAGCGCGGGCGCGCCGCGCGAGTGACTAGTCCCGCAGGCCGGCGCGGCGCAAGGTCGCGGCGACCTTGTCGCTGAGCAGCGCCAACGACCGTTCATCGTGACCGCGCAGGTGCTCGAGCGCCGCCAGCGCCGTGATCACCACGTCCAGCAGCTCCTCCTCGACATCCGCTGAGCTGTGGGTGACGCCCTTGCGCGGGTTCTGGCCGGTCGCACCGATGTGCGCGGAGACCACCTCGCCGGCCTCCTCGGTGATCTTCGCCAGCCGGGCCCAGGTCGCGGCCTCCGGATCGCGGTGCGCGTTGCCGTCGTCGATCCAGCGGCTGAGCTCGGCGATCCCGTGTGCGGTGTCGTGGCAGTCCATGCGGCCAGTCTCCTGCATCGCGGCGCCGAGCATGCGCCCGTCGAGAGCAGTTCTAGAGGGTGCACCGTCTGCGCTGCGAGCTGCGCCCCCAGCGGGACGGCGCCGGCGCCCGGCGGATCGCGGGGGAGTGCGACTGCGGCCGGCGACCGGTGGCCCGCTCCTTGTCGCCACCAGCTTCTCCGTGCTCGGCATCGTCGCCGCCGTGATCATGGTGCTGGTCGTGCTGCTCGCCCTGAACCCTGCGAACTGGACGGACCCGGCCCCACGAAGCCGTCCATCGTGTGGTTGACGCCCAGCAGATCCAGGCCGCGGTCGAAGAGCCGCACCGGCAGGATCCGCGCCGCCGGGAGCAGCCGGGCGAGCCACGGGGTGATGATCTGCTCTTTCCCGCGCTCGATCGCCGTGAGCGCGCTGCGTGCCACCTCCTGCTACGTCAGGATCGGCAGCAGGCGGGGGAACTTCGTGCTCGCCCCCTCGAACATGTCGGTGTCGATGTCGAACGGGCACATCGCGAAGGTCCCCACGGCGCTGGAGTCCGCCCGCAGCTCAGCCCGCAGCGACTCGGTGAATCCGACTGCGGCCCACTTGCTCGCGGAGTAGTCCGTCTGCCGGGCGACCCCGGCCAGCCCCGCGGCGCTGGCGATGGTGCCGTGCTCGCGCTCGAGCATCCCGGGCAGGAAGGCGCGCGTCACCTAGAACAGGGCAAGGGTGTTCAGCTCGAAGGTGCGGCGGATGTCCTCGTCGCTCGCCTCCAGCAGCCGCGTGCCGGTGATGATGCCGGCATTGTTGATCACCACGTCCTGCGGGCCCGCCACCAGTGCGGCGGCGGCGACCTGCTCGCGGACGGTGATGAGCACGCGGGCCTCGCGCAGGGGTGTTCCGTGGTACATCCTCGTACTCCTCGGGAGGCGGTTCGAATGCTCCTCAGCGAAGTAGGAGGGCCGCCCCCTCGTCGGGGCGGCCCTCCGTCGTGCGTTTCCTCAGGCATCCAAGCCCTCGGGCATCACGCTCCTCATACGAGGCTGACCTTGCTCCTCCAGGAGTGGACGCTGCGCACGAGGCACACCAGCGTCATCAGCAGGATCACCGGCAGGAACCCGATCGGCATGATGTCGTCCGTGCTGGTGGATCCTGCCGCCATCTCGCTGAACACGGACCAGTGCACCACCGCGAGGCTCCCGTCGACCATCGCGATGCCCCAGGGGAGGGCGGCGATCCCGAGGAAGATGAGGACCTGCGAGGCGAGGTAGAGACCGAGGAAGACCACCACGGGGCCGCCGAGGCCGAGCCGGTTCAGCGGGGTCTCGCTGCCCACCGAGGCGGCGAAGAAGTACTGGATCGGCCAGACCAGGATCATGCCCACGAAGAGCACGATGCCGGCGATCAGGAGCGGCGTCGAGGTGACCGCCGCGCCCGTGCTCCACAGCTGCTGGATGACGGAGAAGGGGTTGCGATCGGTCCCCATCTGCCCGCCGATGACGGGCCAGGCGGCGAACAGCAGGCCGAAGGCCACCAGCAGCCCGGCGAGGGAGATCAGCAGCGCCCATAGCAGCTTGGCCGCATAGATCGTGGCCCCGCGCACGGGGAGGGACTGGGTGAAGTATCCGGTGCGGCTGTAGCTGGACTGCCAGTAATGGATGGTCAGGGCGATCTGCAGCGCCGGGATCAGCCCGGTGAGCGGGACCACCACCATCAGCATTCCGATCAGGGAGATCACGGGCCAGCCGGTGGCGGTCAGCGCGGTGCCCGCAGCGACCAGCAGCAGGACGATCGCGCCGATGGTGCCGAGCAGCCCACGGGTGCGCAGCCATTCGTGCTTCATGAGGGTGGTGATCATCGGTACGTCTCCTTGAAGATCTCATCGAGGCTGGCCCCGTGCGCGGCGCGGAGGTCGTCGGCCTCGCCGGCGAGGACCACGGAGCCGTGCCGCATCATGACCACCGAGTCGAGGATCGGCTCGAGGTCGTGGATCAGGTGGGTGGAGATCAGCAGCAGCGAGTCCTCCTCGAGGGTGCCCAGGATCCCGTCGAGGATGATCTGGCGGGCGGCGGGGTCGACGCCGCTGATCGGCTCGTCCAGCAGGAACACCTCGGCCCGGCGGGACATCGCCAGCGCGATCTGGACCTTCTCCCGCATGCCCTTGGACATCGCCTTCAGGCGCATCGACTCGTCGAGTCCGAAGAACCGCAGGAGCTCGTGGGCCTTCGCGGCGTCGAAGTCCTCGAAGAAGTCGCTGTACAGGTCCACGCAGTAGCGCGCTCGGGCCCCGTCGGGCAGGAAGCTGGTGTCGGGGAGGAAGGAGACCTTTGCCTTGGAGGCCGGGCCCGGGACCAGGCCCGCGATACGGGCCTCTCCCTGGTAGTCGCTGATCACGCCGGCGAGGATCTTCATCAGCGTGGTCTTGCCGCATCCGTTCTCGCCCAGCAGGCCGATGATCCGGCCTCCTTCGAGCTCGAGATCCAGGGAGTCGATCGCTGTGATCCGACCAAAGGTCTTGGTCAGCCCCCTGGTGGAGATCAGAGGGTGCTTCGCATGCTCAGGGATGGTCATCTCAGGCTCCCTCGGTCTGGGGACTGCCGTTGCTGTCGTGGTCATGGTGATTCCATCTCTCGGTGAGGAGCTGCTGGGCCTGGCTTCGCCCCATGCCGAAGCCTCGGGCGTGCTGGATGAAGTCGTCTGCGGCGCCTTCGGCGAGGTCGGCTCGCAGCCGGTCGATCCGGTCGGTGTCCTCGGTGACGAAGCGGCCGGAGGTGCGTTCGGAGCGGCACAGCCCCTCGCGCTCGAGCTCGGCCAGAGCTCGTTGGATCGTGTTCGGGTTGACGCCGAGCTCGGTGGCGAGCCCGCGAACGCCCGGGATCTTGGCTCCAGCGGGCCACTGGCCGACGACGATCCGGCGGGAGAACTCTGTGACCAGCTGCATCCAGATCGGGAGTGAACTGTCGAACTGCATCAGCGACCCCCTGTCTCAATGTATTAGGTAACTAATACTGTAGGACAGTTGTAGGGCGCGGTCAAGACCCGGACCGGGGAGCGCAGTCCGGGGCGGCGTGGAGGGACGGCTCAGACGGGTCGGTCCAGCCGGGTCAGTCGAGTCGGGTCAGTCCGGCCGTGTCAGTCCAGTCGAGGCAGTCCAGCCGTGTCAGTCCCGCCGTGTCAGTCGAGGCAGAACTCGTTGCCCTCCGGATCGGCCATCACGATGAATCCGATGTTCATCGGCGGCTCGGGCTCGTGGCGCTGCACTCGCGTGGCCCCGAGCGCGAGCAGCTGCTCGCACCGTTCCTCGAGCGCGGCCATCCGCTCCTCCTCGCGGAGGTCCGGTGCGGTGCGCACATCGAGGTGCATCCGATTCTTGGCGACCTTGCCCTCCGGGACCTGCTGGAAGAAGAGTCGCGGCCCGGCCCCGTCGGGATCCTCGAGGGCGGAGGCGCTGTTGCGCTGCTCCTCGGGCACGCCGCTCGCCGCGAGGAAGTCGTCCCACGCCGCCAGTGGATCGGAGCCCGGTGACAGGGCGATGCCGGGAGGGCCCGGATGCACGTATCCGAGCACCTCTCTCCAGAACAGCGAGAGCGTGCGCGGGTCGCGGGCATCGAACGTGATCTGGACGGTGGCGCTCATGGGGTGCTCTCCCGGGGTGTGGGTCCGTGGGGTGCTCGGCTGGTGAAGGGTGGCAGTGTGCCGCTGTGCCCCTATCGTCCGCTGCTGTGCGGACAGGGCCTGTCCGCAGAGTCTGCGTCGGCTCGGCGGGCAGACAGTGCCCGTCGCCCGTCGCCCGTCGCCCGGCGCCCGTCGCCCGTCTGCCGGTACAGCGCACAGGGCACCGGCGCTGCCGATGCCCTGTGCGGGGTGGTGACTCTGCTCAGGCTGCGTGAGCACGTGCAGATCAGAGCACGAGCAGCAGGATGATGATGATCAGCAGAATGGTGGTGAGGCTGATGGGAAGGACGGCCTTGCGCATGGCGATCTCCTTCGGTCGAGGCAACCCACCGGAGTCTCCGACGGGGGCTACCAACGTAGGTGACCGTGTGCTGAAGCGGCTATTCCGAGCATGCCTGAACGGCCCCTACGGGGTGTTCGTGCAGGTCGCAGCGGGAGCAGACCGGATGGTCGACAAATGTGCCCGGGGTCGTGGGGGAGGTCGGGGCCTGTCAGGTCAGGCGCCGACGGCGGCGTTCGCCCGAGCGAACTCCTCGTCGCTCACCGGCTCGAGCCAGATCACGGTCTCGTCGTCCTGATCGGCTTCCTGCACCGCGATGTGGGACATCGGGGAGGCGCTGAGCGCGCCATGCCAGTGCTCCTCGCGCGGCGGGATCCAGACGGTGCGGCCGGGCTCGAGGGTGAGCACCTCCCCGGCGCGGGTGACCACCAAACCCGTGCCGTCGGTCCCGTAGAGCGTCTGGCCCACCGGATGCCAGTGCCAGTGGGTCCGGGAGCCTGGAGCGAAATGCACATGGTTCATCGCTGCCCGCGACTCACCGCGCGGGCCGCGGATCGCATCCAGGAGGACCTCGCCGGTGAATGACGTCTCCGGGCCGGTGGTCGTCGGCGGGCGGTCGAGCTTATCCATCTGGTCCTCCTGCTGGCGGGGGAGTGGTGGTGCCCATCAGATACCCGGGCGGCGTGAAGTGCAAGGCCTCGCCGAGTGGCAAGTAGGGACTTGCGGTGAGTGAAAACCTGCGACCGTTCCTCCACAGTGGCCATTTATCCACAAATTCATCCACAGTCTCGACGGCAGGGGCGCAGGTTTTTGCGACGTCGTCGATGGGGAGCGCGGTGCCGGTGCATCGTTGCAGGTTGTGAGGGTGCTCAGGTCGGTTCAAGGGGATGCCGGGGGCGGCAAGCACGTTATCCACATTTCTCGGACGGGGTTTCGATTCTGGGCCGAACCGGGAAGGATGGAGGCATGTCGACAGCGAATATTCCGGAGTTCTCGCAGGAGCATCCCGCTCCCGAGGCGCTCCTCGCTGCGCTTCGTGAGGCAGGCCCCACCGGTCTCGCGGAGCTGATCGGGGATACCGACTTCCTGCTCTCCGCCATCGCAGCCACCCCGAGACGGATGTTCACGCCCGGTGCGCGACCGCGCGGTACGTACAAGAACCTGCTCGACAAGATCCATGAGGCGCGCAGCTCTCTCGACGCCCTCGAGGCACGCGCCGTGGTCGCGCTCGCCGAGGCGACCACCCGTGACCAGGTGCAGGCTGCGCGTGACGATGCTGCCCACGAGAGCTCCTTTCTCCCACCGCTGGACCGGCTGATCCGGCAGGCCGACGCCAGGACCGCACGGGATGTTTCATTGGCCACCAGGCGCTCGCCGTCGACGACGAAGAGGACCTTGACGTCTGCGCGGCGCCTCGTCGGCGCCATGCCCCGCATGCTCCAGTCTCTGGCCGGGGGGAAGGTCACGGCCACGGTCGCCTATGCGATCGCCTCCGCAACGGGGCCGCTCGATGACCGGCAGCGCCGCCAGGTCGACGAGGACCTCTTCGCGCGACTGCCGCGGATGGACGGCGCCGGAGTGAAGCGATGGCAGAAAGCTGTCGCCCAGGCCATCGCTGAGCTCGATCCTCACGGTGCCGCCGGTCGTCACCAGGCGGCGCGCAAGAACCGGCACGTGAACTTCACCCCGGGCGAGTACGGCATGGCGACCGTCAGCGCGTACCTGCCGGCCCTCGACGCGAAGCTCGTCCATAAACGGCTCTCCCTCGAGGCGGAACGCCGACGGGCCGACGGTGCTCGGCAGGGCCATGGCGCGCTGATGGCGGATGCCTTCACCGACACACTGCTCGGGCGGGACAGCGGGATGGAGCCGGTGACGCTCGAGATCGGGCTCATGATGACCGACCGTGCGCTGCTCTCCCCGGACCATGGGGACGTCGCCCATATCGAGGGCTACGGCCCAGTCCCGGCTGAGGCTCTGCGCGAAGAGCTGCGCAACGCGCTCGCCGAGCCCGAGGATCCGGCTGAGGATCGATTCGGACCGGACGGGCCGCAGCTGCGGGTCGTCCTGCGGCGTCTGTACCTCCATCCCACCGCCGGGGAGCTGGTCGCCGTGGAGTCTCGGGCGCGGGAGTTCCCGGCTGCCCTGAAAAGGTTCCTGAACTGGCGTGATGGCACCTGTCGTGCCCCGTACTGCGATGCGCCCCTGCGCCATCACGACCACATCGTGCCGGCGAGCAAGGGTGGCCCCACCAGCGTGGACAACGGTCAGGGCTCCTGCGCGTACTGCAACCTCGCCAGAGAGGACGACGTCGCCCGGGTCGAGCGTGTCGAGGACCCGGAGCTCCCCGGCCACCTGGTGGCCTGGACCGGTCACGGTGGCACGACGGTCATCACCGCCGCGCCGCCGCTCGGGCCGATCGCGCGGGTGGAGGACAGCCCCGTCGATCGCTCCGAATGCCACGATGAGGACCAGGTCGAGCACTCGGAACAGGACGAGGGCCAGGGCAATGGCCGGGGCGAGGACCAGGAAGAGCCTGGCGGGATCGCCGGCAGTGCCGACGTCGCACCGTGCACGGGTAGCGAGTTGTCGATCAGCTGTCGGATTCCCGAGGGTGACGCCGGGCAGCCCAGCGGATATCCCAGAATGGTCGGACCTCCTCAGGGAAAGCCCGCAAGCGCTGGCGTGCCAGGATGCACCCCACGGGCGACGAAGTCCTGCGACCGGCGCCGTCGTGCGCCGCGACGTCCTGAGACTCGACATCCTGAGACTCGACACTGCGCGCGGCCACCGCGCGCGTCTCGATCTGCTGTGCCGTGGAACCACCGCGTCTCACGTCGTCACCGCCACGCCCTTGCAGCGGGGGTCTCGATCTACTGTGACCTGATGATCCGTCACACCGTTTCCTTCACCCTCGTGCACGCTGCGGACTCCGCAGCGGAGCAGGACTTCCTCACCCAGGCGCCGGCCCTGCTCCGCAAGATCGACGGAGTCCAGGACTTCGCTGTCTCGCGCCAGGTCAGCCCCAAATCGGACTACCGATTCCAGTTCGCGATGAATTTCGCAGACCAGGCGACCTACGCCGCCTACGACGCGCACCCCGAGCATCAGCAGTTCGTCGCAACGCGGTGGAGCAGCGAAGTCAGCGCCTTCGAGGAACTCGACTTCATCGCCTATCCCTGAGGCATCCGCGCGACGCTCGACAGGACGATGCCCCGGACGCCGACCGCAGTGGTCGGCATCCGGGGTATCGCCGCTGGTCGGCGGATCAGGCTTCCGCGCGCCGCAGCCAGACCGTGGTCGCGCCGGGCAGCTCCTGTGCCGTGCCGTCGGCCGCTGTGAGCGGAGCGCTCGCGAGCAGCACCTCGCCGTCCGGCAGTGCGACCGGCGCGTCACCGAAGTTCGTCACGCTCAGCCAGCCGCCGGGCCGCTCGAAGGCGAGGACGTCGCCGGTGGAGACCTCCTCGTCCCAGGTCAGCGACTCTTCGCTCTGCAGCTCCCCACGCAGGCGGAGCGCCTCGCGGTACATCTCGAGGGTCGAGCCTGCGACGCCGTCCTCGGCCTCGACCGAGAAGTCCGCGAACCAGGCTGGCTGGGGCAGGTGAGCGCCGCCGGTCCCGAACCCGAACGACTCGCCCTCGCGGGCCCACGGCAGCGGCACCCGGCAGCCGTCGCGGCCCAGGCCGTCGAAGCCGCGATCCTCTGCGGTGGTGCGCCAGAACGCGGGATCCTGCCGCTGTGCATCAGGGATCTCGGCGACCTCGTGCAGGCCCAGCTCTTCGCCCTGGTACAGGTAGGCGCTGCCCGGCAGGGCCAGCTCGAACATCGTCGCTGCACGTGCACGGCGCAGGCCCAGTTCACGATCGATGCCCTCGTCCGGACCGCCGGCGAGCACCCACTCCGCACCCTGCTTCACGTCACGACCAGCGCGCGGCGGCAGACCGTAGCGGGTCGCATGGCGCACCCCGTCATGGTTCGAGAACACCCAGGTGGTGGATGAGCCCGTCGCCGCCGACTGCGCAAGGTTGTCCGTGACGATGTCGCGGAAGTGCGTCGCGTCGAAGTCCGCCTCCATCAGATCGAAGTTGAACGCCTGGCCCAGGCCCTCAGGGCTCGCGTACTTCGCGCGCCGCTCCGGGGTCTCCACCCAGGCCTCCGCCACGGCGGTGCGTGCCGGCGTGTACTCGTTGAACACGGCGCGCCACTCGGCATAGATCTCGTGGACCTCGTCGCGGTCCCACAGCGGGTGGGTGCCATCCTTGGGCATCGCCTGCAGCTCCGCCTTGCTCGGCAGCACCTCGCCGAGATCCTTGGCCAGCCCGTGCGCCACATCGATGCGGAAGCCGTCGACTCCGCGATCCGACCAGAACCGCAGCGTGTGCTTGAAGTCCTCGTGGACCTCAGGATGCTCCCAGTTGAAGTCGGGCTGCTCGGTGGCGAAGGAGTGCAGGTACCACTGGCCGTCCGGCACCCGGGTCCAGGCCGGGCCGCTGAAGATCGAGGTCCAGTCCGCCGGGGGCAGCTCCCCGTTCTCGCCCTTGCCGTCGCGGAAGATGTACCGCGCCCGAGCGTTCGAGCCCTTCGGGGAGGCGAGCGCCTCGCGGAACCACTCGTGGCGGTCCGAGGAGTGGTTGGGGACCAGGTCCACCACCAGCTTGATGCCGGCGTCATGGAGCGCGGCGACCATCTCGTCGAACTCCGCCAGGGTGCCGATCTTCGGATCGACGTCGCGGAAGTCGTCCACGTCGTAGCCGCCGTCCGCGAGCGCGGAGGGGTAGAACGGGCTCAGCCAGACGGCGTCGACGCCGAGCTGCTGCAGGTAGGGCACGCGGGAGATGATCCCGCCCAGGTCACCGATGCCGTCGCCGTTGCTGTCCGCGAAGGAGCGCGGGTAGATCTGGTAGACGGCCGCCTGGCGCCACCAGTCGGCGTCGGCCTGCGGGGCGGCGGGAACGGTCAGGGAAGGAGTGGTCACGGTCGAGGAACCTCCGGGTTCTGCGGTGTGGTGAGTGGAAGTCAGGTGTGGGTCGAAGTCGGGTGCGAGAGGAAGAGGCGGGTGGTGAAGCGGCAGGTGGGGACGGATGGGCAGGCGACGCCGGGCGGTACGAAGGGTGGCCGACGCCGCCGGCCGCCCTCGGGCTCGCCCGCTACTTGATGGCGCCCTGGGTGAGGCCGGACATGACCCAGCGCTGCGCGAACAGGTAGACGATGATCGCCGGTGCCATTGCCATCAGGTATGAGGCGAAGGCGACGTTGTAGCTGTTGCTGAACTGGGTCTGGAACATGTTCTGCAGCACCGGGATGGTCTGCAGGGTGGGGTCCGAGATGATCAGCGACGGCATCATGAAATCGTTCCACGAGGCGATGAAGGCGAAGATGCCCACGGTCGCGCACATGGGGCCCAGCAGCGGCAGGATCAGCTTCCAGAACACCTGCCAGGTGCCGGCACCGTCCATCCGCATCGACTCCTCGAGCTCGAGCGGAATGGTACGCAGGAACGCTGTGAACAGCAGGGTGTTGAACGCGAGGGAGAACGCGATATGCAGGATCGCGACCCCCAGGGGGTTGTCCAGGCCGAGCATGCCGGTCAGCTGGATCTGGGGCAGCGCCACCACCGGGAACGGGATGAACATCGCCGCCAGCAGGTAGAAGAACGACCAGCGGAAGGCGCGCCGATCCCAGTTGCGCACGATCGCGTAGGCGGCCAGGGACGAGATCACGATCTCGCCGATCACCGCGATCGTGGTGATGAAGATCGAGATCGCGAATCCGCGCGGGAAGTTCGTGAGGTTCCATGCCTCGATGAAGCTCGAGAACGTCACCGGGTCCGGCAGGCCGAAGGCATTGCCGTCGACCGCCTGCCCGGTGGTCTTCAGCGACATGTTCACCGTGACGAAAAGCGGTACCAGCACGGCCAGAGCGCCCACCATCAGCAGCACGGTGGCGGACCAGTTGGTGCGATCTCTGCCCACCTTCCTGCGGCGGCGCCGCGCCGGTGCAGAGGTGGTGGGGGAGGAGGACGGGGTCGGAGCCGCAGCGGCGGCGGAAGTGGTGGTCGACATGATCAGAACGCCGTCCTTCCTCGGGTGATGCGGAGCTGGAGGAGCGCGAGGGCGATCGAGATCAGGAAGAAGACCATCGCGTTCGCCATCTGGTAGGCGTAGTCGCCGCCGTCGAAGCCACGGAAGATCGACATCGCCACGGAGCGGGTGGCCACGCCCGGACCGCCATCGGTGAGGCCCACGATGATGTCGTAGGCATTGAGGTAGTTCTTGAATCCCAGGATCGTGTTGATCACGATGAACCCGGAGACCAGCGGCAGCGTGATGTGCCGGATGCTCTGCCAGCCGGTCGCGCCGTCGATCGAGCCGGCCTCGTACACCTCGCCGGGGATGGTGACGAGCCCGGCGATGTAGATGAGCATCGTCGAGGGGATCGACTGCCAGGCGGTGACGATCACGATCGACAACCAGGCCCAGTCGGGGTTGGCCAGGATCGAGGTCGATAGGGCGTCAGCGCCGATCGCCTGCCCCAATCCCGGAACGGTGTTCGCGAACAGGTACTGGAACACGAAGGCGATGACGATGCCGGAGATGACCATCGGGATCACGTAGATCGTGCGCAGCGCGGTGGTGAAGCGGATCTTCGAGGTCAGGCCCAGGGCCAGGGCGAAGGCGAGGATGTTCACCAGGATCACGGTGATCAGCGAGAAGCCGAGCGTGAAGGTGTAGGAGCCCAGGATTCCCTGGTCGCGGAACATCGCGATGTAGTTGCGGAAGCCGATGAACTCCCAGTCGCCGAAGCCGATGGAGTTGGTGAAGCTGTAGCCGAAGCCCAGCACCGCCGGCAGGGTGACGGCGAGGCTGAACAGGGCCAGCGAGGGGAACAGGAACAGGTAGTAGAGGGGGTCGATCCGTCGCTTGTGATGGACGATCGGGGTGCGGGATCGGCTCCCGCCGTCACCGGGGGCGGTGCGCGGTGGTGTCGTCGTCGACATCGGGGCTCCTTGCTGAGACGTCATCGGTGATCACTCCCGGAAGGCCAGGCGGGCCCAGTCGGCATCCATGCGCGCCAGGGTCTGCCGGGCGTCGGCGCCGCCGACGATCGACTGGAGGTAGTTCTGGGCCGGGATCGAGTTGGGGATGAACTGGGATGCGCCCATGTAGAAGCGGCCTTCGTCGTAGTACTGCTGCATCTCCGCGATCCGGTCGTCGGTCACCGCCGGGGCATCCTTCGTGGTGCCGAAGGCGAGGAAAGAGTCGTTGTACTGGTTCTGCACCTCCGGCTGCATGAGGAACTGCAGCAGCTCGCGGGCGCCCTGGTGCTCGTTGGCGGCCTCGGGGATCCACAGCGAGAGGTCGATGTTCACGCGCACCTTCAGGTCGGCCGGATCATCGGTCATCGGCAGCGGGAAGGTGCCGAGGTCCAGATCGGAGCCGGACTTCTCGATCTCCCCGAAGGCCCACGGCCCCTGGAAGTACATCGCGGCCTGCTCCCGGGCCATCGCTGTGTTGCCGTCGCCGTAGGCGCGGTTCCCGGCATCGGGGTTCACGTGCTGGACGATCTCCAGCATGCGCTCGACCGGTGCGAGCAGGGTGTTCTGGAAGGAGACCTCGGAGTCGGGGCCGACGTTCTCGCCGAGCTCGTTCATCTGCTCGTAGAAGCTGCGCACGTCGATCATCCCGCCGACGGTGTAGTCGAACAGGCCCTGCGCGACCGTCCAGGGATCCAGGAAGGTTCCGTAGACCGGGGTGACGTCCGCGCTCTGCAGGGTCTCGCAGACCGTCATGAACTCGTCCCAGGTGGTGGGGACCTCTAGGCCGTGCTCCTCGAAGATCCGCCGGTTGTAGATGACCGAGGCGGCGGTGACCGAGTAGGGCAGCACGCTGGTGCGGCCCTCGTAGGTGGGGTACCAGTCAGCGAGCTCGGCGACGTCCTCGCGGATCATCGCGGCCTCGGGCAGGTCGGAGAGGTCCGAGAGGGCGCCGCGCTCCATGAACCTGCCCATCTCGAGGTTGTAGTTCAGGCAGCCGAGGTCCGGCGGGTTGTTGCGCACGAAGCTCGCCGAGAGGTTCGTGGCGATGTCGTGCTGGACGGAGAAGCGGTCCTGGGAGGTGGAGAAGTCCGCGGCGAGCTGGCTGAAGTAGGGGATCGCCTCCGGTTTGGACTGGTACAGCGTCAGCTGGGAGGAGCCGCTTGCGCCGCCGCAGGCGGCCAGGGCGGTCGCGGTCAGCGCGCTGCCAGCCCCTGCCAGCAGGGTTCGTCGGGTGAGGGGGCCGGGCGAGCCGGTCGAGGATGACACCATCGTCTCCTTCGCGAAAGAGTGTGCAGGCTCTCTGGATAGATGCGACCATAGATACATCAAGCGTTATATTTATGGTCTATCGGAAGTATGGAGCGGGGTGGAAGTGATGTCAACCGTCCAGGACCGCGGCGCGAGCTCGCCGCAGCTGATGCGCCGCGCCAACCGGCAGGCGCTGATGCAGCACGCCCTGCGGGCGGAGGCGTTCACCGCGGCCGACGCGATGGCCGCGACCGGGCTCACCCGGGCCACGGTGCTCGGGGTCTGTGCCGAGCTCGAGCAGGCCGGGTGGCTCTACGAGGTCTCCGGTGGCCGCGACGAGGGCATCGTGCAGCGGGGCCGTCCGGCCAGGCACTATGCGCTGCGCGCCGAGGCCGCGGTGCTGATCGGCATCGACGCCGGACAGCACACCCTCAGCGCCCGGGTCGCAGACCTGCATGGGAAGGAGCTCGCGGCCGCGCGATGCACGATGCACGGCGAGCTCGACGGCACGGATGCTGAGCAGGGGGCTGCTGCGGCCGAGGAACGGGTGGACGCCGTGCGGTCCCTCGTCGACGAGGTTCTCGAACGAGCCGGCGCGAGCGGTCGCCTGCGGCTGCTGACCGTCATCGGCGTCCCCGCCCCGGTCGACTCCTCCGGCCGCTCGCCCGCTGTCGGCGGTGCCTACTGGTCTGCCATGAACCCCGGCTTCGTCGACGCCCTGGACGGCACCGTCGTCGTCGAGAACGATGCGAACCTCGCGGTGCTGGCCGAGCACGCTCTCGCACCCGCCGCACCCGCCGCACCCGCCGCACCCGCCGGAGCTGTGCCGGGAGAGCGCACCGAGCACCTCGCCGCGCTGCTGATGGGGGAGCGCTTCGGAGCCGGTCTCATTGTCGACGGCCGCCTGCTGCGAGGGGCCGACGGCGGGGCCGGCGAGATGCGCTTCCTCGACACCGTGCTCGGCGACTCCCGCGGGGCCGACGGTGTCGCGGCCCTCGCCCGCCGCTGGAGCCTCGAGGCGCTCGTGGCCGGGGCGGTCTCACCCGCTCTGGAGACGATCCCTGCCGAGCTGCTCACTGCGGAGGACGTCTTCGCCGCCGCCCACGAAGGCGATGCGCTGGCGCGTGAGGTGCTGGACCGGATCGGGGAGCGGCTGGCCCGCATCGCCGCGATCCTCTCCAGCCTCCTCGGGGTTGAGAAGGTCGTGGTCGCCGGCGCGATCGCGACGGCCATCGAACCTGTGCTGGCCCACGCCCGCGCCGTCCTGCCCGAGGTCTCCGCGCCCCCGTTCCCGCAGCTGCTGGCCAGTGCACTCGGGCAGGACGTGGTGGTGCGCGGGGCGATCGAGCTTGCGCTGGCCCGCCTGCGCGAGGATCCTCTGGGGCTGCTCTCCACCGATTGACCCACTGACTCACCCACTGACTGACCCGCTGACCGACCGAACCACCGAAGGGAATCACGCACCATGACCGTTGCAGCACCGGAGGGCGCCCAGCGAAAGCTGCGCGCCGGAGTGATCGGCCTGGGCTGGGCCGGCCAGCAGCATGTGGCCGCCTACGCCGCCGATCCCACCGTCGATCTCGTCGCACTGTCCGCGATGGAGGAGCACCTGCTGGAGAGGTTCGGGCAGGAGCACGACGTGCCCGGCCGCTACCAGGACTGGAAGCAGATGATCGCCGAGGCCGAGCTCGACGTCGTCTCCATCGCCACGCCCACGTTCCTGCACGAGCCGATGGCGGTCCACGCCCTCGAGGCGGGCGTGCACGTGCTCACCGAGAAGCCGATGGCCCAGACCGGCGAAGCCGCCGCGCGCATGGTGGAGGCCGCGCACCGCGCCGGCCGGGTGCTCGAGGTGTCCTTCAACCACCGCCAGCGCGGAGATGTGACGGCGCTGAAGGCCGTGGTCGATTCCGGCGTGCTCGGGAACCTCTACTACGCCAAGGCCGGCTGGATCCGTCGTCAGGGCATCCCGGGGCTCGGCACCTGGTTCACCAAGGCGGCGAGCTCCGGTGGCGGCGCGATGATGGACATCGGCATCCACATGCTCGACATGACCCTGCACCTGATGGGCGAGCCCGAGGTCACCGCAGCATCCGCTGCCACCCACGCGGAGTTCGGTCCGCTGGGCCGCGGCGGCTCCGGCTTCGGCATCTCACAGGTCGAGGAGGGCGTCCCCTTCGAGGTCGAGGACCTCGCGACCGCCTTCCTGCGCCTGGACGGCGGCGGCACGATGCTGCTGGAGTCCAGCTGGGCGCAGTGGATCCCGCACGACCTCTGCTACGTCACCCTCTATGGGGCCGACGGCGGCGCCACCATCGAATGGGGCGGCGATCCCACGCACCCGCACCAGGTGCTGAAGGTCTGGACCGAGGTCGCCGGCATCCCTGCCGAGCTGCAGCCGGTGGTGGGTGAGGACGGTCGGCACGCAGGGGCGATCGCGGAGTTCCTCCAGAAGGTGCACTCCGAGGACTGGGTCGCGCACGACGGCTCGCTCGCGTTGCGCCGCGCCCGCGTGATCGATGCCTGCTATGCCTCCGCCAAGGCCGGCGCCGAGGTGGCTCTCGCGCACTGAGCGCGCGTACGCTCCGAGCCCGCGCACGCTCCGAGCCCGCACATTCCTTGCGTGTGCGCACTGGCCCGGGGGTCGCAGCTGCGGAGGATGACAGTACGGGCCGACCACGACGATGTCGTGGTCGGCCCGTTCGCTGTGCAGCCTCGCGCTGTCGCTCGCTGTGCGAGGACGCTGCACCGTCGGCCGGAAGGTCAGTCCCTCGCGGCCGACGGGGCGAGACGGGGGAGGGTCACTCGCCGGGCAGCGGCGGGAGGACGTCGGGGTTCTCCTCGAGCCACTTCTCCACGGCCTCGGCATACTTGCCCTCGCCGAACTCGTTGACGACCATGTCCTCGAGCGAGCCGAACTCCTCATCGGTCAGGGCGGCGCCGGCGATCCACTCGGTGACGTCCGGGAAGTCCGCGCCGAAGCCCTGACGGGCCAGGTGGTGCAGGGCCTCGGCCTCACCGAAGTGGCCCTCGGGGTCCTCGAGTGCCTTCATCGAGTAGGCGGGCATCGCCCAGAACGGGGTCCAGAGCGTGACGACGATGTCCTCCTGGGCATCGATCGCGCTCTCCAGCTCGGTGATCATCGCCGGGGTGGAGGAGGTGATCAGCTCGTAGTCGTCGAGACCATAGCCGGGGATCACGCGCTCCTGAGTGGCCTCGGTGAGACCGGCGCCGGGCTCGATGCCGACGATCCGACCGCCGAAGCGGTCAGCCTGACCAGCCAGCTCGTCGATCGAGGTGATGTCGACGTACTCGGGGACGGCGAGGTTCAGCACCGCACCCTCGTAGTAGGGGACCAGGTCCTCGATGGAGTCGCCGTACTCCTCCATGTAGGAGGCGTGGGTGACCTCGGGCCAGGCCGAGGGGAAGATGTCGACATCGCCCTGGGCGAGGCCCGCGTAGAGCACACCAGCCTCGGTGATCGGCTCGTGCTCGACGGTGTAGCCCATGGCCGTCAGGCGGTTGTCGAGCAGGTAGGCGGTGGACAGGCCGTCGGTCCAGGACGGGATGTAGCCGAGCGTGATGGTCTCGCCACCACCGCCGCCGTTGTCGCTGCTGCCACTGCCGCTGCCGGAGTCGTCGGTGCCGCAGGCCGCGAGGCCCAGGCCCATCAGGCCCGCTCCGCCGCCCAGCAGGGCGGCGCGGCGGGTGAGGGGCCGGCGGACGGCAGCTCGGGGGCTGAAGGGAATGCGTCGGTTCGTCATGATCGGGTCCTTCCGTGGTGATCAGTGGGTGGTCAGAGGTGGGGCGCTGTCAGAGCGCGGCGACACCGGCGGCGCGGGCGCGCTGTGCCAGCGCCTTCTGGGTGAGTGCGACCAGCGAGCCCTTGTAGGCGCCCGGGTTGCCGAGGGCCGCGGTGAGCCGGTCCAGGTAGACGGCCAGCACCACGACGGCGAGGCCGGCCTCCACGCCCAGGGCCAGGTTCTGGGTGGAGATCGCCTGGACGACCTCCTTGCCCAGGCCGTCCGCGCCGACCATGCCGGCGACGACCGCCATGGACAGCGAGAGCATGATGACCTGGTTGACGCCGGCCATGATGGTGGGGACGGCCAGCGGGAGCTGGATGCCGCGCAGGATCTGTCCGCGGGTCGCGCCGAAGGCCTCACCGGCCTCGACGGTCTCGGAGTCGACCTGGCGGATGCCCAGCTCGGTCATGCGCACACCTGGGGGCAGCGCGAAGATGATGGTGGAGAAGACGCCGGGGACGACGCCGATGGAGAAGAAGGTGACCGCCGGGATCAGGTAGACGAAGGCCGGCATGGTCTGCATGAAGTCCATGACGGGCTTGACGATCGAGCTCACCGTGCTGTTGACCGCGGCGAGGATGCCGAGCGGCACCGCGATCAGCACCGCGAACAGGGTGGCGATCAGCACCAACGACATGGTCTGCATCATCGTCTCCCACTGCTCCATGGACAGGACCAGTGCGAATCCGACCAGGGTGGCGACGGCGAGCTTCCAAGAGCGCAGGATCAGGGCGATCAGCGCGAAGATCGGGATCGCGACCAGCGCCGGGACCAGCAGCAGCACATCGGTGAGGCCGCCGATCAGGAGGTCCATGATCGCGCGGAAGGCGTCGAACAGCCAGGAGACGTTCTCCTTGAGCCAGTCGAAGCCGTCGTCGATCCAGTCGCCGAGCGGGATGCGGGGGACGAGGGAGTCTTCCTGCGGGGTCATCGTGCACCTCCCTGCGCATCGTCGGTCTGGGGGGCGACGGCATCACTCCCCGGTGATGGGGTGCTGGTGGTCTGGCCGTTGCCGTTGCCGTTGCCGACGCCCGCCGCCGTGAGCAGCGTGACCCGAGGGACGACGCCGGAGAAGCGACCGCGCTCGTCGACGACGACCAGCGGGCTCAGGTGCTTCGCCGAGAGCGCGAAGAGATCAGCGATCGGGGTGTCCTCGGAGACCACCGGCATCTCGTGGGCCGTGGACCAGGGCAGGTCGTCACGGCCGGCGCTGACTGCCGCGGCGACGTCGTCCTCCCAGAGCACGCCGTGCGGAGTGCGGTCGCGGCGCAGCACCACCAGCCAGGAGTTCTGAGTCGCGCGCAGCATGCGATGCGCAGTGCGGGGACCCTGCCCGTCACCGAGGACCTCGGCGGGCTTCTCCATGATCGCCCCGGCGGTGAGCACGCGGGAGCGGTCCACGTCCTGGATGAAGCGGGCGACGTAGTCGTTGGCCGGCTCGTTGAGGATCTCGTCGGAGGTCCCGACCTGCACGATCCGGCCGTCGCGCATCATCGCGATCCGGTCACCGAGGCGCATCGCCTCGTTGAGGTCGTGGGTGATGAACAGGACCGTCTTGTCCAGGCGCTGCTGGAGATCCACGAGCTGGTCCTGCATGTCGCGACGGATCAGCGGATCCAGGGCGCTGAACGCCTCATCCATGAGCAGCACGTCAGTGCCGGCGGCGAGGGCGCGGGCCAGCCCCACTCGCTGCTGCATGCCGCCAGAGAGGTTGTCGGGACGGTAGCCACCCCAGCCCTTCAGCCCGACCATCTCCAGGGCGGTGTTCGCCTTCTCCTCGCGATCGGCACGGTTCATGCCGCTGATCTCGAGCCCATAGGCTGCGTTCTCGCCGACGGTGCGGTGGGGAAGGAGGGCGAAGTGCTGGAAGACCATCGAGACGCGCGTACGGCGGGCTTCGCGGACCTGCGCCGGGGACATGTCCGAGAGGACGGCGTCACCGATCCGCAGCTCGCCGGCCGTGGCAGGCAGCAGACCGTTGACCATCCGGATCAGGGTGGACTTGCCGGAGCCGGACAGCCCCATCACCACGAAGATCTCGCCGGGGTCGACGCTGAAGCTCGCATCGATCACGGCTGCGGTCAGTCCGTTCTCGCGCAGCTCGCCGCGACTGCGGCCCTGGCGCAGGGCATCGACTCCTCGGGCGGGGCGGCGGCCGAAGACTTTATACAGGCCTTCCGCAGAGATCACTGGAGGCACGTGGGCTCCTTCTTCGGTGGGCGATTGGTGGGCATCCATCGCATCGACGGCGTCCTGTTCCCCCGTTCCGGGGTGCCGGCGCGACTCTGAGACTCTTCGAAGCGTAGGCGTCGGCGCAGACCGAATCAGCCCAGGATCAGGCGTTTTCGTCCGATGGCGGGGTCTGCTGAAGCCGTAGCGGGACGTGGCCGACTATGGGTGGCGAGGAATGAATCGACGCATGGCCTGGAGCGATGCGGGGCTCGAAGTAGTCGCATCGTCCGAGATTCGTCTGTCCGACAATCTGGACATAACTATTCGGTCACGCATGGCGTGGTGCGAAAAGCGCGCTGCCACGGGCGCGAATCCTGTGTCTCAGGTCTCCGGTGCGGCACTCTTTGCCGCTGCCGCTGCCGCTGCCGCTGGCGCTGGCGCTGGCGCTGGCGCTGGCGCTGGCGCTGGCGCTGGCGCTGGCGCTGGCGCTGGCGCTGGCGCTGGCGCTGGCGCCGGCGGGTGGGCCAGGGCGCAGGTTCAGGCGCGGCTCGGGAGATTCTCCGCGAGGAAGCCGACGGTCCGCTGCCAGGCGGCCTCTGCGGCGTCGGCGTGATGGAGCCCCGGATGAGGATTGTCGAACGCATGGCCCGCGCCCTCGTGCAGCTCGAAGCGCACCTGCTCCCGAGTGCCGCCTGCGGTGACCGCCTCGCGGATCTGCTCGACCTGCTCCGCCGGGATGAAAGCGTCGGCGGTGCCGAAGTGGTGCAGGCTCGGCGCCCCCACCAGGGGAGCCCGGTGCAGGAGCGTCGGCAGGGCGGAGCCGTAGTAGCTGACCAGCACCGACGGCGGGCGCTGCTCGTCGGCGGCGGAAGCGGCCGCGGCGAAGGCGAGCCCGCCGCCGTAGCAGAAGCCGAGCAGGCCCACCTGCTCGGAGTCCACGGCGCCGTGCGCCCGCAGCGCACCCATCGCAGCGATCGCGTCGGCCTCCGCGCGCTCCCAGGGCAGTTGCCCGGTCAGGGTGACGCCCTCGGTGAGTCAGGAGTCGAAGTCGTCCCAGTCCTCGAGCCCCACCAGCGGCGGGTCCAGACGGGCGAACAGCTGCGGGGCGAGCACCGCATAGCCCAGCGCGGCGAGGTCCGCGCAGCGCTGCTGCATGTACTCGGACAGGCCGAAGATCTCCTGCAGCACCACGAGCCCGGGCACCGGCTCCTCGAGGTTCTCGGGCAGCCAGAGCAGGCCCGGCAGGTCGCCGGCGTCGGTCGGGATCGGAAGCATCGTCGCACTCACGCTGTGACTGTATCCCGCTCCCGAGCGCCGGGGGCTGCAGAACACGAGTCCCACAGGACCACCGCCGGCGACTCGCAGGAAGGTGACTCGCAGGACTCGGGCCTACTCTGATCTCGACCCGCTCCCATCACCGCTGAGGACCGACCATGACCGCTCTCGAGGATCGCTGGACCGCCGCCTACGCCCCTGGGGTGCGCCGCCATCTGGACTATCCCGCCGGTTCCCTGGTCGACGAGTTCGATGCGTACACGGTGACCTATGCGGAGCAGGCGGCGCTGGACTTCTTCGGCCGACGCACGAGCTATGCCGAGCTCGCCGCCCAGGTGCGGGCCGTGGCCGGGAACCTGCACCGCTTGGGCGTAGGGCCGGGATCGACCGTGGCACTGCTGATGCCCACCTGCCCCCAGCACGTCGTCGCCTTCTACGCCGCGCTGCGGTGCGGCGCGACCGTCGTCGAGCACAACCCGCTCTACCCGGCCCACGAGCTCGCGCCGATGTTCGCCGACCACCGCGCGGAGGTCGCGATCGTGTGGAACGTCGCGGCCGGGACCCTGCAGGAGCTGCCGGAAGAGGTGCGCCCGGGCGCGATCATCGCGGTGGATCTCATCGAGGAGATGCCCCGCGGGAAGCGCGCCCTGCTGCGGCTGCCGCTGAAGAAGGCCCGTGCCTCACGGGACCAGCTCTCCCGGCCCGCGCCGGCCAGCACTCTTCCCTTCTCCGGGCTGCGCCGCGAGGCCGCCCCGGCACCCGCCGCCTCCCGTCCGGCGCGCGAGGACACCGCCTTGCTGCTGTACACCTCGGGCACCACCGGCGCCCCGAAGGGCGTGCCGCTCAGTCATGCCAACCTGATCGCCTCCACCACTCAGGCCCGCGAATGGGTCACGCCCCTGGTCCCGGGCAAGGAGGTGTTCATGGCCTGTCTGCCGCTCTTCCATGTGTTCGGCTGTTCGCTGTCGATGAACGCGGGCCTGACCGTCGGGGCGATGCTGCACCTGATCCCCAAGCCCGAGACCGGACTGATCCTCGATGCGATCAAGCGGCGGCGGCCGACGACGATGATCGCGGTGCCACCGCTGTTCGATCGCGTCGTCACCGGCGCGAAGGAGCGGGGCGTCTCGCTCGAGGGAATCCGCACCGGGATCGCTGGAGCGATGCCGCTGCGACCCGAACTCATCGAGGCCTGGGAGAACGCGACCGGGGGCCTGCTCATCGAGGGCTACGGACTCTCGGAATGCTCTCCGATCGTGTGCGGCAACCCGGTCGACAGCACCCGAACACCGGGATCGATCGGCATGCCGTTCCCTGACACCCAGGTGCGCCTGGTCGACCCCGAGGACCTCGACCGGGACGTGGAGCCGGGTGAGGCGGGGGAGATCCTGGTCCGGGGCCCGCAGGTGTTCTCCGGATACCGCGACCGTCCCGAGGCGACCGCCGAGGCGTTCCATGACGGCTGGTTCCGCACCGGCGACATCGCCCAGGTCGATGAGCGCGGGTTCCTCAGGATTGTCGACCGGCTCAAGGAGATGGTGATCACCGGCGGCTTCAACGTCTACCCCTCCGAGGTCGAGGACGCGATCCGGGGGGAACATGGCATCGAGGACATCGCCGTGGTGGGCCTGGTCGATGAACTGGGCACCGAGGAGGTGGTCGCCGCGATCGTCACCCCTGACGGGCTGCTTCCTGACGTCGAGGTGCTGCGGCAGCGGCTCAAGGAGCGGCTGACCGCGTACAAGGTGCCGCGACGCTTCCACGTGCTGACCGAGCTCCCGCGCAACGAGATGGGCAAGGTGCTGCGCCGAGAGGTCCGCGACCGGCTCCAGGAGCTCGACCGCCGGCGGCCCCGGCGCTGAGCTGAGCAGTGCTCAGGAGAAGAGCATGAGCATGTAGACGCCGAACAGCAGCAGGTGCACGGCGCCGTGCACCGCAGTGACTCGCGGGGCGCTCGCCGAGATCGCGGCGACGGCCAGGGTCGCCCCGAGCAGCAGCAGGTTCGTCGGCGATTCCGCGAGCACCACCTCGGTACCGGTGACCAGTCCGATCATCAGCACCGTCGGGATCGTCAGGGCGAGGGTCGAGACCAGTGCGCCATGGCACAGGTTCACCACCCGCTGCATTTCCCCGTTCAGCGCCGCCCGCACCGCGGTGATCGACTCCGGCGTGAACACGATCATCGCGATCAGCACTCCGCCGAGGGCGACCGGGGCACCGAGCCGCGCCAGGCCGTCATCGAGCAGCCCCGCCATATGGTGCGAGAGCAGCACGATCGGCAGCACGGTCGCGATCAGCAGGGCGGCGCGCGCCAGCAGCTCCTCCCGGTGCAGGGAGAGGACCTCCCGCAGCGCGGTGCGGTTCCCGGTAGTGCGGGCGGTGCGAGTGGTGGCGGCGGTGGTGCGGGTGGCGGTGGTGGGGTTCGCGTCGGTCACGGGCTCGGCGGCCGCGGCGCTGCCCACGGCTCGCTCGATCTCCTGGAACTCACCGGCCTGGGCTCCCATCTGGCGCCAGAGGAAGAAGGCGTACACCGCCACCGTGAGCCCACCGACCACCAGTGCCTGGGGAGGCGCATAGCCGCCGCTCTCGCTGATCGTCGCCGGCAGCGCGAAGGCGAGCGCCGCGAGCGCGGTGAGCATCACCAGGTAGGCGGAGGTCCCCACCCGGTGCGTAGCGAGGGAGCCGTGCCGCAGGCCGCCCACCAGCAGGCAGAGCCCGAGCGCCAGGTTCATGATGATCATCGAGACCGCCATCACCGAGTCCCGGGCGATCACGGCGTGCTCTCCGGGACCGAGCATGACCGCGGCGATCAGCACCACCTCGATCACCACGATCGAGAGCGTCAGCACGAGCGTGCCGTAGGGATCGCCGAGCCGGCGCGCGAGCGCCTCGGCCTGGTGGACCACTCCGCCGGCGGCGACCACGATCACCGCGATGATCGCGGCCAGCACCAATGCGAGCACGGGGGAGGGCAGCGGCGCGGCCAGCAGCGGGCCGGCGAGGCTCAGAGCGCCGACGGCGGCCCAGCCGAGCACCAGGCGTCCGATGGCGTCGCGGGTGAGGAGCTCGCGCGCGAGCTGTCTGCGGGTACGGGGGCCGGGCTGGGCGGGGGAGTGGCCGGTCGGGGTCATGGGGGATCCTCCTGCGAGGCCGTCCTCCCTGCGACTGCGCGGACCGGGTCGTCCCGGCGGCGGCGCCGGCACTCTCCTCGCGGCGCCTCCCCACCGTAACCTCACCGCGCCCGGCGGTCAGCTCCCGGTGAGGGAACTGACCACCGAGGGCGGTGATTCAGCAGCCGAGCAGCTGAGCGAGTGGGTGGTCCAGCAGTCCAGCAGTCCAGCAGTCCAGCAGTTCAGCAGTTCTGTGGCCGGTGGCTCAGCCGTCCCGGGGGACCGAGATCCCGACCAGCAGGCCCTGGTCGTTGTCGGCATAGGTGCCCGGGGCGACCAGCAGCCCCCAGGTGGTGCCGTCGGTGGTCGTGGCCTCGCAGTCGACGGTCTCGAACTCGGTGAAGTCCAGGCCGTCCTCGCAGGTGACGTCGCTCCACTCGGCCATTGTGTTGACCGGTACATAGGCGTTCTCGGAGGTCAGCGTCTGCAGTGTGCTCTCGGCGACCTCGTCGGCGCTGAGCGGCTCGGCACCGAACATCGAGCCGAATCCCACCCCGGTGAGGCTGACGTCCTCGTCCAGCAGGCCATCGGCCGCTGTGGGCAGCTCGGTCCCGGTCGAGAACAGCACTGCCACCGTCGAACCGTTCTGAAATCCGTCCTCCGACGGCACGAAGACCACGTTGGCGACCCACTCCTGGTGCGGCTCGGTCGTATCGAAGCTCGCCGGTCCGAGGCATCCGGTCGCTGCGGCGCCCGGCTCGAGCACCAGCTCGTCCTCGCATTCGGCAGTGCCCTCGAAGGGTGCTGCGAGAAGTGCTGCCAGGTCGTCGTCCGTGAGGGCGGGGGCGCCCTCTCCCCTGGTGTCGTCCGTCCCCAGATCGGTCACCAGCATGATCCGCGTGCGCTCCCCCGAGGCACCCGGCTCACCCCCGTCCTCTCCCGCACCCTCATCGGCCCCTGCGCCGTCTCCTGCTTCCTCTTCTTCTTCCTCGCCGCCACCGTCCGACGCGGACTCCTCGTCGGAGGCGTCCCCGCCTTCCGATGACTGCTGGTCCTGCTCTCCACCACCATCGGAGGTGTCATCGGCATCCGTCTCGGCGGCCCCGGCGGGGGTCTCCGGAGGGGTGTCGACGTCGGCCCCGCAGGCGCTCAGCCCCAGCAGGGCCGCGCCGGCGCAGAGCGCCATCGTGGTGCGGGCTCGTCGGCCGATGCTCGTGATCGTCATGACGGTTCCTCTCCTCGGGAGTCCGCGGGGCGGCTGCACCGTGGTGGACATCGAGCCAAATGGCCCGGGTCACACGGTGCCAAAAGGTAAAGGAAAGGTCAAGGCTTAGTCACGGGTGTGGCGCGATGGCGAGGTGAAGATTTTGTGTGCAGCTGTCGTTCGGGGCTCCGGCCGGGCTCAGGCATCCGGGCCGCGAGGGGTGGGGTCGCCGTGCTCGCGGCGGTAGCGGTCGTCCTCGGCATCCTCGTCGTCCACAGAGCGTCGCGGATCGCGGAACCCGAGGGCGATACCGAGTGTGGCGCCGACGGCGAAGCCGATCAGAGCACCGATGAAGATGTTGTTGATGACGGCCAGCCCCAAGCCGATTCCCACGGTGAAACCGATCATCATGCCGAAGGGGAGCCAGGTGGCGTCGAAGCGGCGACGCGTGGGTGCAGTCATGGATCCTCTGTCCGATCAGACCCACCGGCAGGGCCGACGGGAGGGGATCTACCAGGGTAGTCCCGGCTGCTGTGACCTCGCGCGCCAGGACGCAGACCCCACGCCCGTCGGCCGTGGACCGCCGATACCATCACGGGCGTGACAGCGACTCCCACTTCGGCTCCGAGCCCCACCACCCTGCAGGCACTGCGGAACCCGCGGCTCCTCACCACCGAGGCGCTCGCCGGGGCGGTCACCACGCTCGCCCTGATCCCCGAGGTCATCTCGTTCTCGGTGATCGCCGGCGTGGACCCGAAGGTCAGCCTCATCGCCTCGGTCGTGCTCGCGATCTCGATGTCGATCCTCGGTGGCCGGCCCGCCATGATCACCGCCGCCGCGGGTGCCGTCGCGCTCGTGGTCGCGCCGCTGGTCCACACCCATGGCGTCGAATACCTGCTGCCCACGGTGATCCTCGCCGGCATCATCCAGATCCTCTTCGGTGTACTGGGGCTCGCCAGGATCATGCGGTTCATCCCGCGCTCGGTGATGATCGGCTTCGTCAACGCGCTCGGGATCCTGATCTTTGCCGCTCAGCTGCAGCACGTGCTCGACGTGCCGGCCATGGTCTACCCGTTGTTCGCGCTGACCCTGCTGGTGGTGCTGCTGCTGCCGCGCTTCACCAAGGCCGTGCCCGCACCGCTGGTCGCGATTGTGCTGGTCACCGCGATCGCGGTGTTCGCGCATCTCTCCGTACCCACAGTCGGCGACCAGGGCGATGTCTCCGGCGGACTGCCCGGGATCACCCCGCTCGAGGTCCCGCTGGACCTCGACACGCTGCGCCTGATCCTGCCCACCGCCCTCAGCGTCGCGTTCGTGGGGCTGATGGAGACGCTGCTGACCGCCAAGCTCGTGGACGACATCACCGACACTCGCTCACACAAGAGCCGTGAATCGTGGGCGCTCGGCGTCGCGAACATCCTCGCCGGCTGCTGGGGAGGCATCGCCGGCTGCGCCATGATCGGGCAGACCGTGGTCAACGTGAAGCTCGGCCGGGCCCGCACGAGGCTGTCCACCTTCTTCGCCGGAGCAATGCTGCTGATCCTGGTCACCGTGCTCTCGGATCTCATGGAGGCGATCCCGATGGCCGCGCTCGCCGCGGTGATGATGGTCGTCGCCGTCTCCACCGTGAACTTCCACAGCGTGCGACCCGCGACCCTGAAGCGGATGCCGTGGTCGGAGACCCTGGTGATGGTCACGACGGTCGTGGTCGTGGTCGCCACCAACAACCTCGCGATCGGCGTTGCGGCCGGGGCGCTGCTGGCGATGGTGCTGTTCGCCCGCCGTATCGCGCACGTGACGAGCGTTCGCCGCCTGGTCACCGACGGGGCGGCGACCTACACGGTGCGCGGCCCGCTCTTCTTCGGCAGCAGCAACGACCTCGTCGAGCAGTTCACCTACGCCGAGGACCCGCCGCAGGTCACCATCGACTTCTCCGCCGCCCAGATCTGGGATGCCTCGACCGTCGCCGTCCTCGATTCGGTGCAGACCAAGTACTCCGACCACGGCATCGAAGTGCGTTTCACCGGGCTGGACGAGCACTCCACCCAGTTCCACGGCCGGCTCACCGGCACGCTGAACTGACCCTGCCCAGCAGCAGCAGCTGTCAGCTCCGCACTCACCAGGGCAGGACCTCCGGGATCGGCTCGGCGCCGAGGACGTGCTGGTCGCAGAACGCGAGCACGGCCTGGTTCCAAGCGAGCGCATTGGATGGGGTGAGCACCCAGTGGTTCTCGCTGGTCAGCTGCAGGAAGCGGTGCGGCATGCCCTGCGGCTCGCCGTCCCAGGTGGAGACCAGGTCCCACCACAGCCGCAGCGCCTCGCTGATCGGCACCCGGTAGTCGCGGTTGCCGTGGGTGATCAGCATCGGGGTGGTGATCGCGTCGACCTCGTGATGCGGGGAGAACGCCCGATACCAGTCCGGGTCCTCATCCTCATGACGGTGCACGCGCATCTTGGAGGCCGCGGCGTCGGTGGTGCGGTGCTGCTGATCCAGCGCCCACAGCCCCGCATGGGTGACGATCGCGTCGAAGCGAGTGGTGTGCCCGGCGATCCAGTTCGCCATGAAGCCGCCGAACGACGCCCCGAGCATCGCGGTGCGGGAACCGTCGAGGTCCGCCCGCTCGAGCACCGCATCGAAGAGGGTCTCGCACTCGTGGAACACCACGTCGGGTCGGCGCGGCCAGCCGCGATTCAGACCCGCATCCCCGTAACCGGTGGACATCGCCGGGTCGGGCATCAGCACCGCATAGCCGCGCTGCACCGCGAGCCACGGGCACCAGCGCCAGCTCCACGCGTTGTAGGAGCCGTGCGGCCCGCCGTGGATCCACAGCATGACGGGCGCCGGGGCCTCCGCCGATGCGCCCGCAGGGACGCACAGCCAGCCGCCCACGGTGAGCCCGTCGACGTCGGTCTCCACCCATTCCAGAGTGCCGGGCAGTGCGCCGACCGCCCCTGGAGCGGGCAGCTCGGTGACGGCACCGGCGCCAGCATGGGAACCGGTGTCGATCCGGACCGGACGGGACGGGGCCGCGACGTCATTGCGGAGTGCGAACAGGGTGCCGTCAGCCGTCGCGGCGAGTGACGAGAAGACGCCGTCGCCGGCCACTGTGCGGGCCTCGCCGGTGGCCGCGTCGATTCGCAGCACCGCGCCGGAGGAGTGCAGGTCTCCGGCCATCAGCAGGCTGCCGTCTGCGGCCCATTCGAGGTCGGTGATGCTCAGATCGCCGAGCTGCGCGGTGATCGCCTCGCCGCCGCCGAGGGGGTGGATCTCCAAGCGGCTGTAGCTGGTGTCGGTGGGGGAGGAGGCGGTCGAGCGGATCACGGCCAGCTTCCGGCCGTCGCGCGAGAACAGTGGGGAGCCGTACTGCGCGTTCTCGTCCGCGCTCAGCAGCACGCTGCGGCGCAGGGTCGCGGTGTCGATCAGCACCAGCGAGCTGCGGGTCTCGCCGCCGCGCACCCGCTGGGTCCAGGAGGTCGCGACGGTGGAGCCGTCGGGGGAGAGATCGGCGGAGGCGGCGTAGAGGGTCACGGTGCCGACGTCGGGGGTGAGATCGGTGAGGTCACCCTCCGGGGACACCAGCACCAGGCGGCGGCTCTGGTCGCCGATCTCGTGGTCCCACAGCCGGATCGGCATCCCGGTGTGCCAGATGGTGGTCTGCTTCGCGTCCTTGCGGGCCTTGCGGCGCTCGGCATCCTCCTCGAGGTTGCTGCCCGGCAGCACGCTGGTGGCGGCGAGCATGGTCCCGTCCGCGGCGACCGAGAGCAGGGACAGGCCTGCGGCGGCGGAGGCCACCACCTGCGCCTCGCCCGTGCGCGGCAGGCGCCAGATCGCGGTGACCTCCTCCTCGGCACCGCCTTCAGGATCCGGCCGGGAGGAGCTGAACAGCAGCGACCCGTCAGGGGCGAACCGGGGCGAGCTCTCGCCCTTGGCGGAGAAGGTCAGCCGACGGGCGGGCTGCTCCCCGGCCGGGTCGAGCTCCCAGAGCGAGGAGACGAGCTTCGCGCCGGGCTCGTCGGCCTCCTGGATCGCCGTGACAACGCGCCCGTCGTCGCTCGCGACCACGGAGGCCACGCGCGGGATCCTCAGAAAGCCGTCGATGTCAGCGAAACCAGCGAAACCAGCGGGGTCAGTGAAACCGACGGGATCAGCGGGATCAGCCGACGAGGTCGAGGGAGCGGCAGGGTCAGCGGTGTGGGAGGTCATCTGCGTCACGTTACCGGAGGCGCGTGCGTCACCGAGGGCAGGTCAGGGGATGATCACGATCTTCCCGCGGGAGTGCCCGGCCTCCACGGCAGCGAGTGCTTCGGCAGCCTGGCTGAGCGGGAACGTCTCCACCACGTGCGGGCTCACCAGGCCGTACCGGACCACGTCGGTGATCTTGCCCAGCACTCCCTCGGACCGCTCCCGGCCGGCCCCGCCGAGCTCGACGGCGGTGGCGCCGTCGGCCGCGGAGACGATCCCTGAGGGGAGCTTGACCAGCGGGGCCAGCTCTCGCAGGGCGTCCCCGCCCACGAGATCGGCCAGCACGTCTACGCCGTCCGGGGCGAGTGCCCGCACGCGCGCGGCGACCCCCTCTCCGGAGGGGACGAAGGTCGCGCCGGTGGCTTCGATCAGCTCCCGCTTGGACTCCGAGGCGACACCGATGGCCTTCAGCTCGTGGACCTTCGCGATCTGCAGGGCCATGCGGCCTACGCCGCCTCCCGCGCCGAGGACCAGCAGCGTCTGCCCGGCCTCGATCTCGACCTGGTGGGTGAGGTCGTAGGCGGCGGTGCCGGCGATCGGGATCCCCGCGGCATCGGTGAAGGAGATCTCCTCGGGCTTGGCGACCGTCGCCGAGGCGTCCAGGACAGTGTGCTCGGCGAAGGCGCCGAGCCCGCGCGCCGGGGCGCCGAGGACCTCGTCGCCGACGGCGAAGTCCCGGGTTCCCTCGCCGACAGCGGTGACGATGCCGGCGGCCTCGAGGCCCATCGCCACCGGCAGACGGCCACGGGTGCCGAAGACGCCTTCGCGCCGCTTCCAGTCCGCGGGGTTCACGCCGGCGGCGCGCACCTCGATCGCGATCTCCCCGGCACGGGGGGCTGGGGCCTCACGCTCGGTGAGCTGCTGACCCTCCGGGCCTCCGTAGGTGGTGAAGACGAAAACCTTGGACATCTGCGTTCTCCTGTGTCGTTGCTGCTGTGCGGGGAGCGGCCGCTCCGGGCGTGTGCCCGTGGGGCCGCCATCAGGGGTGCTGCGGGGGATCAGGCCTGGGGAGACTGGTCCTCGCCTGCGGCCTCGGCGGCGTCCGCCTCCTCCTTGGTGGCGAAGGCGCCGTCCACCGCATGCTCGGGCGGGCTGTAGATCGTGTACAGCACGAGGGGCTCCTCCCCGGTGTTGCGGACGTTGTGCTGGGCGCCGGCGGGCACCGCGCACAGATCACCGGCGTGGACTGCGTGGGTGTGGCCGTTGAGGTCGGCTTCACCGGTCCCGGAGACCAAGGTCAGGATCTGGTCCGTGGTCTCGTGGACCTCGTCCCCGATCTCTCCGCCCACCGGCACGGTCACGAGGACGATCTGGGAGTGCTTCCCCGTCCACAGAACCTTGCGGAAGTCCGGATTCGCTGTCGCGATGTCCGCGATGGTGAAGTGCTCGACGTCGCCTTCGAGGGCGAAATGCTGTTCAGACATGATGCGCTTCCTCTCGAGTGGACATGGTTCTGTTCGGGGTCAGATGCTCTGGCTCGCCCCGACGCTCTGCGGAATGCGGGTCTCGGACGGGGAGCCCGGGCGGGCGCCGTGCTGATCCTTGCGGCGGCGCAGCAGTCGCATCGCGTTGAGGATCACCAGCAGCACCGAGCCCTCGTGGACCAGCATGCCGATCGCCATCGTGACCCCACCGGCGAACACGCCCACCAGGAGCGCGATCACCGTGATCAGCGCGATCGCGATGTTCTGTCGCATCACGGAGACCGTGCTGCGGGCCAGACCGATCGCCTGCGGGAGCTTGAGCAGATCGTCCTTCATCAGGGCGATGTCAGCGGTCTCGATGGCGACGCCGGTGCCGGCGGCGCCCATCGCCACGCCAATATCGGCAGTGGCCAGGGCCGGGGCGTCGTTGACGCCATCGCCGACCATCGCCACGGTGCAGCCCTCGCTCTGGAGCTGCTGGACGACGGTGAGCTTGTCCTCGGGCAGCAGCTGGGCGCGGACCTCGTCGACCCCGACCTCGGCGGCGACCGCCTCGGCGACCCGCCGGTTGTCACCGGTGAGCATGATGACCTTCTTGACCCCGGTCGCGTGGAGCCGGGCGATCATCTCCCTCGCGTCGGTGCGGATCCGGTCGGCGACCGCGACCACGCCGATCACGCGGCCGTCGAGGGTGACGACCATCGGGGTGCGGCCGAGTCCGGCGAGCCGGTCGACCTCCGCGGTCGCGCCGCGATCCTCGGAGATGTCCTCGGCCGCCAGCAGCGGCAGGTTGCCGACGGCGACGCGTCGACCCTCGAGGGTGGCGACGATGCCCTTGCCGGGAACCGGCTCGGTGTGCTCGGGCAGGCCATGGGTGGGCAGGCCCTCGGCCGCCGCGGCGTCGATCAGGGGACGTGCCAGCGGGTGCTCGGAACCGGCCTCGGCACGTGCCGCCCAGCCGAGCACGTCGGCACGATCCAGGGCAGGGTCCAGGACGGTCACGTCGGTGAGGTAGGGCTTGCCCTCGGTGAGGGTGCCGGTCTTGTCCAGGGCGACGGCGGTGATCTTCGCGCTGGTCTCCAGGTACTCGCCACCCTTGATGAGGATGCCGTCCTTGGCACCGCGGCCGATGCCAGCCACGATCGAGACGGGGATGGAGATGACCAGCGCCCCGGGGCAGCCGATCACCAGCAGGGTCAGGGCGAGCACGACGTTCCCGGTGATGAGCCCCGTGATCAGGGCCAGCAGAATGATGCCGGGGGTGTACCAGGTGGAGAACTTCTCCATGAAGGTCTGGGTGCGGGCCTTGGCGTCCTGCGCTTCCTCGACGCGATGGATGATGCGGGCCAGGGTGGTGTCGGCCCCGATGCCGGTGGCGCGCACCTGCAGGAAGCCACCGCCGGAGATGGTGCCGGCGAACACCTGGTCGCCCTCGCCCTTCTCGACGGGGATGGACTCGCCGGTGATCGACGCCTCGTCCAGAGCCCCGGTACCGCCGATGACGATGCCGTCCACAGGGACCTTCGCGCCGTTCTTGACCAGCACCGTCTCCTCGGGCTGGACCAGGGCGGCGGAGATCTCCACCTGTTCGCCCTCCCGCATCACCACGGCGACATCGGGGGCGACAGCCACAAGCTCCGCGAGCGCGGAGCGGGTGCGGTTCATGGTGCCGGCCTCGAGGGCGTGGCCGATGGCGAACAGGAACGTGACTGCAGCCGCTTCCCAGTACTGGCCGATGATCAGCGCACCGACCGCGGCGATGGTGACCAGCAGATCGATGGCGATGACCTTGACCATCAGCGCGCGCAAGGCCTTGAGGATGATCGGGATGCCGGCGACCAGCGCCGCGGCGACCATGAAGAGATCGGAGGTGACCAGGGCGGTGGGCCCGTCCAGTGAGAAGCCGAGGCCGTGCTGGTGGCCGGAGCCGAAGGGGTTCACCCCGATGGACAGGGAGAGGATCGCGGCGACGACGATGAGGAGACCCGAGATGATCGGGGTTCCCCAGGGACCGCGCAGCCAACGGGTCAGAGCAGACATGAGGTGGTGCCTTTCAAGTCAGGTGCGGCGCAGGACGCGGAGCAGGATCTGGGCAGGACGGCCGGGCCATGGGGCCCGGCCGCCAGGGGTCAGAAGGCCGAGAGGACGGACTTGTAGCCGGCCTTGTCGATCGCGGCGACGATCTCATCGGTGGTGGTCACGGAGGCGTCGTGGTCGACTTCGACGCGGCCGGAGGCGAACTTCACGCTGACGTTCTGCACGCCCTTGAGGCGGCCCACCTGTTTCTCGATCTTGGCGACGCAGGAAGGGCAGCTGAAGCCCTCGGCGCGGAAGATGGAGTGGGTGCTGGTGGCGGGGGTGGCAGTCATGGTGAGCCTTCCTTCTGGAGCGTGGTCCTCGAGGGGCTTTCCCTCGATGTGCTCTCAACCTAGAAGGGTTCTTGTGGAAGCGACATGACAGGGATCAATCAACTGCACTCCACTTCTGACCAGGCCGGATGGGAGAGGGTTAGAGTCGAGCCATGACCATCCAGGAGCCACCCGCCGGGCCCGCCGCGCAGGGCCGACGCACGATCCCGCTCACGGAGATCACCCTGCCCCACCAGTGCCCACGGCCCGTGCGGCTGTACGTGCTGGCCCGCGCGCCCTACTTCCTCGGACTGGGCGAGTCGGAGCTGGATCGCATCGATGCCCGGATGCGCACCCTGACCTTCGCCCCGGACGCCCCGATCTACCGCGCCGGCGAACCGGCGGAAGCCCTCTACGTGGTCGCCGAGGGGCGGGTGAAGCTGTCCCAGGTCACCGCAGGCGGGACCGAGACAGTCACCGATCTGCTGGTCCCCGGGGAGCTGTTCGGGACCATGAGCACTCTCGGCGAGCCGATCCACCACCAGACCGCCTCGGCGCTGGTGGGCACCTGCGTGCTGCGCATCGACCAGGACGACTTCCGCTCTGTCCTCGCTGAGCAGCCGCGCATCGCGCTGCGGGTCCTCGACGACGTCGCCGCCCGCCTCTCGCGTGCTGAGACCGACATCGGCTCGCAAGGCTCCGCGACCGTCGAGCAGCGGGTCGCGAGCACCCTGCTCCGCCTGGCGGACAAGCTCGGTGAGGACCGTGGGAGCGAGGGGATCATGCTCGAGGTGCCGCTGTCCCGCGCGGATCTCGCGGGCCTGGCCCGCTCCACCCCGGAATCCGTCTCCCGCGTGATGAGCCGGTGGAAGAGGGAGGGCCTGATCGACTCCGGGCGGCGCTGGACCGCGGTGAAGGATCGCGGACGGCTCGAGATGCTGCGGGATGCGCAGGAGTGAGAAGGGCTGAGCTGGCGGCGTTGCGCAGCGCGACTCATTGCTTCACGTCGGCCTCATCCAACCCGGCCCACTGGTTCAACCAGCCCCATGGTTCGTGCCCCCGGCGCGATTCGAACGCGCGACACCCGCTTTAGGAGAGCGGTGCTCTATCCCCTGAGCTACGGGGGCGATCCGGCCCGTCCCCGGAACGAACCGGGACCTGAGCCTCGAACATGGTAGCGCTCCATGGCAGGATCTGAGCATGTCCAGCGAGCTGCCCGAGACCTCCGCCACCGTCGCCGCCGTGATCCTGGCCGGTGGTGCGTCCTCGCGCCTGGGTGGCGCGGACAAGACCCGTCTGCCGATCGCCGGCGCGACCGCCCTGGAGCGGGTGCTGCGCGCCGCCCCCCACGGACGGCGCATCGTCGTCGGTCCCAGCGGCGAGGACGGCAGTGACCTCGCCACCCGCCATGGCGCTCGCTTCGTGCTCGAGGATCCGCCGCGCTCCGGGCCGCTGGCCGCTCTCGCCCGTGGCGTCACCGAGTTCTCCGAAGGCCCGGACAGCGCCACCGTGCTGGTGCTCGGCGGAGACATGCCGATGCTTCGTCCCGAGACACTGCGCAGCCTCGCCACCCGCAGCGCTGAGACCGGGCAGGTGGTGGCCCTCGAGGCCGACGACGGCCACCTCCAGTTCCTCGGCGCGGCCTGGCCGCTGGGCCGGCTGCGAGCAGCACTGGGTGCGGTCGAGCATGAAGACGGTGGCTGGGCCGATCTCAGCCTGCGCCGGCTCTACGCGCAGCTCGGTCCGGAGGAGCTGGGAACGCTGCGTGCGCTCGGCGCTGAAGGCGCGGACATCGACACCCCGGATGCCCTGGCCCAGGTGCGCCGCGCCGCGGGTCCCCGCATCGCCCTGGCCCAGATCGAGATCTCCGAAGACCTCGAGGCCACCTTCGAGACCGTGCGTGGCGCGGTCATCGAGGCCGCCGAGCAGGGGGCGCACCTGGTGCTGTTGCCTGAGGCGACGCTCACCCCCTTCGGCACCGATCTGCGAGCGGCCGCTCTCGCGCACCATGACTCCTTCGCCCAGCTGGTCCAGGAGCTCGCCGAAGCGCATTCGCTCGTGGTCGTCGCCGGCTCCTTCACCCCCACCGAGGACGGCCGCGTCCACAACACCGTGATCGTGCGTGGCCCGAACTGGGATCCCCACCTCGAGTACCGCAAGATCCACCTCTTTGATGCCTTCGGCGCCGACGAGTCCCGGACCGTCGCCCCGGGCAGCGAGCTGGTCACCTTCGATCTGCACGGCACCCGCTTCGGGATCGCCACCTGCTATGACGTGCGCTTCCCGGAGCAGTTCACGGCGCTGGCCCGCCGGGGAGCACAGGCGATCCTGCTGCCCCTGGCCTGGGCCGAGGGGCTGGGCAAGCGGGAGCAGCTGCAGCTGCTGCTGCGGGCCCGCGCTCTGGACTCCACCACCGTGGTGCTCGCCGCGGACCAGACCCCGCCTGCGGAGTACACCGGGAAGGCGGCCCGCGGCATCGGCCGCAGCGCCGCCGTCGGCCCGCTGGGTGCCATCCGCCAGGAGCTCGGCCGCGAGCCGGGGCTGCTGCTGGTGGATCTCGATCTCGAGGAGATCGATGCTGCCCGGGCCGCGCTCCCGGTGCTCGAGCATCACGTGGACCTTCCTCGCGACTGACCCTGCGGCTGGCGTGACCCGAGGTGACCGGCGCCACGGCGGCACCGTGCCCTGCTGGCGTAGCCTGCAGGAATGATGTCTTCGATCGACAGCTTCGGCTCTGTTCGCCCCGCTCCTGCCCGTCGTGCCCCTGCCCGTCTGGTCACGCTGCTCGCGCTCTGCAGCGCGATGCTGTTCGCCGTGCTGCTGGCGATGCCCGCCCCGGCGCAGGCGCATGACACCCTACTCAGCTCGGATCCGGAGGACGGCGCGACTCTGGAGGCCTCGCCCGAGGCGCTCACCTTCACGTTCTCCGCAGATGTCCTCGAGGTGAGCCCGCTGGTACGGATCTCCGACGAGTCCGGCACCGAGCTCGCCGAGATCGTCCCGACCGTCGACGGTCCGATCGCCACCGCGACGCTCGAGGAGCCGCTGCCCGCAGGCACCCACACCATCCAGTGGCGCGTGGTCTCCAGCGACGGCCACCCCATCGAGGGCACCCAGACCCTCACGATCGAGCAGGGACCGGCCGCGTCCGCAGCCCCGAGCGACGGCGGCGGTGCTGCGGAGGAGCCCGGCGCCGCGGCGAGCGATGCCGGGGGAGCGGAGAGCTCGGACGCTCCGGTCACGGACGACGCCCCGCAGGAGCAGGGCGCCTCGGCGCAGTCCTCGGACGACGAGGGTGGCCTCCCCATGGGAGCCCTGATCGGGATACTCGCGGTGATCGCCGTGGGTGCTTCCGTCGCCGTCTACTTCATCGTGCGCCGCCGGGACTGACCGCTGCGACTGGCTGCCGCGACGTACTGCTGCGACTGAACACCGCGACGACCCCCACAGCGCGCAGACTCGCGACGTAGAGGGGCGCCGCCGCCGAGGGGGGGGGGGGCC